>JBBDXQ010000104.1:0-12718 GCA_040902265.1 Anaerolineales bacterium
CCCACCAGCCAGGCGGCGGCGATGAAGCCAAGCAGGTAGCCGCCGGTCGGGCCTTGCACAGTGGCCAGGCCGAACTTGGCTTCGGCGAATACGGGCAGGCCGGCGACGCCCTGCGCCAGGTAAGCGGCCAGGGCCAACGCCCCGCGGCGTGAGCCGAGCAGCATGCCCACCAGCAAGACCGCGAAGGTCTGGCCGGTGATCGGCACCGGTTGCAAGGGGAGGCTAAGCTGCGCAGCCGCAGCTACCAGCAAGCTGCCCAGGATGATCAGGGATAGATCGGCCAGTGCGCCTTGTTTGGCGCCGGTGCGGGTCAGGATCTTTTCGGCGAGAACTTGTTGCATAGAGCACCTCCGGGCGAATAGAGGTTGGCAATCATAACATCAGCCCCAGGCTGGCAAGGACAGGCTGTTGGCTACGATTTGAGAAAAGCCAGAGCCCGGCTCCACGCCAATTGTGCAGCTTCGGCATTGTAGGCCTCTGGGCGATCTGACTCGAAGAACCAGTGCCCTGTGCCGGGATAAATGTGCAGTTCAAGGTCAGGGGCTTTCATTTTACGCACTTCCTCTATTGGCTCGAGGTGATCTGTTTCAGCAAAGTGGGCTTGAAAGCGTGCTTT
The DNA here is from genome assembly GCA_040902265.1 of Anaerolineales bacterium. Classification (GTDB taxonomy): domain Bacteria; phylum Chloroflexota; class Anaerolineae; order Anaerolineales; family UBA11579; genus JAMCZK01. The sequence goes on from JBBDXQ010000104.1 coordinate 617, forward strand.
GCCGGAGGCCAGATCAGCACCCGCGCCGCCATAGACAAGCACGATCTTAGAGAAAGCATCTGGAAAAGTGGCGTTGAGTTCCAGGGCATACATAGCGCCCATCGAAAAACCGATAGCGCACAAGGTATCGCCAGTCTTGGCGGGAAGTTTTTGCAGATAAGGGACTGCGGCTTCGGATGTGGCTTGTGTGGCTTCGATATCGCGCTCAGCCAGGATCTGCTCAGCTTCTGCAGCTGTGTTGGCTATCTTGCCGAAGTGCAGGTCGGGCGCGAAGACCACGAACCCTGCAGCTGCAAATCGATCGCACTGGGATTTGAAGAAATCATTCAATCCCCACCAGGCATGCAAAAATAGTAAACCGGGTCCACTACCTGATTCCGGCAAGGCCAAATAGCCTTGGCGGGTTTGACCGTTAACAGCGAAGTCAACATTTGGCATGTAGAACTCCTTTGAGATGAGGTGAATTGTCCGAAAAGAACCAGCGGGCTACATTGGCAAAGTGGGTTAGGTGGAAAAAGCCCACTCGCCTTTGCGCATCACTGGTTCCGCTTTGCCATCCCTGGTGTGGCCGTCAATATCCAGTTGATTGGAGCCGACCATGAAATCTACATGCACCAGACTCTCATTTCCGCCGGCTGCAGCGAACTCTGCGGAACTCATGCCCTCGCCGCCCTTAAGCGTGAAGCGATAGGCGCGACCGATGGCAAAGTGGCAGGCAGCATTCTCGTCGAACAAGGTGTTATAGAACAGCAAGCCGGATTGGGCGATGGGTGAGCTATGGGGTACGAGGGCGATCTCGCCGACGCGGCCGGCGCCGTCGTCGTTGGCCAGCACATCCTTGAGCACCTCCCCACCCTTGGCAGCCTTGGTTTCCACCACACGACCATCCTTGAAAGTGACGCTGAAATCCTCCACCAGGCGGCCGCCGTAGCTAAGCGGCATAGTGGCTTTCAGCGTGCCTTCGGCGCGGTTCTTGTCGCCCAAGGTGAAGATCTCTTCGGTGGGCAGGTTGGGTGTGAAGGTGATGCCGCCCTGTGTGTCCGACTGGGCGCTGTTCCAAATATGCCCGGCTGGCAAGCCTACGGTGAGATCTGTGCCCGGTCCGGCGTAGTGCAGGGCATGGTATTGCTTGGCGTTCATGTATTCGCTAACTGCCTTCAATTGCTGGATGTGCTTCTTCCAGGCAGCCACCGGATCGGGTTGGTCGATGCGGCACAGCTTGAAAAAAATCTGCCACATGGCGTCCATCTGCTGTTCAGGCGGCAGGTCGGGAAACACCTTAGCCGCCCAGGCGGCATTAGGTGCGGCCACCAGCAGCCAGGCGTACGCGTTCTTCATCAGCAGGTCCATCTGCGGCTGCATGTGTTTTTCCATGGTTCGCTGGGCTTGTGCTACCAGCTTGGGGTCCTGACCATTGAGCAGATCGGGGTCCTCCCCGTAGATCGAGACGATGACGTCTGCATTGTTGGCGTATTCGAAGAGGGCGCGGGTGCGCCAGGTGGGGTATTCGCCGAATGAATCGCGCGGCGCATACTTAAAGCGAATCAGCTGGGATTGGTCGTCGTCCCACATGATGTCAACCAGCCGGGCGCCAGCCTTATAGGCGGTGGCGGCGATCTGGCGCACCAGTGGAGCGCTGTTCAACGGCGCGCCGCGGAACAGGTTCTTGCCGCTGATCACCAGCTTCTGGCCCTTTTGCAAATTCAGGCCAATGTGCACGATCAGCTCGGCGTATTTTTGAAGCTGGGTATCAAATTCGGGTGCCATGTGGGGACCTCTAAGAGTGGAATGGAAATAAAAGTATACACTGCATGGTTTAGGAAGAATACGCGAACCGCGAAAAAAACGCCAAGAACCTCGGGTGGATCCCTGCGCCCCAATCTCCCCGCTCTGGTCTATACTTAATTCATGGCGGAATTATTTATCAAGGGTTTTATCGTGCATTTGATCGTCGATTTTTTCCTGCAGCCTGATTGGATCGCCGACAACAAAATGAACTTTAGCCACCCGGCTGCCTGGATGCACGGCGCCTTGAACATCGCCGGCAATCTGCTGGTCTTCGCCCCGCTGATAGCCATCGGCCTGGGGATCACGCATATTCTCATTGATACGCGCGTCCCCCTTGTGTGGTGGCGGCGGCTGTTGAGGCAAAACCCCCAGGGCGAGGATGCCAGCACCTTTTACCTTCTGCAGGATCAGGCGGCGCACCTCATCTTTCTAGGGGTGGCTGTGGTCCTTTCCGGTCAATAAAGCCCTTTTCGCTGGATTAAAATATAGGTATGGCCGACCAAGGATTCCTGGTCATTTCCGACATCAGCGGCTATGGCAGCTATGTGCGCGATTCGGAACTGGAACACGCCCGGGACAGCTTAACCGCCTTGCTGCAGATCCTGATCGAACATACCCAATCCCCATTCAACATCGCAAAGCTGGAAGGCGACGCGGTGTTTTCCTACGCGCCGGGAAACGCGTTTCTGCAGGGCCAAAGCTTGTTGGAAATGATGGAGGGCACCTACGTGGCATTTCGCAAGGCGCTGGAACTGATGGTGCTGAATACCACCTGCCCGTGCAATGCCTGCCGCAACCTGCCCAACCTCGACTTGAAGATGTTCGTCCATTATGGCAAATTTGCAGCGCAGGAGATGGGCGCCTATCGCGAACTGCTCGGCGCCGATGTCAATTTGCTGCATCGCCTGCTCAAAAATAAGATCAGCGAGCAAAGCGGGTTGCGCGCTTACGTCGCCTATACCCAAGCCGTGGTGGATAAATTTCAACTGGGCGCTTATAGCGCGGAGATGCTTGTGCACCACGAAAGTTTTGCAGATGTGGGCGAAGTGACCTTATATGTGCAGGACCTGCACGGCGTGTGGGAACGCCGCCGCGAGGAGGCGCGCATCGAAGTGAAGGTGGAGGAAGCCTTCCACGTCTTTGCCTATGATTTTTCTATTCCAGCCGCTCAGCTTTGGGAGTACGTCACCATGCCCCAAACGCGGGCGCTGCTGATGGATGTCTCCCAGCAAACCGTGGAGAAAGAAACTGTGCGCACGGGCGAGGAAACTGTTTACGTTTGCGTCCACGGAACGGGCACCTCCCTGCACACTGTGGTAGATTGGCGGCCCTTTGCACAATACACCACCCACGAGACCATGCCGCTCCCCAATACCGCAGTGTATTCCACCTATCGCCTAGACCCGATCGAAGGCGGTACGCGCTTAACTCTGATCACCGGCAAACCGCGTGGTCCCCTAGCATATCGAAAACTGGCTGAATTCGGTTTAAAGAAATTTCTGACTGACGAGAAAGTGAAACAAGCGCTCGACTCTCTAAAAGATAAGATCGACCTCGATTTAAAGGAGGGCCGTTTGGCTTTTATGCCCAGCCGCCCATTGGCAAAGTCAGTGCTGGAGAGCGCGGTTGCCGAAAAGTTTGGCAGCCGATTGTAGAACGTGGAAAACAAAGCTAGCTTCTTTGTGGGCAACATCCCGGTGTATGGCGAGACCATTCTCTCGCCCATGGATGGATTCTCCGACCTCCCTTTCCGCTCACTGGCCCGGCGGCTGGGTTCCGCAATGAGCTATACGGAATTCGTCAACGCCATCGACGTGATTGCCGGCCAAGCGCGCCTGGACGAGCGTCTGACCTTTAGGGAAGAAGAGCGCCCCATCGTCTTCCAGGTATTCGATGACGACCCCGTCCGCCTGCTGCAGGCTGCTCGGTTGCTGCGCGAGCGCCAGCCGGACATCCTCGATGTGAATATGGGCTGCTCGGCCAAGTGCGTTTCCGGCCGCGGCGCGGGCGCCGGGCTGTTGCGCGAGCCCGCCAAGATCGCCGAGATCTTTCGCACACTGAGCAGGGAACTAGACATCCCGGTAACTGGCAAGATACGCCTGGGCTGGGACGAAGACAACCTGAATTATTTAGACGTGGCGCACATCGTGGAGGATAATGGCGGCCAACTGCTGGCTGTGCATGGCCGCACTCGGCAGCAGGCCTATCGCGGCGAAGCCAACTGGGAGGCGATCGCCGAGATCAAGGCCGCCTTGCGCATCCCGGTGGTGGGCAACGGCGACGTGCGCACAATAGCGGATATCCAACGCATGCGGGAGTTCACCGGCTGCGATGCGGTGATGATCGCCCGCGGCGCCATCGGCAATCCCTGGATCTTCGCCGGCCTGGACCGCGGCGAGGTGAGCAACCAGCTGGTGCGCGAGACCATGCAGGCGCACCTGGAGGCTATGCTGGGCTTCTACGGCGCCGAACGCGGGCTGGTGCTCTTCCGCAAGCACGCGGCCAAATACATCAGCCCGTATGGGCTGAAAGCTGAGCAACGTGAGCGCTTGCTGACCAGCCGGACTGCCGAAGGTTTTGTTGCCTTGCTAGACTCGCTGGCCTTCGAGCCAGCCCTGGCACTATCAGCAGCGTAGCTCGGTAGCATCACCCAATCTTACAACCTTGGGCGGCCATCAAAAACACCTATATAATCCCGGTTAATCAAATCCGAAGAAGAGTTTTTCAGTGAGCGCAAATAAATTATTCATTTGGTTAGGCAATTTCATATTTACGTGGGGTTTTGTGCAGATCATCCTGATCGGAGCGGCATACTTTGGAGTCATCAATTCCAATATCCATGGGCTGGGTGGATTGCTGCTGGCCATCATCGCCCTGGTAATGCTGATCCTTGCCCTGGCTGGGCGTATGGGTACACCCATCATCGCTTTAACCGTACTGGTGCTGCTCATGATCATGCCGCTGCAAGGCGCGCTGCTGCATATTGAAGGCCTGCCATCGTACGCCAAGGCCATGCACCCGGTGTTTGGTATCGGCATTATGTTCCTGGGCCGCTCCCTGGCTGCCCGCGCTGAAAAGCTGGCCTAGTTCAGATACGCGCTATAAAAAGAGACCCTTCGAAAGGAAGGGTCTCTTAGTTTTGCGAGATGCTGTTTTGTGGTGGGGTTAAAAAGATAAAACTGCCATCCAATTCCTATCCAGGCCCTTGACGCACGCCACCAAACGCGCCCTTTCCCCCCATTCTGTGTAATTAATAGCGCTAATTCGGGCCGCCGGCCTGTTGCAGAGAAGCAGGTCGGCGCCCGAAGCATTCTCTCACGCAAATGCGCATCCAACTGCGTGAAGCCAGGGTGTGAGATTCAGAGTGCTCTCGACGAGTCTGGGGGTAGGCCACCGACCAGCGCTTGGACGACAAGCTGGGATACACAACTGGGTGATCGCGGAGGTTGAGACGTCAACTAGGATAGTAGCTGCGTGCTTCTGTTGCTGCCAGGGGCGGGGTGTTTCCCCGCCCTATGGCAATCATGTTTTAGTAAGGAGAGGCCTCAGACCCTCGCTCATAAGGCCGCGCAAATGTTGCGGGTGGGCGGGTTTTATACCCACCCCTGGTTTTTAGAGCAGCACTAGGCCGGCTGAAGCGCTCGCCGGCTTAACTGGCGGGTCACGATCGCCTTGGTGATCTCGGCTACCAGCGAAGGCACGAAGAGCAGCGGCAGCACATACTGCCAGTGCGACCAGTCCAGGGGGATGGTATCGAAGATCTCGTTCATGAACGGCACATAGATCACCGCCAGAAGCAGCACAGCCGAGGCCATCACTGCGTAAGTCATGTTGCGGTTGCTGAATATGCCGATGCGCAGCAACGGGTAGCGCTCAGAGCGGGCGGTAAAAGCGCGGAACAGCTCGGAGAATGAGAGGGTGACGAAAGCCATGGTGGCTGCCGTGGTATTAAACACACCGGCTGGCTCTGGGTGCATGGCCAACCCCAGGCCGTAGGCCGTCAGACAGGCTGCGGTGATCGCCACGCCGAGTACGAGTTCGAGCGTAACCAGAGTGACGAATGCTATCCAGGCCTGAGGGTCAGATAACCAATCCATGATTTATCAGTTCGGTAATTGATCGATAATTTATGTCAATTTCCCAAACCAGCCGCGCCGCTCCATCCACTTCGCCAGTTCCAGCACGGGCGAAATGGTGCTAGCTAGAAGAAAGGAGATGGCCCAATCCACCAGCGGTAGATAGTAAGTGCCGAAGGCATCGTGCAGGTAAGGCACATAGATAATTAATACTAACAGCACGACATCCCACAGAATCGCCCAATTCAACCATTTGTTGGCAAAGGGTCGAACTAAAACCGAGAGGCGGTCGGAGCGGAAGTTGTAGGCTTTGAAGAATTGAATCAACACCAGCGAGACAAACGTCATCGACATGGATTCTTCGAGACTGCGCCCGGAATTCAACGCCCAGGCAAACATACCCAGATTGATTGCCGCCGACCATAATCCACCAACGAGCATCAGAGTAATAACAGGCCGGGTAAAGATCCCAGTACGCGGGTTGCGCGGCTTGCGGCGCATGAGGTCGCGTTCGGGCGGGTCCACGGCTAAAGCCAGCGCGGGCAAGCCATCGGTGGCGAGATTGACGAACAGAATTTGCACGGCGCTTAAGGGCAAAGGCAGGCCAAGCAATGTGGTCCCGGCCATCAAGCCAATTTCGCCGATATTGGACGAAAGCAAGTACATCAGATATTTTTTGATGTTACCGAAGATGCCCCGGCCCTCCTCGACAGCCGCCACAATGGAAGCAAAGTTGTCGTCGGTAAGCGTCATGGCGGCAGCCTCTTTAGTCACATCTGTGCCGGTTATGCCCATGGCGATGCCGATGTCAGCTTTCTTAAGCGCGGGCGCGTCATTCACCCCGTCCCCCGTCATTGCGACAATGTGGTCGTTCTTTTGTAGGGCTGTGACCACGCGGAGTTTATGCGCCGGGGAGACACGGGCGTAGACCTCAATGTTTTCTACCTCGCGTTCAAAGTCGGCTTCGCTAATCGCATCCAACTCTACTCCGGTGACCACGCGGCCATTCTTAAGCAAACCTAGTTCACGGGCCACGGCTTGGGCGGTGAGCGGGTGGTCGCCGGTAATCATCACGACCTTAATCCCGGCCTGCTCGCACGTTTGAATCGCGGCCTTCGCCTCGGGACGCGGTGGATCAATTATCCCCACCACACCGAGGAAGGTCATGTCGTGTTCGGCGGTTTCCAGTGTGCCACCCGTTCTGTAGGCCACCGCCAGCACGCGCAGAGCCCCGCTCGCCATCTGGCGGGCCGATTCCAGAATCGCCTCTCGACTCGCGGCGTCAAGCGCCGCCTCCCCTTCTGCCATCAACTGCCGTGCGCACGAGTCGAGGATGATTTCCGGTGCGCCTTTGGAATAAATGATGACACCTTCCGGCCCAGTGTGGAGCGTGGTCATACGTTTGGTTTCGGAAGTGAACGGGATTTCATTCACGCGCGGGAATTGCCTGTCGAGGTCGGCCTTGTGTAGTCCGGCTTTAGCGGCCATCACCACCAGGGCCCCCTCGGTCGGGTCGCCTTTGACGTGCCAACGGCCATCGGCCTCGCTATGGACGATGTGCGCGTCGGAGGCCAGCGTGGCAGCCCGCAGTAACAGTTTCAAGGGGTTGGATAACTCGAAGGTGGAGCCATTGCGCGAGAAACGGCCCTGCGGTTCATAGCCTGCCCCGGACACTTCCAGTACTTGCCCGGCCACAAAAATTCTGCGGGCCGTCATCTCGTCTTTCGTTAGTGTGCCGGTCTTGTCAGAACAGATAACGGACGTACTACCAAGCGTTTCCACCGCCGGGAGGCGGCGCATGAGCGCATTGCGCTTAACCATCCTCTGCACGCCCAGGGCAAGCGAGATGGTGACCACGGCGGGCAGGGCCTCAGGGACGACGGCCACTGCCAACGCAATACCAAAAATCAACATTTCGATGAAGGGCTGGCCACGGAACAGGCCGAGGGCGACAATGATTGCAACAATCACAATGGCGGCCCGCGCCAGCATATGACCGACCTTATCCAGATTGATTTGCAGAGGAGTTTTGCCGGTCTCCACCGTTTGAAGCATTTGGGCAATCTTGCCGAACTCGGTGTTCATGCCAGTAGCGACGACTATCGCGCGACCGCGGCCATAGGTGGCGGCGGTGCCAGCGTAGCCCATGTTCTTGCGATCACCCATGGCTAAATCGTGGCCGAGAATTGGCGCGGTGTGTTTTTCCACCGGAACCGACTCTCCAGTGAGTGCCGCCTCTTCGACCTGCAAATTAACCGCTTCAATGAGTCGAACATCGGCGGGGATTTTGTCGCCAGCGCGTAAGAGAATCACATCGCCCAGCACGAGGTCACGGGCTGGAAGTTCAACTTCCTCGCCATCACGCAGGACAGCGGACGTGGGTGCGGCCATTTGGCGCAAGGCCTCGATGGCGCGTTCGGCGCGGTGTTCCTGCACAAACCCCAACAGCACCGAAAAAAGCACGATGACAGCAATGGCAATGGCTTCGGTCCCGTGGCCGAGGAAGGCCGAAAGCGCCGTTGCGACCAGCAAGATAACAATCAGCACATTCTTGAACTGCTCGAGAAGCAACGCCCACGGTGAGATCCTGGGGGCAGCTTGCAATTCATTTGGGCCATGTTCCGCTAGACGCTGAACCGCCTCAACCCCGGTCAACCCGGTCGGCGTGGCCTTCAGGCGAGAGAATACTGTTTCGCTGGGCAGGGTATGCCAGCGTAGCGTTGACTCTTTAGGCGCAGGTTTCATGGATTCTTCTCTCCCGAAGTAGTTTTTTCGAATAAGTCTTCCCAGCGCGGCGCTCCTGCATAATGCCAAAGCCGGCGTTGAGCACCACGATAGCCAGGATGGCACCGGATTCCAGCCATTCGCCCAGGAAGCCGGAGATGCCAGCCGCTGCCAGCAGCAGCCAGACGACGAAATTATTGAACTGCTCCCAAAGCATGGCCAGGAAGGAGGTGGGCGGGGCCTCATCCAATTGGTTGTAGCCATATTTTTCCAGGCGGGCTTTTACTTCCTGTTCGCTAAGGCCTTGATCGTGCGAAGTGGCCAGCCGCTTTTCGACCTCCGCGGCATCCAACTGGTGCCAGGCCTCCTGGGGTTGATTTTGAATTGCGCTTGTAGGTTGCATGCGTGAATTGACCGGTCCTTTTCTAAGGATCAGAATTGATTATGGACATCTTAAGCAGGCTTTTGGGGGAAGATCCAACTGCAGGGTCGGCAATTATTATAGCATCTAGCTCCCAAGTGGTTCAATTTCATTGCTTCGCAACTGTCATAAGCAGAACTGTAGCGATGAGCGCCGTTCCCGCTCCGAAAATGAAAGGCGCACTTGCATCCACATAGGTCCAGAGCAATCCAGCCAAAAAAGAAGCCGCGAAAATGCAAACCCCAACAGCAGTTTGATATATCCCGAAGACGGTACCAAATTGTCCCGAAGGCACCATACTGGAAATATAAGCCTTGCCCACCCCCTCCGTCAAAGCCATGAAGATCCCGTAGATAGGGAATAAGAAGAATAAAAATATGGTTTGTTCGGCCAGGCCGAATGATAAATAGACAAATGAAAATAGTAGAAACCCGATGACGAGCACCGGGCGAGGACCAATCCTATCCGAAACTACACCTGCAGGAATGGAGAAGACGGCATAAGACAGGTTGAATAGCACATAAACGAGAACGACCGTGGTTACCGTGAGCCCCAGATCTTGACTCCGCAGGATGAGAAACGCATCCGAGCTATTGCCGAGGGCAAAGATCAGACTAATTAGCAGAAACTGCTTGAATGGCTTACTTAGCGCAGCCCATTTAAAAACGAATGTCGCCGTAGACAAGGGCTTGGGGTGTTGATCTTTCACTACAAATAGGAGCAAGATAACTCCAACTAATGCCGGGACAAAGGCGAGGAAAAAGATTAAGCGGTAATTGTCGTCAAGATTGTCAAGCGCCCATAAAGCCAACAGCGGACCGACCACTGCGCCTAAGGTATCCAAGGCGCGGTGAAAGCCGAAAGATCGGCCCCGATTTGATGCGGCGGAGCTTTCGGCGATCATGGCATCCCGCGGAGATGTGCGCGCCCCTTTGCCCAGACGATCAAAGAAACGAGCGGCTAGAACGGTAAGCCAAGTGCCCGCCAACCCCAGTAGCAGCTTGGAGAATGCTGAAAAGGCGTATCCCGCAAGGACAAAGGGTTTTCTTCTCCCGAATCTATCCGACAACCAGCCAGATACAACTTTCAATAAGCCAGCGGTTGCCTCAGCAACTCCCTCTATCAAGCCTACGACAGAGGCTGGTGCTCCGAGGACGCTTGTCAGAAAAATTGGAACAAGGGGATAGACCATTTCAGATGCAACATCATTAAAAAAACTTACGAAACCTAAAACGAATACATTGCGCGAAACACCTAAATACTTATTGGAACTCGGAGGACCCATTCTTAGGCTTTACTTAATCCATTGATCATGCTTATGGTGCGGATCCACGAATCGGCTTCACTGCCATACCCTTCTGGCGAAAAGCGATAATCATTTTTTCGGATAAATTCTTTTAACTCCGTTTGTAAATCCTTGAGTTTTTCTTGATGCAGCTCCAGCAAGGCAGCCGCACCAGGCCAATCCTTTTTTCGGCCAAGTGTTTGAACAAGGTGGCTTAAACACAGACCGTCAGATTCTTGCAGTGCTACGACCACACTGCGATTAGTGAATTCGCGCACCAGTAGATTTATAAAAGAGTCAACCGCATTATCCCAGGCATCGCATGCGGGACAATTCCCTGTTGGGAATAAGGCCCTCGCGTCGTTATTATGCGAATTAGTCTTAATCCGCCTGTTTAAGACCTCGTTGATCACACTTTCATATAACATTGCAAACCCTAGACTGTTTCCTAAATCCTGATTAACTGCTTGCCATGCGTGCAAATTACAGAACCCCAGGCTTTGGTGCAACCTTTTGCGTAATCCTGTATCGTTCACATACTCATAAAAAACACTCTTCAGATAGCGCTGGACCGAAACGACGGCAGTTCGACATACTGGGCACCCCGATACCCTTAAGGCAACTATTAGTTCCTTGCGTGCCCTTGTTGGTTCAGGCATTACTCCGAACTCCTTATTTTCTCCAGCATTTTTTCTGCCTCACGTCTCAATAGACGGGACGGGTGGTTTCTAGCCTTTTTGAGAAACCTCGTCGCAAGGGGATTTCGCATGTCGGCTAGTGCTCGAATAGCCGCCGACGCAACGTAATAGTCTTCACGGTTATCCCAAATAATCCGATCAATCACCTTCAAGAACTCTATATTATTGAGTTTTGCGAGTGTTTCAATTGCGATTATCCGCCTTTCAGGAACGGTATGATTTAGCGCGCGCAAAAGTTTTTCCTTAAAGGACCAGTGATCATAGTCGGCTAAAGCGAACCCACACTTGCGACAGGAAACCGTGTCGTTTTCGATAGTCGCCCAGCAATAAGGGCAATAGTAGGTCAGCAAAGGCTCACCTTGCGAAAATCAATCTCGCTCGGGAAAGCGATTATTTAGATCCGACAGGTTTATCATTAGGCCGGGGCTTTTTTTTTCTTGCTCAAGAGTGCAATTTCGCGCTCCCTCTTCTTTAATTGTGTTTTAAGTTTGACAAGTTCTTCATTTTGCCTGCCAACAGTTGCCGCGAGCATCGAGGTCGCTTCGTGAAGTGCATTATTGGAAAGTTCCAAACGCCTTGCCGTTTGACGCATACCGGAAAGCTCGAATCGCTCTCCCGCCAGTTTTCCTTCTGACATAACCAGCCGTTGTGAAAGCAATCCGATCCTACTTTCGGCAGAGGATGATTCTGCAGTCTCTTCGGCAAGCAGCGTGCCGATACCCGCGCCGAGGATCCTGCGTATTCCCTCGTTGAAATCCCACCAATGCAATTGGATAATCTCTTTCAATTCTTCTAACGTGTCGTCGGTAACTTCGATACAGACTTCTTTTTTGTCCAACACTTCCTTATAGGTCGGGCGTTGTTTTTTTACCGAAAGAGGTTTCTTTTTGGCCATTTTTTCTCACCAGCAATTTTGTGTAGTTAATAAAAAAACCTCTGCCATGGAAAACCAGGGCAGAGGCTATCAACCGAAAGGTAATTCGCCAAAAAATTGGCGAGCGAGCCTCATCGCTCAGAAGCAATTATAGAATACCTCAGATGTGGTGTCAATGGCCTGTATTGGTTCAGGACATATGAGACAGTTTCGGGATCAGCTGAGGGTAGTGGGTA
>JBBDXQ010000105.1:0-12651 GCA_040902265.1 Anaerolineales bacterium
GTAACTAACTGCGGCTGGCTAGCCCGATCGCTGAGCTGGCGCAAACCGGCGAAGTCCCACGCATCCGTCTGCCCAAGCGCGTAGCCCAACAGCAGCACGCCCAATACCTGCCCAGCTAGCAATAGCGGCCGCAAGTAGAGCGGCGCAGCATAGAAGGGTTGATCCGGCAGCCAAACGACCAAAGCCACCACGGGTAGTAGCGTCAGCACACCTATAAAGTTAAAGAATAGTCGGTAGAAACGGATAACCAACCCTTCCCCAAATTGCCGGCGAGCCCAATCCTTGGCCCGGCCTGATGCCAGGATGGAATGCAGCCCGCTATACGCAATAAAAGCCAGCAGGATGATCAGGGGAGAAATTATCATATTCATAGTTGCGCTAGGCCCGCGTAAAGAAACGCTTTATGCTCTCTGTGATCTTTGAGCTCATCGTGCTCAAGGTTCGGCTATTGCCCATATTCTCCAAAACTCTTCCACGAACTCAGACGCCAGGACAGCATTGTGTATTACCAGCGAGTTTTCATCATTGCGGCTCTCGGCGTTGGCGCTGAAGTTATACGACCCGGTTGCCACGGTGAATTCGTCGATCACCAGCACCTTGTGGTGCAGGCGGCCACCTTCCCCATCCAGGCGCACTTCTATATCGTTGGCAGTCAGCCGGCCAAACTCACCGCCCGGGTTGGCCGCCTGAGTGTCGTCCATCACGCCGAATATCTCTACTCCACGCTCCTTGGCGGCGATCATAGCCTCGGCCAGATCATCCGAAGTGAACGAGAAGGATAGGAAATAGATGCGCTCCTTCGCGTTGTTAACCAGATCAACTAAATGGGCAAGCACTCCATCATCGGGCGAGAAGTACGTTTCTAAGACAGTCCCCTGAATGGCGATGCTTGGATTTGGAGTGTTTACCAGCGAAGCGCTGCCAAACAGCCCCAGGGAAAACATCTCTTCGAATTCAACTGCATAGTTTTCCACAATCAGGCTGGATCTGACCCTCACCAGGTTGTTGCGGTTTCCATAGGCATCCGTGATGGTGTAGTTGAAAGAGCCGGTCCATACTTCCTGCTGGTCGATAATGGCAAATTTATGGTGCATCAGGTCCGGGTTTTCGTCGCCAATGACCGAGATGCCGGCAGCCTGCAGTGGTGCCAGTTCTTCCAATGAAAAGTTCTCGCTTTCGATCACCATGCGTACTGGCACTCCTCGCTGTGCAGCGGCGATCAGCGCGTTGCGCAGGTTGTTCATGTTCAGATCATATATGGCGATGTCAATGCTTTCCTGGGCTGCGTCAAAAGCCGCCTGCAACGGCTCATCGGGGCCGCCCTGGGTTAACGCTGCGCCTGCCGCGTTCGGGTCGCTGAAATAGACTGAAAGCCATTCCGTTCCCAAATGCTCAGCAGGCGCGGGTGCACAGGCTGTCAGGAGAGCTAATAACAACCAGGGCGTCATCCTGAGGCGAGCTATACAACGAGTGAAGTGAAGGGGTTGGCGAGCCGAACAAACCTTGCAACCCTTTCTTCCAACCGGCGTTGTTCCTCTCAGGCAGGGCGAATTCATCTGCGCAATTATAATTAGACTGTACTCGAGGAGAACCCCATGCCCAAAACATTTCCCGTGGAAATAGCCGGCCTGAAACGTGAACTGCCGCTGGTGGAAGTAGCGCCAGGAGTCACCATCGCCTTGCTTAACATCTTGGGCGACACGCCTTTCGTACGCGCTTGCGCCCACGAGTTGGCTAAGAAGCTGGAAGGCGTGGGGTACGACACCCTGGTGACAGCTGAAGCCAAGAGCATCCCACTCATCCATGCGCTCTCCGAGGAGACCAGCAAGCCCTACGTGGTGCTGCGTAAGACCTATAAGCCCTACATGGGTGAAGCCATCAGCGCTGAAACTGTCTCCATTACTACTGGCAAACCCCAGACCCTGTATCTGGACGCCAAAGATCGCGAACTGGTGACCGGCAGCCGCGTGGTGTTGGTGGACGACGTAGTGAGCACCGGCTCCACCCAACAAGGCATGCGTGCCGTGATGGAGAAGGCCGGCGCTGACATCGTCGCCGAATCGGCCATTTTCACCGAGGGAGACGAAGCCAAGTGGCAGCACATCATTGCCCTTGGTCATTTACCCGTGTTTCTTGATGGAGACCTGACCGGACCGACCGATTGATTACGGGATATTCGTCACTGTAATTCTGCTCGTTGGCTTCGCTTTTTCAATTGCTGAGGTTCAGCGTGTCCTGAGTTATAATTAGAATTTCTATAACCCCCTACCCGACTAATGGAGGTCGCGACATTAGTTTCATGGATGATATTCTAGAAAAACTTGGGCTCCGCAAACCCGAAGACAAAAAGGTGGATAGTGCAGCCAAACCTGCTAGTACGGTAACATCTAATCCACAAGCGTCTCGCGCAATCCCCAGACCAATTTCGGAAGTAGATGTAGTGAAACAAATGGAGCAACTTTCCGGTGGAAATGACAACTGGAAAGTCTCGATCGTTGAATTACTTACGCTCCTCAAAATTGATAGCAGCCGCGAAGCGCGCAATAAACTGGCACTCGAACTTGGATGTCCCTCGGAGCTGATGGACGATTCAGCCCAAATGAATATGTGGCTTCATAAGGCAGTGCTGCGGAAGATTGCCTTGAATGGGGGTAACATCCCTCCGTCTTTGCTTGATTAACCCAGCTCGGCCAGCCAATCGAAGACGCCCTCCGTTTGGAGGGCGTCTTTATTTAATGGAGGACATCAGACTCAAGTATAATTAAGTAGGTTTTGCTCATTTCTTATCGGGAGAATATCGAGAAAGCTTATCTACGCTTCACATTCGCAATTAAATAGTCAACCCATCACCCGAAAGGAAGAGTGATGCAAAAGATATTCGCTTTTATCCGCGCCAGGCAGCGCCGCCGCATTCAACCCATGCTTTCAAACCTGCAGGAATTCCTGCGGGAGCAAGGCGGAGGTGGCATCCTACTGTTGCTGGCTGCGGCCGTGGCGCTGATATGGGCCAACTCGGCCTACGCCCACGAGTACGAACTTGTCTGGGAAACGCCGCTTGCCATTGGCCTTGGTCCCTGGGAGCTTTCTTACCCGTTGCATACCTGGATCAACGATGGCCTGATGGCCATTTTCTTCTTTGTCATTGGCCTGGAAATCAAGCGCGAATTCCTGGTAGGCGAACTTTCGAACACTCGCCAGGCACTTTTCCCAGCCGTCGCTGCCCTGGGCGGCATGGTGGTGCCTGCCTTGATATACATGTCCTTAAACCTTAGTGGCCCTGGGCAATCGGGATGGGCTATTCCTATGGCTACAGATATCGCCTTTGCCCTCGGCGTTCTATCGCTTCTCGGCAAGCGCGTCCCATTTGGCCTCAAGATCTTCCTGACAGCTGTAGCCATCGTGGATGACCTGGGTGCAGTGCTGGTGATCGCCCTCTTCTACAGCCACGAAATTATGTGGAGCAGCCTTTTATTCGGCGGGCTTGTGCTGGCCGTCTTGTTCACTCTCAATCGCTTTTCGGTGCGCAGCCCACTGCCCTACGGCCTCCTCGGTATCCTGCTCTGGCTGGCCTTCTTACAGTCCGGCGTGCACGCCACCATTGCAGGCGTCTTGCTTGCCCTGACGATCCCCGCTAACCCGCGCATCGACAGCCGCAGTTTCCTGAAGCGCAGCCACTCCTCCCTTCAGGTGTTTGAGCAGGCTGGAACTACGGAAACCAGTATGCTGACCAATAAGGGCCAACGTGCTGCGGTACGTGAACTGGAACGCGCCGCCGAATCAGTCGCTTCCCCCTTGCAGCGCCTTGAACATTCGCTGCATCCCTGGGTTGCCTACGCCATCATGCCAATCTTTGCCCTGGCAAACGCTGGGGTGAACATCCTGGGCGGCCAAACTGCTCCTGTGTTTAATTCTGTAGGGATCGGCATTGTGGCTGGCCTGGTGCTCGGCAAGCAGATCGGTATAACCCTTTTTGCCTGGGTTTTTACGAAACTGCGCGTCACTGTCCGTCCCCGTGGTCTTCGTTGGCGCCATATCTATGGGGCCGCCTGGCTTGGGGGCATTGGCTTCACTATGTCGCTTTTTATCACCAGCCTGGCCTTCGCCGACCCGGACCTGGTGACCTCTGCCAAAATCGGCATCCTGACTGCCTCGGCGATTGCAGCCTTGGGGGCTACCATTATTTTACTTGGAGACAAGAACAGGGATTAGAAATGAGCTCAAGGCAGAACCCGTGCACCGGAAAACGTTTTACATAACGATGAATGCAATTCTGTCGTTTGAGGCCGTGCCTGCGCCTACAGCTTAGCCCGCCAAACATTGCAAATTGAAGACGCCCTCCGGTGGCGGGCGTCTTCTTTCAAGGAGAGTAGCGCAGTGTACTGCGCGATGCACCGCAAAGATGGGATTACGCAGGCACTTTCACATCCGGCAAGTCCGCCAGGGCTGCTTTCACTTTGTCTGCTGGGTACTTGTAGTCCACCAGCTTGCCAGCCAGGTAGGCCTCGTATGCAGCCAGGTCGAAGTGGCCATGGCCCGATAGGTTGAACAGGATCACTCGCTTGTCGCCCTTCTGCTTGGCGTCCAGCGCCTCGTCGATAGCTGCCCGGATGGCATGCGCCGATTCCGGAGCGGGCACGATGCCTTCGGCGCGGGCGAACTGCAGCGCTGCGTCGAAAGTGCTGAGCTGCGGCACGGCAACGGCTTCGATGTGCCCGGCATCATAAAGCGCGCAAAGGCTGGGCGCCATGCCATGGTAACGCAGCCCGCCAGCGTGGATTGACTCGGGCACAAATCCGTGACCTAGAGTGTGCATTTTGACGATAGGCGCCATTTTGGCTGTGTCCCCATAGTCAAAAGTGAACACGCCCTTGGTGAGGCTGGGCGCCGCGTCCGGTTCCACTGCTAGCAGTCTTGTTTTCTTGCCATCCTTCAAGTTGGCTCGCAGGAAGGGATAAGCGATGCCAGAAAAATTGGACCCGCCGCCCACGCACCCGATCACTACATCCGGGTATTCACCAGCCAGGTCCATCTGCAGCAGGGCTTCCTCGCCGATCACCGTTTGATGCATAAGCACATGACCCAGCACCGAGCCGAGGCTGTATTTCTTGGCCCCGCCGGAACTAGCCGCGGCTTCAACCGCCTCTGAGATTGCGATCCCTAAGGAGCCGGGGTTATCTTTGTCAGCGGCCAGCACCGATTTTCCATACTGCGTGCGGTCGCTAGGGCTGGCAAACACCTGCGCTCCATAGGTTTCCATCAGGATGCGGCGGTAAGGCTTCTGTTGGTACGAAACCTTCACCATGTAGACTTCCACGGCGATATCGAACAGCTTGCCGGCGAAAGCCAGCGCCGAGCCCCATTGGCCCGCGCCAGTCTCAGTGGTCAGCGTCTTGGTGCCAGCAGCCTTGTTGTAAAAGGCTTGCGGGATGGCCGTGTTAGGCTTGTGGCTGCCCACCGGCGAAACGCTCTCGTTCTTGTAGTAGATATGTGCGGGGGTACCCAGCGCCTTTTCCAACCGCACGGCGCGCATCAGCGGCGTGGGGCGGTACAGCTTGTAGACCTCGCGCACTTCTTCAGGGATGTCGATGTAACGCTCAGTGCTGACCTCCTGCATGATCAAGTCCATGGGGAACAGCACCGAGAGAAACTCCGGAGTAACCGGCTCCATGGTGCCTGGGTGCAGCACTGGGTTAGGCGGCACAGGCATGTCCGCGTTGATGTTGTACCAACGCTTGGGCAGATCCTTTTCGGTAAGCATAAAACGTAATTGGTCGCTCATGGCATTCTCCTTATTTCCAATTATTCATTGCCAGCCTGCGCAGCAGGCAGGGCAATCTCCGCGTTTCGATTTGCAATCTGGGCGGGTCGCTGACTCGCCTGGATACAAGCCGAAGCCATGAGCGCTGAATTTCGATTTAGCGCCTGGCTACAGCTTGGCAGCCGGAGCCGGGACCTTCAAGGTGGTCTGTCCTGCTTGGGAAGGTTCGCGAAATATTAGTTTATTGTCTTGTTACCCACCGTGCGCAATTGTCTTGGGAATGCTTTGCCGGCCAGCTCCGCTGGCCTGCTCGTAAAGGGATTGAACTGAATGCAGAAAAGTGTTCATCTCAATCCCATCTTCCCCAGAACTTCTTTGAGCGTAGCTTGCACCAGGGGTCGCGCCTTCTGCGTGCCTTCGTCCAGCACGCGCAAGGCCTCCTTGGGTTTCTCAAGCAATTCCACCCGCCGGGCGCGCAGCGGCGCCAGGTACGCATTAAGCGCTTCCGCCAGCCTTCGCTTCACATCCACGTCACCCACCTTGCCTTCGCGGTAACGCGTCTTAAAATCCTCGACCTCGTCTCCATTGGGGTTGAACACCGCGTGATAATCAAAGACGGGATTGCCTTCCACCGTTCCGGGGTCTGTGGCACGCAGGCGTTTGGGGTCGGTATACATGCTCATTACTTTCTTGGTGGTCTCCTCCGGTGTGTCGCCCAAACGAATGCTGTTGCCATAGGAACTATGCATGGTGCGGTTGTCGGTGCCGGGCAGACGCGGCGTCTTGGTCAGCAGCCCCTCTGGTTCGGGGAAGGTCTCGCCGTATAAGGTGTTGAAGCGCCGGGCGATCTCCCGGGTTAGTTCGATGTGTGGCAGCTGGTCCTCGCCTACTGGCACCAGGTTAGCCTTATATACCAGGATGTCCGCGCTCTGCAGCACCGGGTAATTCAGCAATCCGGCGGATGGGTTGAGCCCCAGATTCTGGATCTGGTCCTTGTATGTTGGCACGCGCTCCAGCCGCGCTACAGTGGTGAGCATACTGAGCAGCAAAGCCAGTTGGGCATGCTCCATCAACGCCGACTGGCGTACGAAGGTAGCCCGCTTGGGGTCCAGCCCAGCCGCCAGCCAATCCACCATCACGTCGTTGACATTCTGCTGGATGCGGTCTGGATGCTCGAAATCGGTGGTGAGCACATGTAGGTCGGCGATGAGGAAATAGCACTCGTAATCATCCTGCATCCGCGCCCATTGTTCCAGCGTGCCCACCAGATGGCCGATATGCCGCGGCCCTGTAGGGCGGTGCCCGGTGAGGATGCGACCCTTCCTTGCTGCAGCGGACTTTGCAGGTATCACCGCGGCTTTGGGGTTCTTTGCTGCTTTGCTCTTTGCTGCGCTCATCCGGTTGCCTCCGAGTTAAACAAAAACGTTCGTCCAACAATGCAAATTTGAAAATTTGCATTGAGGACGAACGTTAGTCCGTGGTGCCACCTCGATTAGTACGCAAACGCAAAAGCGGCGTTTACTTTTGGAGTTGCCACCTGCTTACCGCGAATAAACACAAGCTCCAAAACTCTCTCTTGCCTGATAACGGTGGCGCTCCGAAAGATGCTAATCATTGCTGCGTAGCAGCAACTTTGCATCTACAACTCAGCGGTCCATTCAGTGCCGGCGTGGGGTCGAGCTCTCAACAATTTCGCTCGCTCTCTGTACCTTCGTTTTGGCGCTTACTCGTCCGCGTCGCGGTCTTTTGCTATGCGATTGGCGCTGATTATGCAGGGTTCACGCTATCTTGTCAAGCGCAATAAGCCGATCAGTCAATTGGTTAATGACGAATCAACTGAGTAACCACAAACAGTTAATTCGCACACCACTCCCCGTAGCCATAGCTCTCCAGCCCCTGGAGTAGTTCGCTACCCGCCTCTGCGCTAAAGCCACAGAAATCAGCGCGAGTGGCGGATGCTTCATATGGCACGAACAGCGGCAGGGCTGGCAGCTGCTCTGCGAAGATAGCCTGCACCTGGCGCTCGGCTTCACCGTAGCCAGCCTCGCCGGGCAGGCTGCGCAAGGCTGCCTGGCACGCGGCGTCAAACTCGGCGCTGGTATAGCCGCCTAGGTTCCAACCACCCCACCCGTACTTGAACACACTCAGGTCTTCGCCAGGGATGGCCTCGCCAAGGTACAGGTAACAGGCGGGCTGCTCGCCGAAAGGCCATGCGAACTGGGCCAAATCGAAGGCGCGGCCGAAGACCGCCCCTTGTGGACCAGGCGCAAAGACTTTTTCTGCGGGTCCACTGACCAATTCCACAGCCACTCCGCAGTCATCCAGGCTGTTTTGGACCACCCGGGCTATGGCCTGATCCTGCTCGCTGTCTCCAGTGGCCAGGCTGAACTGCAACGAGACACCCAATTGCGCTCCCGGATAGCTCTGGTTGACGCGCAAGCCCTCCTCGTCCGACAACCAACCCAATTCATCCAACAAGGCGTTGGCCGCAGCGGGATCGAAGGCATAGCTGGTCACGTTGGGATTAGCCAGTGGGTGGCCGGGCGGCATGTATGTATTTGGTAGGCTGCCCTGCCCCCAAGCCAGTTCGTTGATCAGTGCCTGGCGGTCGATGCACATGGCCATAGCCTGGCGCATGCGCGCGTCGCCGAAGAAGTCAGCGCGGTCTTGCAGGAGATTGAAGCCGTTGTCGTAGCTAAGCGGTTTGACCCCGAAATCCAAATGCTCCCAAAAATCCACAGGCGTGAACGCCACCTGCGCCCCTGCCCCCTGAAGGTTTTCCGCTTGGCTGCCAAGGCTCGCCGACGGCAATATCAAATCACAAGTGCCATTCTGTAACTCCTGCACCCCGGCCTCGATAAAAATAAAGTTCAAGTAGCTGAAATAAGGCAATCCTTCTACTGCACGCCAGTAATTAGGGTTGCGCGACATGGAGATGCGCTCACCAGCAATCCACTCGTCGATGACATAAGGCCCCCAGCCTAATGGCTTGCGTGCCGAGACCTGCGCAGTCAGCAGGTCTGCTACCGCCATGCTCTCCCAGGCATGACGCGGAGCTGGCATCCAGAAGTTGGTCCGGTAGCCAGGATCCAGGTAGCCGGGTAGCCCGGTCCACACCAGGCTGCCCTGATCGCTGGCGGTGTAGCTGGCGGTGCGCTCGATCTTAGTTTTATCTCCAGGGGTGGTCGCGGCGGAGTTAAGTTCGAATGAATACACAGAATCGGCCATGGTAAGCGGCGTTCCATCGGACCAGGTCAGTCCGCCCATAAGCGTAAAGGTGACCACCAACTGGTCCATTTGCATCTCACCACCGCTATATTCGACTACGCAATTGCCGTCCTTGCATCCAGCCGGATGCACGCGCACACCGTTTTGCAGGCTACGCACTAACCCTTCAGCGTCTACGATTACCTTCCCGCTGGCGACAGTGACCGGCTGCAAGCTGGCGCCACCGTTATCCAGGCTGGGCACGTTTTCCAGGATGACAGCCTGGGGAAGGAAGCCTTGCAAATCAAACGGGCCGTCGTATATAGCCTGGCGAATGGCGCGGGCGTTCTGCGTGTTGTCTGCATACAAATATAGAGAGCTGGGTTCTTCGCTCGTGCACACGTTCAAGGTCTGCGGCCCGGCCAAGGTCGGCGTGACCGTCGGCGGAGCGGGTGTGGCTGTTGCGCCTGGTTCACCCAGACCGCAAGACACAAGGAGCAGTGACCCGAGGACGTATGCCAGCAAGGGGAGGCGAATGGTTTTTTTAGGCATGCGCCAGATTATACAAGGCGGCCAGGTTTATTTTTCCAACGGCCTTCAGCCTGTTGTCCTGGCGGCCAATTGACCAAGGGTTAAGTGCTAGAATCACTCGTATTTACTGACTATGGTCAACTCCACTCCCTCCGAAGAACTTTCCCGCATCCTCGCCTCCGCCAAGCGCCTGGGCGTCGAACTCAACGAGGCTGATGCGCTGCAGTGGCTGTCCGCTGTGGCTGCCACTCCGGGTGACGAAGATGACATCGTGCTGGATGTCAAGACCGGCGTTTTCGGCCACCGCGTCACCATGCTGGATTTCAGCGCGGCAGACCTGGCCCACTTCCGCAAGATCGGGCGCCTGGTGGAATTCAGCGATACCCCTGGCAAAGTGGAAACCGCCCTGGCCCTCTCCGGCTCGGCGGCCCAATCCAAGATCCAGACCTACCCTGGCGATGCCGATTACTTCGAAAGGGTTAACATCCTTGCCCCCACCCGTGCCGAAGCCTGTCGCATCCTCGGCGAGTTGATCCGCGAGAAGGCGTTGAGCACGCTGGCTGGACCGGGTTTCAAGCTGATCGAAGTCAAGATGGGCAGCTACCCGCAGAACGTGGTGCGCGGCGGCAAGCAGCTTCCCCAGGGTTCTCCTATCTCCTGGAACGCTGAGGAAGTTGGCCTGGGCGTGCTCGAGCTGCAAGACGAAAAGGGCAGCCCGCTGCTGCTCACCTGGGAGCAAGCCGCCCAGGAACCCGGCTGGTGCAAGCTCGACTGGGTGGTGGCCGACCTGGTGCGCAAGCAGTTGGTGAACGCCAGCAATATGCTGGACGCCACCTGGGAAGCTCCGGATGGCAGCATCACCCCGCTGGACGGATACCTCGACCCATATTTCCAGGAAGTGTATTTGGAAGCCGAATCGATTCCGGTGTTCACCAAGCTGGCTAAGCAGGTGGATTCCAACGCACTTGATCATTACGTAGAGCAACTGGAAAAAGAAGCGCGCAAATACGTCACCAAGGACCTGAACTTTGGCAAGGCAGCCAAGCGCATGTACAACATCTTCCGCCTCACCGGGCGTTATGAAGAAGCCGCCTTCCTGCGCGAGTTGTTCGACGAACCAGCCACCGTGCTTTACCAGGTGTGGTCGCTGGTTCGCACCATCGACGATTGTTTCTCCCCGGGCACTACGTTTGAGCTGGATGCCCTGCTCGGCCAGACGGATCACTTGATCATCAATGTCACCAAAGCCCTCGAGGGCGAACAGGAAGAAGAGATCGTGCGCGAACTTCTGCAGCTACGAGATATTCTTTCGCGTGAACAGGACCATGATCATTTATCGACGCGCGCCGAGGCAGCGCGGGCAGAATTGATCAACCTAGTAAACAACTTCTATTACGACCGGCTGACAGGGGTGCCAACCATCAAGGACTATATGGTTGGCTTGGGGGCAGAGGCAAAGGGATGATCAATCCACCTAACGCTTAATAACGTGCAATTCTGAGCGAAGAATCCATGCTTACCCTCATTTAAAACAAAACTGAATTATTGAGTTCTATTCCCCGCGACAAACCCAGCCCCGCTTTAATTGCATGAGCTGGGCTGCTACGCGCCGCGCAACGTGGTAAGGTTTACCCGGATCGCTTGCGAGTACCTGGCGGCGAACTCCCCGGGGCTCATGCCCAGCTCGGCCATACCTTCCTTATATTTCTTGAGATAAGCGGGCACTTCATTGTTGGGTCTTTTCTCCGCTTCCAAGTCGGCATTGCCAGTCAGCACCACCACGGTCTCATCGCTGCCCCATTGGTCACAGTTAAAGTGCAGCGCTACCTGTGGATGCCTCCGGATTTGTGTCACCTTGCTTGCTTTCGGCATACTGTAGATCAGCAAGTCCTCACCCACCGGCACGAACCACACTGGCCGTGGCTGCGGCGCAAGGTCTTTACCCACCGTGGTTAGCCAGATAATGGTTTCGCTATCGAGCAATTGCTTTGCTTTGCGGCCTAGTGTGGAATTGAAATCGATCAAATTCTCTATCGTAACGGGAAAAGAATATTACCTAGAATATCAAAGTTCTCTTTTGTCGCTTTAGAAATCTTTTTATACAAGTTATTCCGGTCACCACTGTAAAACCAGGCAATTATTACCTTATCAAAGGAAGTATTATGCGGCAAACTCAATTGCGTTTTAATCATCTTCAAATCGGTACCATCTACTAAGTCCTGCATCA
This sequence comes from Anaerolineales bacterium, assembly GCA_040902265.1. GTDB lineage: Bacteria > Chloroflexota > Anaerolineae > Anaerolineales > UBA11579 > JAMCZK01. Next base: position 11,724 of record JBBDXQ010000105.1, read on the forward strand.
AGCGTTTTCTAGATGATGCACTCTTAAGTGGCAATAACCGAAAAGATTTTTCGCTTTCGAAATCTCCAAAGTGGAGTCTCGCATCATTATAGTATTCCTTCCCTTCATCATCATTGTCCCACAATGCTCGATACTCAATTCTCCAGGCAATCATAAGGCTAATAAGATACTTCATCGAGGAGGCTCCAACTGAGGGCATTATCGTAAAGCGCCGATCCCCTTTAAAGATTTCGAGCAAATAGTAATCTATTATTCCCTCAGTTATTGTCACTGGCTCATGACCAAAATCTAAGCTTAGGGGTCGTATTTGGAGGGCATCTAACAATGGTTGAAAAGCTGACCGTTTTTCTGTTACCCGACCACCATGTTCGTAGATCGGAGAAACTGATACCACGCCAAATCGGTTTTTCTCAGCTATTCTTATAGTACTGACCGGAATGACTTCGGGGTCGAGTAAATGATGTGAATGCGTGCAATATATAACGATGTTACGAGCGGTCAAGTTTCGAATTTTTTTCGTTAGTTTAGACTGTGCTGATGCGTGAAGGTAAGAACCAGGTTCATCCAATAAGTATATGGCTTCAACTTCAGTATTAAATTTTGCTTTGGGGTTGAACTCTAGCTTCATAACAAAGTTGAAGAACCAAAAGAATCCCTTACTTCGATCTCTCACAAAGAAAAAGTGCTCGTCTCCATTCGCGTCAGTTTCAATGATGTCAAATTTCAGGAAGTGTCTAGGCGTACCCTCAGAGGTCTGCTCCGAGTTGTATTCAACATTTATCTGCAGCGCATCTGTATCGTCCAACCGGAAATTCTGCCATTCGCGAGTCAAAGCCTGATTCAGTCGGCGTGTCACCTTAGAAAGCATCGCTTTTCTTTGTCGTTCCTCCTTAGAAGGAAGATCAAAAACAGAGAATGTGGAATCAGT
>JBBDXQ010000106.1:0-12634 GCA_040902265.1 Anaerolineales bacterium
GTTCTCCTGTGAACTCCAAACCCAGCATGATCATGCGCGCCACCCAGAAGAAGAGGATGTCGTAGCCTGTCTCCAGGATCGAGGTGGGATAGAAATACTTCAGGTCGCGAGTCTGTTCTGGCCAGCCGAGCGTGGAGAAGGGCCACAGCCCCGAAGAGAACCAGGTGTCCAGCACGTCGGGGTCTTGCACCAATTCAACCTCAGCTCCTAGCTTTTGGCTGGCCTGGGCGCGCGCCTCCTCCTCACTGCGCGCGCAGAACATGCTGCCATCCGGCGCGTACCACACCGGGATGCGGTGTCCCCACCACAGCTGGCGGCTGATGCACCAGTCCTGGATGTTTTCCATCCAATTACGGTAGACCTTGGTGAAATGCTCGGGTACCACCCGCACCCGCCCGTCTTCCACCGCAGCCAGCGCCGGCTCGGCCAGTGGTTTGATGGTTATGAACCATTGGGTTGAGATCATCGGTTCAACGATCTCCCCGCCGCGCTGCGAACGTGGTACCCGCTGGGTATAGGTTACTCGCTTGATCGCCAGGCCAGCCGCTTGCAGGTCTGCCCAGATCTTTTTGCGTGCCGCGAAACGCTCCATGCCTGCGTACGGCCCGCCATCCTTGGTAAGGTGAGCGCCTTCGTCCAGCAGGGAGATGACCGGCAGCTTATGGCGCGCCCCGATCTGGTAATCCACAGTGTCGTGGCCGGGTGTGATCTTGAGCGCGCCGGTGCCGAACTCGCGGTCCACGTAGTCGTCCGCGATCACGGGGATCTCGCGGCCCAGCATCGGCACGATGGCTGTGCGGCCGACGAACTGCTGGTAGCGTTCGTCGCCGGGATTTACGGCCACCGCAGTGTCGGCCAGAATAGTTTCCGGGCGCGTGGTGGCGACTGGGATGAAGTCATCCGAACCCTTGAGCGGGTACTTGAAATAATAGAGCTGGCCTTCCTCTTCGCTGTACTCTACCTCGAGATCAGACACTGCAGTGCGCAGCCCGGGCGACCAATTGATCAGCCGCGGGCCGCGGTAGATGAGCCCCTTTTCATAGAGGCGTACAAAAGCCTCCCGCACCGCCACGGAGAGACCTTCGTCCAGGGTGAAACGCTCGCGCGACCAGTCGCAGGAAGCGCCCAAACGTCGGATCTGTTGGGAGATGACCGCGTGATACTTTTCCTTCCAGGCCCAGGTGCGCTGCAGGAATTCTTCGCGACCGAGCTCGTCGCGGGTGACCTCTTCCGTGCGCAGCAGATCTTCTTCCACTTTGAGCTGGGTGGCGATGCCGGCATGATCGCTGCCGGGCAGCCACAAGCTGGGCACGCCTTTCATACGCTGGTAGCGGATCATCAGGTCTTCCATGGCCACGAACATGGCGTGGCCCAGGTGCAGCTCACCAGTCACATTGGGGGGCGGGATACAGATGACGAAAGGTTTCCTAGCAGGGTCGAAACCCTTCTTGCGCGGGTCATTGCTGGGTTGGAAGAAACCCTGCGCTTCCCACCAGGCGTATATCCGCTCCTCGGTGGATTTGAAATCGTAGGTCTTTGCTAATGAATGTTCAGTCACACGGCCTCCAGCTTAAATTAAAAAACGCCTTTCCTCGTGAGGACGGAAAAGAGTTCCGCGGTACCACCTCGCTTTAGCCCAGGCTGCTGGCTACGCTCAAATGCTGTATCGGGCTGACCCGCACTGGTCTAGGATCCCGCCGGGGATTTTCTTCAGTGTGCTTCCAGGCGACTTCGGCGTTAGGTTACTCGGGTGGCTTTCAGCCTGTGGCCGCTCCCTCTCTTGAGAGTGCCGTCCCGCCTACTCCTCCTGGTACGCTATGCAATTGTGCATTCGATTATACAGAAGCGACCAGAGGCTGTCAACGATGCGCGATGCAGCTTGACATGCATGCTTTTAGAAGCATAGTATTATGCTTATCGCCAAAGGTGAGCCCATGAAACCAGTTGAAGGAAACGTATACACGTTGATCGCCGATGTAGCCTTAATACAGGGCCGGTCTGTGCTACTGGTGAAGTATAAAGATTCGTCTGCCTACGATGGCCAAACAGGCTGGTTCCTCCCCGATGCATCAATAAAGTATCTCGAGCACCCAGATAGGGCTGCAGCCAGGTTGCTTAAGCAGCAGCTCGGCCTGATCGTTCAAGCTCCAGAATTGGACCATATCGAGTCTTTTCGAGGGAACGATGGGTCCTGGCACCTGGCTTTTCACTACAAAGTAGAAATGGAGCAACCGCCCAAGGTTGAGCCTGGGGAAGCTATCGCCTTCCAGCAATGGTTTCCCTTGGAACAGCTACCTTCCAAGGATCAGGTAGCTCATCACGGTTGGGCGAATTCGATTCTCAACAAGATGCATTCTTGAAGTTCCTGGCACAAACGGCAGGGCAAGCCCGAGAGTGAAAATGGGCATAATTTGTGAATTTAATCACATTCCTTGACTGTGCCTACCCCCTGTGCTATTCTTCACGGGATTAAAACCCGGAAAAAACCATGCATCATGAACGCATAGCCGAGAACGTCTACTTCTTCCAGAGCAGCTTGTATGCCCAGGTAACTGCCGGCGTGGTCAGCGGCCCGGATATGGCTGTGCTTATCGATACCCTGGCACTTCCAGAAGAGACCCTGCAACTCCGCACCTTTATCGAACGCGAATTGCGCGTGCCGGTGCGCTATATCATCAACACCCATTATCACGCCGACCATAGCTGGGGCTCGTGCTTCTTTCCTGAAGCCCAGGTGGTCTCCCATCGAGGTTGTTATGAGATGCTAAGGACCCGCGGGGCGGCCGCGCTGCAATCTGAGAAAGCTGAAAACCCGCAATTACGCGACGTCGACCTGGTGCTGCCCAACTTCACTTTTGATCAGGGCGAGCTCACCATGTTCGTTGGCAAAAAGACGCTTACCCTCTTCCCGCTCCCAGGGCACAGCGCAGATTCAATCGCAGTGCTGGTGGATGAGGACCGCATCCTTTTCTGTGGGGATACCTTTATGGCCCTGCCCACTCTGGTGGACGGGGACATCGACGACACGCTGACTTCATTGAAGCGCATTCCCAAGATGAGCTTGGAAAACCTGGTGCCCGGCCACGGTGAGATCGTGCTGCGTGGTGAGATCGACTCGGCCGTGCGCTCGAACTTGCATTACCTAAGCGAACTGCGCAAAGCCGTGCGCCTGGCTTCCCGCCGGCGTTATCCTTTGGACCTATTGGAGACTGTTCACGTGGAGGATTGCGGCAAGAGCCGCGTGCTGATCGCCGGTCTGGCCGAGCAATTGCATCACCGCAACTTGATCGCCCTGTACCGGCATGAATACGGGGTCATGCCTGAGGGGTCGGAGATGATCTTCGAAAGTCGCTAACCCTGGCGCACCGGATAGTTCGTGGCGCGCCGCGATTTTCGGCCGGAGGTTTTCTTTGCCTTTTGCTTCCTGGCGCGATAGCCATGGATGCGCTCACTGCCATCTAACAGACGCTGGATGTTCGGCCGCAAGGTCCAGGCCATCAGCGTAACACCCCCAAGCCCGTAAAGCACGTATTCCCAGGGACCCCAACCAAGTAATGCGCGCATGACGAAGATCAGCGTGGTCATTACGCCAATGCTCAGCGTAGTCACCGAGGCATAGCCCACAAAATAATAGATCAGCAAAGCGATTGGCAGCATGATGTAGAGGCTGGGCAGCCATAGACCAACGGCCCCGCCGCCTACAGTAGCGCCGCCTGCCCCGCCGCCAAATAACCACATGCCTTTTTTATCCTGCTTGGCAAGAAAGAAAGAGTAGTTATGCCCGATCACTGCGGCCAAAGGCGTCAGGGTGGCCATCCAAACATTGCCGGGGAATAGCCAGATCGCCAACTGGGCAGCCGCCACACCTTTAAGGATATCGAGAATTCCAGTCAGGATGCCGATGCGCTTCCCGGCAGCCCGCATAGCGTTTGTCCCGCCGGTGCGCCCGCTATGTTGGTCGCGGATATCTTTCCCTGTGCGGGCTTTAACGAAAATATAGCCAAAGGGTATGGCTCCAAGAACATACCCGAACACTACAACACCCAAACTGGGAAATATTTGCATCCTGAAGCCTCCTTTGTGGCGAAGAAGTGGAGCGTGTTTTCAAACACCCATTCAGCTAGAGAGTTGCTCACCGGAGACCTGGAATTCTATCGGGATACTCCTGTTATTGTCCAGTAGATAGGCATGGCAGCCCCAAATACCATCTGCTTGACTCCAAATAAGCTGGGCTACGCCCGGATAATACGCTTCGACCAGGTCTGATTGCGAGGGCTCTTCCGGCCCGGCCGGATGCGAATGGTAAATCGCCAGCAAGTCCCACCCTGCGCGTTCAATTTCCAGGAAGGCGGCGACTTGCTGCCTGGCATCCATGCGAAACAAGGTGCGGCTGGCCAGTTCATTGCGCATGGCAAATGTTGATACGCTCAAGCCATCATGGCCAGCCACCAGGCCACAGGCTTCCAAAGGAGCCTCAGCGGCAACATGAATGTGCATAGCCTGCAAATGAGCCTGGTGCAGCACGATCTGCTTCATTGTCCCAACAGGAGGGCAAGCGCCCAAAACACAGCCAGGGAGACCAGGGACTGGCGCACTGCTTGGGCGGCTGGCTCCTCCGAGTTGAGCGCGCCTAAATAATGGTTGAAGGCGTACAGCACCCCGAGCAAAGCCAACCCATACCCCAGGGCGGAGAGAGGCAGGTAATGCAAGGCAGCCGCCACCTGCAGGCAAATAAATGTGATCCCCACGATCTGCAAAGGCTGCCATTTTTGGCCTAAGCGCAGCAGTTGCAACCGCGAGGCCGCCAGAAGCACCCCAAGACCCAGGGCGGGCAGCACCAGGTAAAGCCGCAAGGCAACTGCACGCATGGTGATTGCCAGGATAAGGAAAAGTCCCAGGGTGAGAATGGTAAGAGCTTGAGTAGCCAGTGAATAATAGCGATTGTCACTGGTCGAACTGGCAAACTCGGCCAACATGACGGCCAATAGGAAAAAAGCGCATAGCATGAGCGCTAACCACCACTCGATATTGAGCGGCATGCTGGCCAATGGCAGGCTGAGCACCCAGGCAGTCATGGCGGGCAGCAGCCAGTGGCGGTAGCGGGAACGCGAACCCGCATTGGCTTCCGTCTGCAGGATCCAATCTGTGCCGGTGGCGGTCAGCCCAGCCACCAACAAAGCCACCGGGGTGTTGATATCCAGTTGAAGTGGGAGATAAATGCCGGCAATCTCTAACCCGATGGTCTGACCTGGCAATTGCACAAAACGCGAAACGACAAAGGCCAACAATATCACCGCCATCACCGCGCTCAAGCGCTCGCGATCTGGAGTTTGGCTGGCGATTTCCATGGCAAAATTGTACACTAGCGACTTCGCAGGTATACTGCACGAAAGGTGCGCTAAAAATGAACGGACAGATGATCGAATTCCCTTCGAATGGCCACCAGACCCCGGGCTACCTCAGTTTGCCTGAAAACCCTGGGCGCTTTCCGGCGGTGATCGCCATCCAGGAGTGGTGGGGCTTGGTGGGGCATATCAAAGACGTCGCCGACCGTTTGGCCGCAGAGGGTTTTGTAACTCTGGCGCCCGACCTTTATCACGGACAAACTGCCAGCGAGCCTGACGAAGCCCGCAAACTGGCCATGGCCTTGGATCGCCGCCGGGCTGTAGATGAGATCCTGGCTGCCGCCCGCTATTTGCGCTCCTTGGAAATTGTGCAGACTGGAAAAGTGGGAATTATCGGTTGGTGTATGGGCGGCGCGCTTGCGCTGACTACCGCAGCCAGTGGCCACCTTGCAAGCGGCCTGGTGGATGCGGTGGTGTGTTTCTATGGCCGCCCTCTGGATGCACGCGACACTGCCAATATCAAAGCACCGGTGCTTGGGTTATATGGGGAACTCGACACCGGCATCCCAGGCAGTATCGTGATGGAATTCCAACAACAATTGGCTGCGGCTAAAGTGGAGCACGACATCCATGTCTACCCTGGTGCAGACCATGCCTTCTTCAATGACGATCGCCCCGAGGCTTACCATGCAGAAGCAGCCGCCGACGCTTGGGTGCGGGCCTTAGACTGGTTTCGCCGTCACCTGAAATAGGGCATGCCCAACCAAAAGCAGGTCCTGGGCAGTTGGGGAGAACAGCGCGCCGCCGAATTTTTAGAGAAGCTCGGGTACCTCATCCTGGCGCGCAATGTGCGCAGCGAATATGGGGAGATCGACCTGCTGGCGCGCCAGGGCCAGGTGCTCGTATTTGTTGAGGTGAAAGCACGCAGTTCAACAGCCTTTGGCCAACCTGAAGAAGCCATAACGCCCCTCAAGCAACAGCGCTTATTGGATTGCGCTCAGGATTATTTGCAAGCCCATCCCGAGATGGACGGAGATTGGCGCGTGGACGTTGTCTCCATACGGCGAGTGCAGGGTGAGCAACCCGAGATCCTGCATTTCGAAAATGCGCTCGATGGATAAAGACCAGCCTCTGGTCGTTATTCTCGGCCCGACTGCCGTAGGCAAAACCCAGATAGCCATTCAACTTGCGCAACGATTGGACGCTGAACTGGTCTCGGCTGATTCGCGCCTGCTATATCGCGGCATGGATATCGGCACTGCCAAACCCAGCAAACAAGAGTTGGCGCGGGTTCCTCATCACCTGGTCGATGTGGCCGACCCGCATGAAACCTGGAGCCTGGCTGTCTTCCAGCGGGCTGCGACGGACGCCATCAAGCAGGTCCATCAGCGCGGTAAGCTGCCCATCCTGGTCGGCGGTACCGGGCAATATATGCGCGCCATCCTGGATGGCTGGACGCCGCCGGAAATTAAGCCACAGCCCGCCTTGCGCACTGCCCTGGCAGCCTGGGCTGAGCAGCTCGGCAAGCAGGGGATGCATGCGCGCCTGGCCGTGTTGGACCCAGCAGCCGCCGAGCATATCGATGCACGTAATCTGCGCCGTACTCTGCGCGCTCTGGAGGTTACACTCGCCAGCGGCCAGCGGTTCTCGGAACAGCGCGGCCGCCAGCCGCCTGCTTACCGTGTCCTGCAGATCGGCCTCACCCGGCCGCGCCTGGAACTCTACGCCCGGATTGATGCCCGCATCCAGGCCATGCTGGCGGATGGCTGGCTGGAAGAGGTCAAGTCGCTCTTGGCCAAGGGATACGAAACGACGCTACCCAGCCTTTCAGCCATTGGCTATACGCAACTAGCCGAATACTTGCAGGGAAATCTAACCTTGGAGCAGGCGGTGGCAGAAATCAAACAGAAAACGCGGCTGTTTGTACGGCGACAAGCTGCCTGGTTCAAGCCCGGGGATACCAGGATCCAATGGTTTGATGCAGGGTCGCAAAGTTTATTGGAGAAAGTTGAAAAAGAGGTCAACAGCTTCCTTTCTGCGAAGACTATTGATTAGGACAAGTCTGAAGAATTGCATCTTTGAGCATGGCTTGGCTGCTTTGGTTGCGCCTTTTTGCCTGCTCTGGAGGGCTTCAATGGTAAACTTTTTGGACAAGTTCAATTTTCCAGCGACGTTGATGCGCCTTCCTACTAGTTGTGAAATAGAATGACCGAAAGTTCACCAGGCTACAACCCAAGCTGGAAGATTTGGCCGCTCGCCTTTGGCGCTCTGCTTACTGTCTTCGGCACCGTTAGCATATTGTCCTGGCTTGGGTGGCTAAGGGTGCCTGAGACCGCTCACCAAGCCATGGTCCACGACATGGGCTCTCAAGTAATGCCGTTTGATCTGAGCCTAACTACCCACATTTTTGAAATGACAGATTACGGCGGCATCCAGCAAGTGATTGCCGACGATCCAAATAACAGCGCACAAATAAGTCTTATCCAGCAGCATATCCGACACGAAGCCATGCGATTTAGCCAAGGCGATTTCTCTGACCCAGCCTCCCTGCACGGGGATGACATGCCCGGTGTACAAGACCTTGCAGAGAGCGCGGCACAAATAACGGTGGAGTACACGGCCTTGCCCAACGGGGCCCAAATCACTTTCACCACCCAAGATTTGCCCCTGATTACAGCTATTCACCGCTGGTTTGGAGCCCAGCTTTCAGACCACGGTGCGGACGCCACCTATCGATAAGAGTGGATTGTCACGCGGATTAACCATCCCCTTTTAGATATCCAAATGCATATGATATTAATGTAGCTAATGCCAAGCAAAGCCGCCTTCTTCGATGTGGATGGCACCCTGACCACACAGCGTGTGTGGCGCGGGGTATTGGTGTATTACCGCCGCCACGGGTTACGCCGTTTTACAACGCTGGTTTTTTGGGTCTATCACATGTTTCTTTACATTCTGTTTAAAGCAAAACTGCTTTCACAGAGCGCCGTTCGCAAGCCCTGGGCAGCTCACTTGATGTGGTTCTTGCGCGGGGATACACCAGCCACGGCGCAACCGGTGTGGGATTGGGTGGTCTCCGAATACTTGACCCCGGTCTGGCGACCGGAAGGCCTCGCGCAGATCAGGCACCACAAGGAGCAAGGCGACCTGGTGGTGCTCGTTTCTGCCGGCCCTACCCCGCTCACCGAACGCATTGCCCGCCAGCTAGGCGCAGACCTGGCAGTTGGCACCCAGCCAGCGCTGCGGCAAGGCCGCTACACCGGCGGGGTTGCAGGCCCAGTGTGCCTGGATGAGCAGAAGGCCGCCCTGGCGCGCAGCACGTTGGCGGCCCGCGGGCTGGAGATCGACTGGGCCGAGAGCACAGCCTACGCCGATGGCGGTACGGACCTGGCGCTGCTGGAAATGGTGGGCAAGCCAGTGGCGTTCTTCCCCGACGAGATCCTCAAGCCGATGGCTGTGGCGCGGGGATGGAATGTTGTGGAGTAAATCCGCGCATAGATGGACAATACACTACGCCAAGCTCTACAGCAAGCCTACGCCGCCAAAGTAGCGGAGCGAGACAGCAGCCAGCGGCAGCCCTGGAAATTGGCTGAGCGCCAGGCTTTCCTGCAAGCGCTCATAGCCAGCGGGGCACACAGCCTATTGGAACTGGGGGCGGGTACCGGACAGGACGCCGAATTCTTCTCCAACCACGGGCTGGATGTGCTGGCTACGGACCTGACGGAAGCCAATGTGGCTGCTTGCCTGCGTAAGGGTCTGCACGCTGAAGTCGCGGATGTGTGCGACCTGCGCTTGCCAGCGGCCAGTTACGACGCGGTTTATGCGCTGAATTGCCTGCTGCACCTGCCCAAGGCGGAATTCCCGCTAGCCTTGGATGGAATCAAGCGCGTATTGAAACCGGGCGGGCTATTCTATTTAGGATCGTATGGCGGGACAGATAGCGAAGGTGTGTATGCAGAAGACACCTATGAGCCTAAGCGTTTCTTTTCGTTTTGGACCGACGCGGGATTGAAAAAAGCGGTGGGGAATGTATTTAATATTTTAAGCTTTAATGTAGTAGATCTGGGGGGAACGGGAGAGTTAACCTTTCAAGGCTTAATCCTGCGCAGGGATGCAGTTTGAGTTCGCCTTAGTGGCTTGGGGATGTGTTGCTGGGTCCAACTCAGCAAGCGCCTTCGCAAACAGTGGATTATTTCACCGGAACACCAACTTCGATCTGGCCATCCACCACACGCACAGGATAGGCGGGGATATCGATCACCGCGGGCAGCGCCGTCACCTTGCCATCGCGCACATCAAAGCGGGCTCCATGCCGTGGGCAGATGATCTCATACTCTTCCAGCTCTCCCTCCCCAACCGGGCCATTATCGTGCGAGCATACGTCGCCAATGGCGAAATATTGCCCGGCAATGTTGAATACCACGATCGTCTCAGCATCGATCTCAACGAAGATGCGTTCGCCGTTAGGCAGCTCATCTTCGGCCGCCACCGGCACAAAATCGACTTCCTTGGGCCCCAGATGGGGAAAGGTGAAGGTCACTAAAGAAGTATATTATGCAAAGCAAGGGGTTGCTTGACCAGATTATTTGGCATACAAGCCCCTTTTCAGTTAGCGGGAATTCTGGACCGTACGCCGCCACCGTTGGCATATAAATAGCCGCCGGTGACCTGAAACCAATATTCCTAGATGCGATTGACGGTACCCAAATAAACCAGCTCACGAGTTTTTCCCCTCGAAAATCCCGTTCTCTTCCAACAGAACTTCCCAAAGCGAAGAGAGCACTGTACTAACCTTATATATTGGTTGAGCCTCTAGCTAGACTTCAACCTCGGAGGCGCCTCACAGCGCGATTGAAAGATAAACCACCTCGCCTTAGCCTATTCAACTTACAGCCAACTGTCCTTGTCAAGGACGCTGCAGGTCCGCCCAGGTGGGCGTCTCCTTGACAAGCCTGCGTCTCGGCTGGTTGTTTCTTCGTGCCAGGCGAAAAAATTGCTGGGATGAAATTAGCTGGGGCTGCCTGATCATTAACTTTCAGATTGCAGTGGGTAAGGTAGTTGCCTTCCTTTGGAGTTATAGACGTAATAAATAATCGACTTTAGCAGCGGATCCAATGCATTAAACACAGCACTATAATCATATCTGTCAGAACGTTGAGTTGTGGGGTGAGCAAACTTTTTATTAATTATCCAACAATTGCTATCTTCGTCACTTGATTTTCCATAAACATTTTTAAAGCTATCTATCATCTCAGCGAGACCAGCATGTTGCACAATGTCTTCAAACCCAAAATTCTTAAGCTGTACATCATCAGGCCTGTTTCCTCGGCTGAGGAAAATATCTGTCAAAATCCGCATGTGAATGAGTGAGCTTTCAACCAATGCATTTTTAATAATTTGTGTTTTGGGGCTATTTCCACAGCTAAGATTTTTGCGAACATGGCTTGTTCCCAAATACATTTGAACTTCGTAATCTAATACTGTCCATGTGCTAGTCTCATCGGATTCAGGACTTTGGGAAATCATATTTATCCTCCTTCACGCGTATCAGCTGCCCAACTATGCTTGATAGGTATTCGCAAGGTGGCTTTTTCCACTCGTGAGAAATATTCCAGGGTGAAGTAGAGGTCTGTAACGCTGGGAATATAAAGCGGGTTGTGATTGAATCCAGTGGTGGCGGGAGCCGGAAACGGCGTTATGAAGGTTTTTCGCCCACGGCTATCATTTCTGTCCATTTACCCCTGATCAAAACTGGTAGTTACGACTCGGCCAACTCATCCAAGGTCATCACCTCTTCGAGGCCATACACGCCGCCCTTGAGCACCTTCAGGGAGAGCAGCGCGCATTTTAGGCGCACCGGACCCAGCTCGATGCCCAGCAGGTCCAGGATGTCTTGCTTGCCCAGCTTGCGCACCTCGGCCAGCGGCAGGCCGGTGACTTTCTCCATCAGCAGGTCGGCGGAGGCTTGCGAGATTGAACAGCCCTGCCCGCTGAACTGGGCTTCGCTCACTACGTCCTTATCGTTGACCCGCAGGTCAATGCGGATATGGTCTCCGCACACCGGGTTGTCATCTTCATAGGATAGATCGTGCGGGTCCAGCTCACCGCGGAAGCGCGGGTTTTGGTAGCGGTCAATGATCAATTCGCGATACAGGTCGTCCATTATCCAAATATTTCCTTTACTTTGTATAACGCTTCGATCAGTTGATCGATCTCTGCCTTGGTATTGTACAAATAGAAACTGGCGCGTGTGGTGGATTGGATGCCGAACTTTTCGTGAACCGGCATGGCACAATGGTGCCCCGCCCGCGTAGCCACCCCGCCCCGATTGAGGATCTCGGCCACATCGTGTGGGTGCGCGCCTTCGAAGGTGAAGGTGGCATTCGAGCTCTTGTGCTCAGCCGAAGGGCCAAATATCCAAACGCCGGGAACCTCTTCAAGGCGCTCCAGGGCATACGCGGTTAGCTCGTGGTCGTGGGCGGCCACAGCATCCATGCCCACTTCGTTCAAATAATCCACCGCTGCACCCAGGCCGATGACTTCAGCGATGGCGGGTGTGCCGGCTTCGAATTTGTGCGGCAACGCATTGGGCACGAAGGAGCGCAATTGCACCCGTTTGATCATATCGCCACCGCCCAGAAAAGGCGGCATGGCCTCCAGCAAGGCCTGCTTGCCATACAGCACGCCTAGCCCGGTTGGACCCAGCATTTTGTGGCTGGAGAAAGCCAGGAAGTCCACGTCCAAGGCTTGCACATCCGTGGCTAGATGCGGCACAGATTGGGCGCCGTCGATCAGCGTCAACGAACCCGCGGCGTGCGCCATTTTAATGATCTCGGCTGCCGGAGTAATGGTGCCGAGCACATTGGACATGGCAGTGAAACATACCAACTTGGGTTTGAATTGCTCCAGAAACCCAGGCAGCGCGGCAATATCCAGCAGGAAGTCATCGGTCACCGGGATGAATTCAAGGCGGATGCCTTTTTCGGCTGCCAGCATCTGCCAGGGAACCAGGTTGGCATGGTGCTCCATCTCGGTGAGCAGCACCGTATCGCCTTCGTTCAGGTTGGCGCGACCCCAGCTATAGGCCACCAGGTTGATCGCTTCTGTTGCATTGCGTGTAAAAATGATCTCGCGTGCTTTGGCCGCATTGATGAACTTCGCCACCTTGCCACGCGCAGCCTCGTAGGCCGTGGTGGCGTCTTCCGCCAGAGTGTGCACTCCCCGATGGATGTTGGAGTTTTGGCGGCGATAGTAGTTGTCCATCGCCTCGATCACCGAAAGCGGCTTCT
>JBBDXQ010000107.1:0-12622 GCA_040902265.1 Anaerolineales bacterium
CCAGACCGGTCCCAAGCCAGCCCAGCCAACTCCGGCGAGTGATCGTATTCACTGACAGCATGCTGCCGATATAGAAAATATTATTGCTTAGGCAGCTGTGTGCGGCGGTAGGCTCGAACGCCCAGGATCAAAGCTGCAGTGCTGAAGCCACCGACGATCAGCGGAGTCCAGGCGAAATCTTCGTTTCGAATGGGAGCGCCGCCAGTGTCTGGCAAACCAGTCACGCCGCCAGTATCTGGCAAACCAGTCACTACATCTTCCTCTTCCTCTTCCTCTTCCTCTTCGTCCGGCGGTGTCACTTCGGCACACGGGGCATTATTAATTGTCGTGTTATTAAAGGTGATTGCAGCAGTTTGGGCGATAACCCTTCCGTCCAGAACTGCACCGCCTCCCGGAAAAGTGACACTTGATTGTGCGAAAACGGTTCCTACCATTTCTGTGCTACCGACAAATGTAACTCCGGAGGCGGATGTCCAATATACATTGCAAGCCTGGACTCCTCCGGTTAAAAGTACCCTGGCTGTGCCCGATGTAATAAAGGTGTCATTAAATCGGAATATAAATATCGCATTAGGACCACCGTTGAGCGTGAGGTCGCCGGTCAAATCATCACCACCGCCGCCAACAGACGCCACATCGTAAACACCCCGCGCCAAGGTTATGCTGTTAAGTCCTCCAGCGACTATAGCCTGATCCATTGTGCGTCCGTTGAGGTTGCCAACCACGGCAGTTGCGTCCGTCTGACCGGTCGTTGCGACCCCATCCGCTCTGTGGATCGTGCCACCGTTTATTGTTGCGTTAGCGTTCGGAGGATCACACGGGGTGGGGAAATCAGTACAATCAGCGTTAGTCCCCAGGTCTCCGCCATTAAGTGTAGTGGGGCCTGATGGAGAGGTAACTGTGGTGGCTGCTAACGCGAGGAAATTTTCAACGGTTTTGAGGTTAACTGGGTCTGGATTTGCGTACGCAAGCGGGCTTGCAAACGCATTAAATGATGGCCCCACAAGAGAGAGGACCATCAGCAGGATAATTGCGATCCTCACGTACGAGTTTTTTAGTTTGCGCATTTCTTCTCCCTATCGATTAAAAATCACTTCCAACTTCGGCTCTCTTACGCCAAATTTGGCGCAAACTTGCCAACACTTTATTCCCGGTTAGATTAGTCCACCGAGACTTAATTCGGATAATTGTAGCCGTAGGTCAGTCGGGAGTCAAGGGAATCCAAGTGTTGGCCGCCAAGCCAGGGTGAGTTTGCAGGGGCAAGTCAGGTCCCAATAACGGATTATCTCAAGTCCCGAAACCTCATTAGACTAGGGAAGCACCATTCTTAGCCCCTTGTATACGGTCTGGCTTGAGCTGGCCGTAAGCCATAGCGCAAGGTGAACGCAGCAGGGTGAGAACGCCCTTTCGCCACAAGAAACACCACCTATCTAGGGATACAATGGTGGTTCGTAGATTTAATTCCGATGAACCGAGTCTAGACCTTTGAATCCAACCCAGAAAGCTTTGTGGCTGACCCTGTTGCTTAGCTCCCTGATTTTAGGCGCCTGCGCTGGAGCGCAGGATGGGCTCCCAGCGCTGCAGACTGAAGCCGCCCAAATTGTCTTCCAGTGGTTTACGGAAACAGCGGCAGCCGCGCCACCCACAGCAACATCGACCGAGGCGCTACCTACGCCTACACTGACACCGGAAATCCCAACCACTACACCGCCATCAGAGGATACACCGCCCACGCCCACCAACGTATCGGGCGTCGCAGCAAGCACTGCGCCCTGCCTGCGCGCCTCGTATGAAATGGAATTAATTCCAGATGGAAGCCAGTTTTTTGTGAATACCTACTTCACTAAAGGCTGGCGCTTAAAGAACACGGGCACCTGCAACTGGACGCCCGCGTTTAATGCTGTTTGGGTGCATGGTGACCTTATGGGCGCTGACTCGGTAGTGCCTTTCACAACCTATGATGTTCCACCCGGCGGCTATGCAAATATTTATGTCCTCATGCAGGCCCCTTCTCCTGCCGGTCACTACACATCCTATTGGATGTTGCGCAGCGCTGACGGCATCGTCTTCGGCGTGGGGCGCGATGGTAAAGAATGGTTCTGGGTTGATATTGTGACAAAGCCAAGCGAATAAATATTTAGTCGGCAAACTATCCGCTGGTCTCTTCCACGGACCATCGACGGCCTGCACACAGCTTACACAAGCTTATGGGTTGTTCAGGAAATTGGAAACGATGCGGTTGAATTCTTCGGGCTGTTCGAGGTTGGGTAAATGGCCGGCGTTATCGATCAGGTGAAGTTGGCTGCCCTTGATCGCAGCGGCCATGGCCTCGGCTTCGCTGGGTGGGAGTAATTGATCTTGCCTCCCGTGCACAATAAGGGTCGGTACATAGATGCTGGCCAGGTCTGGCGTCGAATCAGGACGGTCACGCATGGCGCTAAGCGCGGCGATAATGCCGGCTGGGCTGGCGGTAAGCATCAGGTCCTTTGCTCTGGCAGCCACCACAGGCTGCCCGTCATAATTTGCCGGCGCAAGCAGCTTAGGGTACATGGCTTCACTCACTGCGCTGGCGCCATGTTCTTTTACGCCGGCGATAGTCTTATCCCGGCCCGCCTTACCTTCGGCAGAGTCCGCGCCAGCACGCGTAGATATCAGAAGCAGGGCACCAACTCGCTCGGGGAAGAGGCGCGCAAAAGCCAGGGCGATATAACCGCCCATGGATAAGCCGCCAATGGCCACTGGTTGCAGTAAGTCCAGCGCGTCCAGGATGGCAGCGCAGTCCTCGGCATACCGCTCGACGGTATATTTCGGGTCGGCGATGGGGGAATCGCCGAAGCCAGGCAGGTCGGGCGCCAGCACCTGGGCTTGGGCGCTGAGCGATTCCAATTGGCCCGCCCACATCAGGCTGCTTAGGGGGAATCCGTGAATGAGCAGCAAAGGCAGCCCGCTACCCCTGGATTCGAAATGAAGGGAGAATTCTGTTTGGGATAGAGCCATATGCTATAGTTTATCTCAGTATACAAATTCAATAAAAGCCCTAAGCAATTTCAATGAGCAAGAATCGTGACGGATCTCAGCCGCTCGTCAAAGGCTGGAAAGGTCACTTTTTTAATATTTGGATCGGGCAAGCGCTCTCGCTGCTAGGCAGTGAATCCGGCCGGCCGGAAACGGCAGCGCAAGCTGCCTTAAGCGCTGATTGAGATTTTTTCTAAAGAGAGCGGAATTGGGCTTGCATCCGGCATCAGGCGAGCCTGCATCGACCAGGGTCCGGTCCAGGTGACCTGCACCGGAAGGACCTGGCTGCGCAGCTCTCGTTCACTTTCAACGAATACCAGTTTGTTGGTTTCGGTGCGGCCCTTCCAGCGGCCTTTCACGTTCTCCTCGAACAATACCTTCACCGTCTCCCCCAGATAGCGGCTGTTGATTTCGGCGAGGATGCCTTCCTGCATGGCATCCAGCTCTTGCAGACGGCGCATCTTTTCGTCTTCGGGCACATCGTCTGCCAAGCGCCGGGCGGCCACGGTACCCTCGCGCACCGAGTAGCGCGCCAGATGCACAATGTCCAGCTTCAGCTCGGCCAGCAGATCGTAGGTGGCTTGGTACTTGCCTTCCGTCTCGCCGGGGAAGCCTACAATGATGTCGGTGGCGATGGCCACGTTGGGGATGGTGGCGCGCAGGCGGGCGACCAGGCGGCGGTAATCTTCGGCGGTGTAGCCGCGCTTCATATTCTTGAGGATCTCATCGTGGCCGGCTTGCACCGGCACTTCAATGTGCGGCATCACCTTGGGTAAGGCAGCTACAGTGTCCATAAGTTCGTTCGTCATCCAATTCGGATGCGATGTGAGGAAGCGGATACGTTGCAGGCCTTCGACTTCGTGAACATGGCGCAAAAGGGCGGCCAGGTTAGGACCGTCGGCCACATCTTTACCATAGCGATCCACGATCTGGCCGAGCAGGGTGACTTCCTTCACACCCTGGGCTACCAGAGAGCGTACCTCAGCGACGATCTCACCCAGTGGGCGGCTGCGTTCGGCGCCGCGGCGGTAGGGGATGATGCAGAAGGTGCAGGCATGCGAGCAACCGTAGACCACCGGCACATGGGCGGAGACCAGGTTGCCAAGCTCTGCCTCGGGCAGAACTAATTCGCCATCCATTACTGCGAAGCGCTGTTCGGTCTCGTGTAGTTCAATGAAGCGGCTGTCGTGCTGAGTGAGGTGGGCGACTAGCGGACCTGGGTCCGATGGCGGCGAGAAAACATCCACGAAGGGTAGCAAGGTGCGTAAACGTTCCTGGCCTTTCACGCCAACCATGCAGCCCATCAGGTTGATGGTGAGATCGGGGTTCTGCTCTTTGAGCGGCTTTAGCGAGGTGACCCGGCCCATGGCCTTATCTTCGGCGCTCTGGCGCACCACACAGGTGTTGAGCACGATAACCTGTGCATCTTCGATACGGGCAACGGACTGGTAACCCAGGCGCTCCAGCGCTGAAGCGACGCGCTGCGAGTCGGCTACGTTCATCTGGCAGCCTTCCGTCCAAATATGATATTTCATACGAAGCTTGATTATAACTAAGGCTTGCTCAGAATGAAACGGAGTTAGGCTGCTCGGCCGACTATTAATTAATTGTTCGCGATTGTCAGCGTTATTTCGTGATCGGCGGGGTCAGTGGGTTGGGAAGCCAGCGGGTAGGGCTGGACATCGCTCAGGGTCACAATGGTGCTGCTGACCTGAATGGAATTTACATCGCCAGCTAACATTTCGCCCAGGGTGAGCCTGGCCTGCTGGGTCTCCGTGCCAAGTGAGAACTCCACCAGCACGCTCACGTTGCCTTGCCAGACACACAGGGCATCGGCTGGGCAGCGGCTGTCTTCCAACACTTCAAGGAAAGTGAGGCTGACGCGGCCATCCGTGCTAGCGATAGCTTCGCCGGGGTTCAGCACGACCTGGCCAGCGGGCAGCGCGCCAGGGACTGCCGGCTGGCAAGCAGCAAGCAATAGTGCGAAAAGTGTGAGCAATAGGTAGTTTGATCTCATGGTTTCTCCTTCTCTTTGTGAGATTAATAACGAAATAGAGAAGGCTTGGGTTCCCCACCCTTGGGTACAATCATCGCGATGCAACATATTCGCCAACGTTGGCCCCTATTTTTTGGTGGCCTCTTCGTCCTTTCATTCATTGTTTATCAAATCCCATGGGTCAACCTGCGGGTCAACTGGCAGCTGGACGTAGCTCAGACCTTCGTACGCACCCGCCTGAACCCGGCTGGCGCACTGCCCCCGCCCGAAATCGTCAGCTCAGGCGTAGCGCCTAGCGCGCCTACAGCGGCGGCCAACCCCAGCGCACAACCGCCTGCGTCGACCCCGCAATCCACACCCATTGCGCTCCCTGCCGCGGTGCAGCTTACCCCGGCCGGCTACGAGGCGCAGGGTCCCAATAACTGCGGCCCGGCTACATTGTCCATGTATCTGCGTTATTACGGATGGGATGGCGACCAATACGATATCTCCGCTGAGGTCAAGCCGGTAAATGGCGATCGCAATGTGAACGTGGACGAGCTGGTGTATTACGCCAATAACTGGGCGGGGTGGCTGCAAACCACTTACAGGCTCGGTGGGACGGTGGAGCTGATCAAACAATCCATTGCGGCGGGCATCCCGGTGCTGGTGGAAAAGGGGCATCTCATTGAAGTCGACTATTTTCCCGACGACGATTATTGGAACGGCCACTACGCGCTGGTGACCGGTTACGACGATGAGGCCGCGGAATTTACTTTCCAAGATAGTTACGCTGGACCAGATCAGCAGATGAGTTTCGCAGAATTTGATGAGTGGTGGCAGCAGTTCAACCGGGTCTACATCCTGGCCTATTTGCCGGGCCAGGAGGACCTGGTGAAAGAGCTGCTAGGCGACGATTGGGACGAAGAAGCCAACCGCCAAAACGCGCTGGCAACATCCCAGGCGGAAGTGCAAGCCGACCCCGAGAACGCCTATGCTTGGTTCAACCTGGGCATGAACCAGGTCTATTTTGGAGAATACGGCCCGGCGGCCTCGTCTTTTGACGAAGCGCGTCGCATTGGGCTGCCGATGCGCATGCTGCGCTATCAGTTTGGGCCGTTTTGGGCTTACTATCACACCAACCGCTTGGAAGACTTGGCAACGATGATCGATTACGCGCTGCAGATCACGCCCAACTCTGAAGATGTGCTGCTCTGGAAGGGCTGGGCTTTCTACAAAGCGGGCGACGTGAACGCCGCCATTGAACAGTTCCGTCTGGCGGAAGAGGCGAACCCGAACTCTATTTATGTCGAGCAGGCGTTAACTTCTCTGAGAGTTGAGCCGTAGTTTGAAAAGGCGCAGGCATAAGCCGGGCTATCTCTTAACTTTTTGTAAGAACTATGTGTAGCACTCCCACGTTTTCTTGACGTGCTTCTCGGCCCTTGCTACAATGTTCTGTACGCTGCAATTAGCACTCTCGATATGAGAGTGCTAATTATGCGACTAATATGCATAAACTAACCGAACGCCAAAAATTGATCTTGGGTCTTGTGGTGCAGGACTATGTGGAAGCCGCCCAGCCGGTGGGCTCCAAGCATCTGGTGGACCGTTATGGCTTGGATGTAAGTTCTGCCACGGTGCGCAACGAGATGGCCGAGCTCACTGAGACCGGCTTCCTGCGCCAGCCGTTCACCTCGGCTGGCAGGGTGCCCACCGAAGAGGGATTGCGTTTCTTCGTGGGTGAGCTGATGCACCGCCAGGAGCTGCCGGTGTCGTTGAAGCACACCATCAGCCACCAGTTCTACCAGGCGCGCCACGAAGTGCAGCAATGGATGCGCTTGGCCGCCTCGGTGCTGGCCAGCCAATCGCGGGCTGCCTCGCTGATCACTCCGCCGCAATCCCAGCAGGCGCGCTTCAAGCACCTTGAACTGATCCTGACCACCGGCAAGCAAGTGCTGATGGTGCTGGTCCTGGAAAGCGGCCAGGTGATCCAGCAGATGCTGGTTTTGAAAGAAGCCTTTCCACAGGAAAAATTGAGCAGCACCGCCGAGCAATTGAGCAGCATGCTGCGCGGCAAAACCCAGGCTGAGATGCCGGCGCCGCCGGAAGCCATGGGCACGCTGGCCGCTGAAATATTCCGCCTGGTGCAAGTCGAGCTTGACCGTCTGAGCACCGGTTTCGGCGAGGTCTACCATGACGGCTGGACCAACGTGCTGGCCGAACCCGAGTTCAGCGAGGGTGACGCCGCCCAACGCGCCCTGCGCGTGCTGGAAGAGCGCCCTCTGTTGGAAGACCTGCTGGCCCAAGTGATGAACGAAAGCGAGATCGGTGGGGTGCAGGTGCTCATTGGCGGCGAAGGGCGCTGGGAGCAGCTCAACGATTTTTCACTGGTGCTAGCCCGCTATGGGTCGCAGAACGCGGCCAGCGGCTATTTAGGTGTGCTGGGCCCCATTCGTATGTCTTACGGCCGGGCGGTTTCCACCGTGGATTATGTGGCCGGCTTGCTCAGTGAGATGGTGAGCGAGTCGATGACGGAAAAAAGCAGTGATTAATCTTGGTATTTTGGAACCCAGAATTAGTGATTAGTAAGATTCAAATAAACTGGAAATCAGGTGTGAGTAAAGAATGAAAATGGACGATAAAGAGAGAAAAAACGAATTTGAAATCGAAGGGGAAGAAGCTAGGACGCTGATAGAGCAACCTGAAAGCGCGCATGCTGCCGGTAAGTCCGAAGTGAATTCTTTGGAGGACAAGCTGGCCGAAGTGGAAGCCAAGGCCGCCGAAAACCTGGAAGGCTGGCAACGCGCCCAGGCTGAGTTCGCTAATTACAAAAAGCGCCTGGCTCGCGAGCAGGAGTTGCAGGCGGCCGAGATACGTGGCCGGGTGATCAAGCAATATCTGGATATCGTCGACGATTTGGAGCGCGCCCTGAGATCTCACCCGCAGGACGGCGAAGGAGCGGCCTGGGCCGAAGGTATCGAGATCATCTACAATAAATTACAGGGCACGCTGGGCAACGAAGGCTTGACCCGAATCGACCCGCTGGGGCAGCCTTTTGATCCCAACCTACATGAAGCAGTTGCGCAAGAAGAGAGCAAGGACCACGCTAGTGGAGTCATTATCGAAGTGCTGCGGCCGGGTTACCTGCTCGCTGAACGGGTGCTGCGCCCCGCGGCAGTGAAAGTCGCTAAATAACTAGGAGAGAACATGGCAAAAATCATCGGAATTGATCTCGGCACCACCAACTCGGTAGGTGCTGTGATGGAAGGCGGGGAACCAATCGTCATCCCCACCGCGGAAGGCGACCGGCTGGTCCCTTCGGTGGTAGCCATCAATAAGAATAACGAGCGCCTTGTGGGGCGCTCTGCCCGCAACCAGGCGGTGGTTAACCCGGAAAACACTATCTATTCCATCAAGCGTTTCATGGGTCGTAAGTATGATGACCTGGAGACTTCCAAGGCCCTGGAAGTGGTGCCCTACAAGATCAACAAAGGCGCCAACGACGGCATCGAGGTGGAACTGGGCGGCAAGAACTACACACCGCCGGAAGTCTCGGCCATGATCCTGGCAAAGATCAAGCGGGATGCTGAGGCCTATCTTGGTGAACCGGTGACCCAGGCAGTGATCACCGTGCCGGCCTACTTCAACGACGCCCAGCGCAACGCCACCAAGGATGCCGGCAAGATCGCCGGCCTGGAAGTGCTGCGCATCATCAACGAACCCACGGCTTCCTCCCTGGCCTACGGCCTCGACAAGAAAAAAAATGAAGTCATCGCCGTATATGACCTGGGTGGTGGCACTTTCGACATCTCCATCCTGGATGTGGGCGAGGGTGTGTTCCAAGTACGCTCCACCTCGGGTGACACCTTCCTGGGTGGCGACGATTTCGACCATCGCATCATCAACTTTCTGGCTGATGAATTCCAAAAGACGCAGGGCATCGATTTGCGTAAAGATCGCCAATCGCTGCAGCGCTTGAAGGAAGGCGCTGAAAAGGCCAAGATCGAACTTTCCACCATGCAGCAGACCGAGATCAATCTGCCCTATATCACGGCAGATGCTTCGGGACCGAAGCACTTGGTGACGCCGTTCACCCGCGCCAAGCTGGAGCAGCTGACCGCTGACCTGGTGGAACGCACCATGGGACCGGTGCGCCAGGCGCTCAAAGACGCCGACCTGAAACCAAGCGACATCAACGAGATCGTACTGGTGGGCGGCATGACCCGCATGCCGGCCGTGCAGGAAGCGGTCAAGAAATTGTTCGGAAAAGACCCGCACAAAGGCGTTAACCCCGACGAAGTTGTCGCGGTGGGCGCTGCCATCCAGGCGGGCGTCCTTGGCGGCGATGTAAAGGATATCCTGCTGCTGGACGTGACCCCGCTGACCCTGTCCATCGAGACCCTGGGCGGCGTGGCCACTCCGCTGATCGAACGCAACACCACTATCCCCACTCGCAAGAGCCAGATCTTCTCCACCGCGGCCGATAACCAAAACCAGGTGGAAGTAAACGTCTTGCAGGGCGAACGCCCCATGGCGGTGGATAACAAATCGTTAGGCCGCTTCGCGCTGGACGGCATTCCGCCCGCCCCGCGCGGCGTGCCGCAGATCGAAGTGACCTTTGACATCGACGCCAACGGTATTCTCAACGTGACCGCGGCCGACAAGGCCACCGGGCGCAGCCAGCACATCACCATCACCGCTTCCTCCGGGCTCACTGACCAGGAAGTGGAACGTATGCGCAAGGAAGCCGAAGCCCATGCCGATGAAGATAAGAAACTTAGGGAATTGGTGGACGCACGCAATACAGGTGATAGCGCAGCTTACACTGCGGAGAAAACGGTGAAAGATCTGGGAGATAAAGTCTCCGCTGAGCGCAAGACAGAGATCGAGGAGGCGGTGGCCAAAGTGCGCGCCGCGCTCCCGGGAGAAGACGCACAGGCCATCAAATCCGCCACAGAGTCACTGATGGAGATCGTGCAAAAGCTGGGCGCTGAGGCCTACCAGCAAAACGCTCAGGGCGCGACGCAGCCCGGACCTGAGGGCCAGGCTGGCTCGCAGCCAGACGGCGAAGAGGGTAAAAATAACGGCGGCGAAGACGTGGTGGAAGGCGAATTTAAAGAGGCGTAAAACCAGTAGGCGCCAAATAGTGATTAGTGATCGAGTGATGCAGTTGATCTCCGCTCACTAATCACTATTTATTACCCAAACTCAATTATCCCTTGGCAAATAAACGCGACTATTACGACATCCTTGGCGTGCCGCGCGGCGCTCAACCGGAAGACATCAAGTCAGCCTTCCGGCGGCTGGCACGCGAATATCACCCAGATGTGAACAAGGACCCCAGCGCCGAGGAACGCTTCAAGGAACTCAACGAAGCCTATGCGGTATTGAGCGACGACCAGAAACGCGCCACCTACGACCGCTTTGGCCATGCCGGGCTGGAAGGCATGGGCGGCATGCCCGATTTCTCCAATATCGACTTGGGCGACATCTTCGAGGAACTGTTCGGCTTCGGCTTTGGCCGGCGGGGAAGCCGGCAGCAGCACAACGCACCGCGCCGCGGGGCGGACCTGCAATACAACCTGACTCTGGATTTTGAGGAAGCCGTGTTCGGTGTGGAGAAGCAGGTGGAGTTCTCCCGCGACGAAGTGTGCGCACGCTGCGATGGCGCTGGCGCTGAGCCAGGCACCTCTAAGTCCACCTGCCCCACCTGCGCAGGGCGCGGCGAGGTGCGCCAAAACCGGCAGACCTTTTTCGGCAATATGGTGCAGGTAACTACCTGCCCAAATTGCCGCGGGGTCGGTGAGATTATCGGCACACCCTGCAAGACCTGTAACGGCCGCGGCCTGGAACGCAAAACCGTCAAACGCGAGGTCAAGATCCCCGCCGGCGTAGATAGCGGCACCCAGGTTCGCCTGGGTACCGAAGGCCAGCCTGGTATGAACGGTGGTCCGCAAGGCGACCTGTATATCGCCTTGAACGTGCGCGACCACAAATATTTCCGCCGCCGTGAAGACGACATCCTGCTGGACCTGGACATAAACGTGGCGCAAGCTGCTTTAGGCGCTGAGGTGGAAGTGCCCACTGTGGACGGCCCAGCCGTGCTCAGCGTTCCCGCTGGGGTGCAGCCCGGCAAGGTGTTGCGTATGCGCAGCAAGGGTGTGCCGCACCTGCGCGGCAGTGGTCGCGGCGACCAGCTGGTGGTAGTGGACATCGCCATTCCGCGCAAGCTGAGCGCCGAACAACGCAAGCTGTTCGAAGAACTGGCGGCCACCATGGGTAGCGATGTACAGCTCAAGGAGAGCGGTTTCTTCGACAAGCTCAAAGATGTATTGGGGGGATAAAACAGAGTTCGTCTTATTTTGCGATTGCTCTGATCCTGTTTTTTTCTGGTGAATATTTGGCGATCTGTGCTAACAAAGGTAATTCAGCTGGTGTCTTGTTCACGTAGTCTTCCGGCGTCCAGTAACCCGGCTTGCCAAACAGCCAGCCCCTAAGAACTTCTCGCGGCACTCCCAGGGAATACAGCACCTCATCAGCTGCGCGCAGCAATTGCTCCGCGTACCATGCAGTGTCTATCTCCATGTGCTTTTCGGCTTCAATGGAATGCAGGGAGAGTGCATAAGGCGGCTCTTTCACGCGCACGAAGTCGATGGTCTGTCCGGCGCGCAGAGTTGTGCGGTCCTTGGCCAGTTGGCTGGCTGCTCGGGCCGCCGCTGAGAGCACGGTGAAATCCTCCAGGTTGCGGCTCAGGGTCTGGGAGATGACCAGGCGCGGTAGTTCAACTTCATTACCCTGCAAGATCCGGTAATTGTGCTGGAAGAGGCGCACCAGCTTCGGGATGAGGTTGGGTAATTTATCAAAATCAGGTTCGCTGGCTAGCACCCGGATGGCTTCCATCTGCACCTCGGCAATGAAGGGAGGGCTATCCCCGCGGCGCGCCATGATGCCGCGACACTTAAGCTCGCCATCTCGAAACACCCCGAAGTAACAGTTGGGCACCGGCACCAGGGGGTTCTGCTTGGAGGGCAGGAAGGCAATCCAGCGCAGGATGCCTTCCAGGTCGATCTTTAGACCGGTGCGCTGCTTGATCTCAGCGAGCAGGTCTGGCAACCTGGCTTCATGCGCACCGATCGAAGCAAACAGGCTGTCTACATACAGGTGCAGCACTTCGAAGCCGGCTTCCTCGGCAGCTTCCTTGGCATGCAGGATCACATCCCGGCTGACAGCGTTGATGGCTTCGTGGGCTTCAATGCTGCCGATACGGTTGCCGCTGAAGCCCTGGTAGCCGTAGGATACCCAGCCCAGACCCTTCAGGAACTCATAGGCAGTTTTGACATAATCCAGGTCATACCCCTGTTTGTCTACCTGCCCCTCCAGGATGTCCTTGAGCGCTTGTCGCTTGGCTAGAATGGGCTTGAGGATCTCCGCCACGATGCCGCTGTGGTCCTGATTGATGGCAGTCCCGATGCCCGGCGCCCACCGGGTGTGCTTGCCGCTCACCCCCACTGTTTCGGCGGAAATGTTCCAGGTGGTCATGATATGGGGGTACATGGAGAAGAAATCGATCTCTGCCACATTGGGGTGTAAGCCAACCAAGGGCTTGAAGATCACGCCGCCATTATCCGCAGC
>JBBDXQ010000108.1:0-67200 GCA_040902265.1 Anaerolineales bacterium
CGCCCCGCTTTGGAAGGCGTTGAAAAAAGGGGATCAATTTGACCTTCAGCTTATCCATACCGGGCAGCATTTCGATAGGAACATGTCTGAGGTCTTCTTTGACCAACTGGGTTTGCCCAAGCCGGACGCGTATTTAGACGTTCATACGGATAATGCCCCAAGCCAGATTGCCCAGATCATCCTGGCATTGAATGCGGAGTTCTCCAAGATCCGGCCTGATCTAGTGGTGGTGTTCGGCGACGTAAACTCAACGTTGGCGGCCTCGATTGCAGCAAACAAGCTGGGCCTTCCGCTGGCGCACGTGGAAGCCGGGTTGCGCAGTTTCGATCGCAGTATGCCTGAGGAACATAACCGCATTGTGACCGATATGCTGGCCGATTTCCTTTTCACACCCTCCCCGGATGCAGACGAAAATTTGTTGAACGAAGGCGTGGCAAAGGAACGCATCTTCAGGGTGGGCAATATCATGGCGGACAGCCTGCTTGCCTTCCGGCCTGAGGTCGAAAAACTGGAGACGCCTAAGCAATTTGGTCTCAAGAACCAAGGGTATGGATTGGTTACCCTGCATCGCCCTTCAAATGTTGATGATGGCGTGGTGCTGACAGAGATTCTTGCTGCGCTGGGCGAAATCAGCGCAGAATTACCCCTGCTTTTCCCCATGCACCCCCGGACGCGTAAAAAGATCGAGGAACTTGGTTTCGATTCGAACAAGGGGAAGGCTCAGATCCAATTTACAGAACCCCTGGGTTATATGGACTTCTTGAACCTGACTATGAATGCACGCGTGGTGTTTACCGACTCGGGCGGGATACAAGAGGAAACCACACTTCTGCAGGTAGCCTGCCTAACACTAAGAGAAAACACCGAGAGGCCTGTCACCATTTCACAGGGAACGAACCGCTTGGTGGGTAGCTCACGCCAAGGTATTGTGGAAGGGTTTCACTCGGTATTGAACGAGGAAAAATCCGCGGTTAAACCCCCCGAATTATGGGATGGAAAAGCAGGGGAACGAATTGCAATTGTGCTTAATAAAAACATGAGTGAGTAATTGATGAAGATCGGCTTCCTCTTATTAAGAGACACGTTTTTAAAGACGATGGGCAGCCTGATACAGGCAAGCATTAATCGCAATCATCAGGTCTACCTTTTTACTAGCGACGAGCTTACCGGCGGAAGCAAGGCCTACCAACGGATAACGCCGGAAAAACTCTCCACATTCTCTCAGCACAATGTCGAGCTTGCGCCTTTGTTACTAAAAGACCTCGGAAAGCTAAAAGAAAAATTCCTGCTGGATGTTTTGGTAACTCACGAAGGATATTACGTACTAAACGAATATTTAACCGAGATCCAAAGGGCGAGGAAAAGTGGCGTCAAGGTCATAAGCTTGACTCATTTCTACGAGAACAGCATGCGACTAATCGAGTCCCTGAACTATTTTGATAAGACCTACTACTTAAGCCGGTTCGCGGTAGATATACACTTTAGGCTGTATGGCAACGGCAGTTCAATTGCTGCCATGGAAAGCAGTTACGGCGGGCGAGTTGAGGCGATGGGCTCTCCCATGTTTGACCAGCTTAAAAGCATTAACGCCAAGAGTGTTCGTACCGAATTCGGAATCCCACAGGGCATGCGCGTGGTTATCCTGTTCGCTCCGGCCATTCCCCCAGAAACTCGCTGGCGTTTCCGAGTATGGGGGCAGGCGAGCAGGCTCAAGCGGATCCAGCGCGCAATTCTGTCAGGTAAGTGGACGGAGATAGCGGATGCTGTATTTGTCCCAACGATGGAAGAGATTATTAATGCGACCCGTGAATTTTGCGATCGAAATCATGCCTTCCTGGTCGTTAAGTCCCGGGCCAAGCAGAGAGATGCAGAATGTTTAAAAACTCAAGCTGACTTGTATTTATCTGGTGAGGAGGATACGCATTATCCCGTTTTCACCTCTTACAAATTGCTGGCCATAGCCGATGTGTGCATCGGAGTGATGAGCATGTCGATGCTTGAGGCGGCGGCCATGCAGGTTCCCGCCTGGAATATCTACGTGCCCAGTGCGGAACTGGACTACCCGCCCTCTCCGCTTTACCCAAAGCAAAAGCAATACCATCAGGCCATCCTGTCCAAGGACCAAGAAGGGCCGTTTAATTATCCAGGTGTCATTACCAATATTGAGCCGCGTAACATCCTCAAATGGCTTCGCGAAAACGGGCTGGACAACGCGCAAACTGACCCTCGGGCAGCGGCTACGTATGCCCAGAAATATTTAGGCATAACCGACAAGCCAAGCAGCGATCGAATTCTTGATTCTTTGGAACTATTGCACTCATTCGCCAAAATGGAGCCCAAAGAGGAGGAACTCAAAAATGATGAAGTGGACCTGGCTGGGTAACCTGCGATGAATAGGCTAATTTCAAAGATCGTTGTGTTCTTCTCGCAAAGAATGAGGCTTTCTCATTACGAACGGCTGATTGTGAAGTTAATCCAGTATCGGGTCCGTACCCTGCCGCCAGCGGAAGCACTGCGCTTCACATTCCGGCTAGAAGCGGCGTTATATGAGCTTGAAGGTCCTTTAGCTGTTAGATATAACGGGGGAAAGCATACTAAGCACCGCCACACCGGCTACCACGATTTTTTTATCTCGCGCATCAAACCAGGAGAGTATGTTTTGGACGTTGGCTGCGGGATGGGAGATGTGGCTAATGATTTAGTAGAAAAAGCGCACGCTATTGTGGATGGCATTGATATAAATTCTGAAAACATCGCCGAAGCTAAAAGACGATACTCACATCCCAATCTGCACTTCATGGTCCAAGATGCGCAAACTTTGAAGATCGGAAAACCATATGATGCGATAGTGCTCTCTAACGTACTCGAACATTTAGACAACCGGCCAGAATTTTTACAGAGAATTACTACGCTTACCAAAACAAGAAAGGTTTTCATTAGGGTCCCCTTATTTGAGCGCGATTGGCGCGTACCGCTTAAGAAGGAGCTGGAGGTTGAATGGCGATTGGATCCGGACCACAAGACCGAATACACTCTTGAGGATTTTAATAAGGAGATAAGACAAGCCAGCCTTGAAGTAAAGCATATTGAACTGCGCTGGGGAGAGATTTGGTCAGAGCTAATGGCAGAGCAGGCGAAGTAGATGCGCGTCTGTATTCCGGTTAGGTTTCTGCCTCAAGGTGGCGGTTTTTATTTTTTAGATGCGTTTAGTAATTATTTGCGCCAAATCGGTTGGGAAGTAACCCAAGATCTGGGGAGCAAATACGATGTGCTATTTACCAATCACTGGATGACACCGTATAGCGATATCCTGCGCGCCATTCGACGGAATCCCAAGGTACGTATTGTGCAGCGCATTGACGGGGCGGCCCAAAACTATGGACGTCCTGCCGAGGCTGATGAGCGTCAGGCGCGGGTCAACACGATAGCGGATCTGACTATCTTTCAAAGCCAGTACGCGCGCGCCAGTACCCGCGAAATATTCCGGGTAATCAAGCAGGACGGCCCCATAATTTACAACCCAGTCGACCTATACACCTTTAGGTCTGGAGGCGAGCGGAAGCGGTTTTCCCGCCAGGCGCAGGTGGCAGCGGTGACCTGGAGTACGAATTCATTCAAAGGCTTGGGGAAAATTTACGCCGTGGCTTCTTCGCACCCCGACGTCGATTTTGTGCTTTGCGGTAGCTTTAAGGATGCCCCCGATCTGCCAAACGTGCATAAATTAGGATTGTTGGATCGCAAAGAACTCGCTGTTGCCCTGCGCTCCTGCCAGGTGCTGTTGACTTTTTCGAAGAACGAAGCCTGCCCGAACCATGTTTTAGAAGCGATGGCCTGCGGGTTACCCGTACTTTACGAGGACAGCGGCGCTATGCGCGAAGTGATCAGCGAGTGTGGGTTTTCGGTAACGGTCGAAAGTTTTGCGGATGGACTTGGCAAAGCCTTGGGTAAGCTGGAGGAGCTTTCCCGGGCGGCTCAGCAGCGGGCGCAGGAACTGTTCAACCCGAATAAGAATTTTAACCAATACACGACTTCTATTCTGGAAGCAACCGCGCGCCGGACTCACATCCCTGCTTTTCGGCGTACCGCGATTGCCTGGGCGTATCCAGTGTTGCAACGTTTGGGGGTGGCGTGATGCGTGCTATGGTCGCCAGCTTTCGTCGGTGGCTGCGAAAGCCGAATCAACCGGAGCTTTACTACATCGCCCCGGGGGTGAACTGGGTGCTCGATTGGGAGGCAAAATATATAACACGAGAAGTGGAAAAGCAATTTGGTTTGAAAGCCAGTATCTCTCGCTCGGTTAGCGGGCTCAGCGGCCAAATCATACATTGCGCCTCGTTATGGGAATTGACGGATTATGTGCAAAGCCGGTTAAGCAGGCGAAACGCGGTCGTCGGCACTATCTATCACGGTCAAAAAGAGGACAAACAATTCCAAGGCGCTTTAGAGAAGGTGCTGGACAATAAGGGGAATTTTGTCAAGTTGCACACGGCCAGCCAAATTATGCAGGGACGCTTATTAGCTTGGGGTGTCCCTTCCGAAAAGGTTACCTTGATACCGGAAGGGGTCGATTTGAAAAACTTCTACCCGGTGACAAAAGACCAGAGGCTGAAAAAAAGAGAGCAATTGGGAATTCCGGCTGGGGCTTTCTGTATCGGCTCGTTTCATAAAGACGGGGTTGGAATGGGTGATGGAAATGATCCCAAGATGATCAAGGGTCCGGACATCTTCTTAAAAGTGATTGAGGCCGTGAACAAACATCACCCGGTTTTTGTGCTGCTTAGCGCACCAGCCCGCGGTTATGTCAAATCAGGGCTAGAGAACTTGGGGATTCAGTATCGCCATGTGGTGCTGGATGACTATTTACAAGTACCCAGCCTTTATCATGCGGCAGATCTTTACTTAATGACCTCGCGAGAGGAGGGTGGGCCGAAAGCTGTACTTGAATCAATGGCAACCGGTATCCCCGTGGTGGCAACTCAGGTCGGGCTGGTCCCCGATGTAATCATCGACGGTGAGACCGGTCTGTTGGCCGACAGCGAAGACATAGAAACCCTTGCGGGGCATGTACTCACACTGATTTCCCGGCTAGATTTACGGCAGAGGTTAGTGGAAGGCAGCCTAAAAAGTGTCCGGAAATATGATTGGCCACTAATTGCCACTCGTTACTATCATGAGATCTACGAACCTATATTGGCCGAGCTAGCCCATTAGATGACCGCGCAAAAATCGATTGAGTTGGTTTTGTTCTTTACCAGGGGCGTCTCCCTGCGCACCTGGGACGAAGCCGGTATGCTGGCGCGCGAAGTGGCCTTGTACCATAAGCTGCTTGAACACGGAGTGCGTGTGAGTTTCGTGACGTATGGGGATAGGAGCGAGCTTAACTATTCTGCTCAGATTCCCGGCATCCGCATCGTAAACAATGGCTGGAGCCTGCCTACGCATTGGTACCAGCGTAAACTAGCACTACTACCGCCGCGGGGCAACGTGTTTAAGAGCAACCAGGTGGATGGTGCCGAGGTGGCGTTGGCCGCCGCTCGCCGGGCGGGTGGAAAATTCGTTGCCCGCTGCGGCTATTTATTGTCTGCGGTGCAGGCGCGCACTCATGGGCCGCAGGCAGCGGCTACCCAGAAAGCGCACCAGCTTGAGCAGCATGTGTTCTCCGGTGCTGATCGAGTCTGTGTGACCACGCCGGCCATGGCGCAGGCTATCCAGGAAAAATATAAAGTAGCCGAAAGCAAGATCTCGGTCGTGCCGAATTATGTAGAGATCGATCGCTTCCAACCACTTGAGCGCGAGCCTAACAAAACATTGCGCATCGGCTTTGTGGGACGACTGGCCTGGGAGAAGAACCTCAACCTCTTGATCGAGGCCGCGGCTGGCTTGGACGTGGAACTATTACTAGTTGGCGAAGGCCCGCTGAAGGAGGAACTGGCTTCACTGGCGGCTAACACAAAGGTCAAGGTAAATTTTCTGGGGAGAATGCCCAATGTGGCGCTGCCCGATTTCCTCAATTCATGCGATGTGTTTGTGCTTCCCTCGCTATACGAGGGTCACCCGAAAGCTTTGCTAGAGGCCATGGCTTGCGGCCTGGCGGTGATCGGTACCCGCGTCCCCGGTATCCACGAGCTGATCGCGGATGGCGAGAATGGCTTGCTGTGCGAGCCAGATGCGTCCAGCCTGCGACAGGCGCTGGAGCGCTCCTTGGGGGATTCGGCGCTGCGGGTGCGTCTTGGCAGCCAAGCCCGCCTCACAGTGGAGCAGCATTTCGCGCTTGAGCGCATCGTTTCCCTCGAGCTGGGTATCCTTGCCAGCCTGGTTGCTTAGCCAATGCCCAAGGTCACGGTGTTAATGGCTGTGCACAACGGGGAACCCTATTTACCCCGCGCAATTGATAGCATCTTGGGGCAAAGATTTCGAGAGTTCGAATTTTTGATCATTGATGATGCTTCTTCAGATAATAGTCCCGCCATTGTTTCAAGCTATTTGGATGAGCGCGTGCGCATCATTAGAAATAGAAAACAGCTTGGGCTATCGCGGTCGCTAAACAAGGGCATTGAGATGGCTAAAGGTGAATACATCGCGCGCATGGACCACGACGACATCAGTCTGCCGGATCGCTTGCAGCGCCAGTCCTCCTTTTTGGATACGCACGAAGACATCGATGTAGTGGGTAGTTGGGCGCAAACACTGGAGTTGAAACCAAAAACCTGGCGCTATCCGACTTCGGACGAGGACATTCGCAGCGAGTTTGTTTTCAATTCATCGCTGGTGCATAGCTCTGTGATGTTACGTAAGGCAACTTTTGATAAACACCAGCTGCGTTATGACGAGATCGTTACACGAGCTCAGGATTATGAGCTTTGGACCCGAGCTGCGCCTCAGGTTCGGTTCGCTAACTTGGGCTCGGTAATGGTCCAGTATCGTGTTCATTCCCTGCAGGTGGGGAATGTTTTTGGCAAGGAACAACAGTCGGTAGCCGAGAGGGTGCGGTTGCGTGAAATTGAGCGACTGGGCATCAAGGCAACTGTTGGCGAATTGAAACTGCACCATCAAGTTAGCAGATGGATCCTTCCCCAGGGTCGCGCCGATTTAGAGAACTTGGAACGCTGGTTATTGAGGCTGCGCGCCGCAAACCAAAGCTCGAGCGCCTTTCCGCGACCCGCTTTTGAGCGAGCTCTTGAGAGGCGCTGGTGGGCGGCTTGCCGGGCTAATGCCGGTTTAGGCTTAAAGGCATGGCGCATCTATGCGAATTCGAGGATCGCCAAAGCAACCAATCGAGCCGTGTTGGACAAGTTACAGTTTTGGTTAAAAACGCTTCTAAGGGAGTTGGGATGGAGGCGGAGTTGACCCTGCGAAAAGTAGCCGTTGTGGCCTACTCTGCACCGCCGTATAGCACAGGAGGCGTGGCCAGCGCTCATTTTAATCTTTTCCGCTTGCTGCAGCGATCCGGACTAGAGGCGCGCCTATTCACGTTTGGCGAGGCAGGCTACGAGGATGGCCTGGATGTGGTCCGGCGTGGCACCCCGCGGTGGTTGAATTCTCTGCTTCAAAAAATAATTGGCTTATTGTTTGCATTAATTCAGCCGGGAAAATCAGCTTACCAAACTATGGATATCTTAAAATCGATCGTGGGGGCCACACGTATGAGCAGGGAAATTAAAAAGTACTCCCCAAATGTGATCGTGCTCTCGGATCATGGAGCGCCTGGGTTGATGCTTATGAAACCCAAAGGGACAAAGATCGTCCTGGTATCGCATCATAATCCTGCCCGATTTTTGTCTATTGCGGATGGGAATTATTCGAGATTTGATACTCAAGTGGCATTAGGCTTGGAACAGCGCGTATTCTCGAAAGTGGACGCAGTGGTTTGCCCTTCCGCCTACATGAAGAGGTGGTTTGAAAAAAGCTATAAATACCCCGGGCCAGTGTCTGTAATCCCCAATGTGATCGACGAAAAATTGCTACTCGGGATACAGCCCCTGGACCTGCGTGCCCACTTCAATTTAGAGCAAAACTCCATAGTCATTTACATGCCATCAGCTGGGAGCTATTTAAAAGGTGCGGGCTTCATATTGGAGCTGATCCGTGAGATAGTCGCGCAGAGCAAGAATGCTATCGGCTTTTATGTGCCCGGAGATATCCCTTCAGGCTTATTGGATCAAGTTTCTGAGCTTCCCGATAAAGCGCGCCTTTGTTTCACCGG
This sequence comes from Anaerolineales bacterium, assembly GCA_040902265.1. GTDB lineage: Bacteria > Chloroflexota > Anaerolineae > Anaerolineales > UBA11579 > JAMCZK01. The sequence goes on from JBBDXQ010000108.1 coordinate 8,204, forward strand.
CCCTCTATCTTATGAGGAGCATATTGGTAATGTAAAGACCTGTTCATTTGGAATATCACCGTCGTTGATAGAAAATTACAGCATGGCCCTCCTGGAAGCTGTGCACTGCGGCGTGCCCATGCTGGCATTCGAAACCGGTGGGAATGCCGATATCATCCGATATGGCGAGAATGGATACCTGGTCCCCGAAGGCGATATCAAGTCCCTGAGCAAACTGGCGACTCAGCTGCTGGAATCAGGCAGGCTTAAAGCTTTACAGGAAAAGACAATGACATACAGCCAACTCCACCTCTCCAGTCAAACAGCCTTGGATGCCTATTTGGAAATGATGAAATCGTTATGACCCGAGTGAGCTTTGGTATTTTGGCTTTAAATGCGAAACCCTTTTTGGAGTACAACCTGCGCGCCTTGTACCCGCTTGCGCATGAGATTATCGTGGTGGAAGGGGCGGTGCGGGCGGCCGCGTCCCTGGCTACGCCGGATGGGCATTCAACGGACGGCACCGTTGAAATGGTTGCCGAATTTAAAAAGAAGCACGATCCTGAAAACAAACTGAGCATTGTCTTCGCGGAAGATCAGGGCTACACAGATGGATTTTGGCCGGAGAAGGACGAAATGTCTCGGGCTTATGCCCAACACCTGACCGGAGATTGGCTGTGGCAGGTTGATTCCGATGAGTTCTATCGTGAGCAAGACTTACAAGCAATATTGCGGATGATCGCGGAGAATCCCTCTATTTCGGCCATATCCTTTCCTTATCTCGAATTTTTCGGAAGTTTTCAGAGCCTTATAACTGGCTCCTGGCATTTATACGAACAGACACTGTGCCATCGTATCTTCCGCTGGGGTCCTGGTTACAGCTATTCGAACCACCGGCCGCCGACAGTGTTGGATGCAAGCGGGACAGATTTGCGCAAGAAGCATTGGATATCGGCTCCGAAAAACAAGACAGAACCTATTTACCTCTTCCACTATTCCTATGTATTCCCGAAGCAGGCACAACAAAAGGTAGGCTATTACTCCAATGTGGAATGGACAACTAGCTTTCGGGGAAACAAACGTTGGTTCGAGGAGAGTTATCAGCAACTTAAGCGGCCTATGTTCCTCGGGGAGAAGGGCTGGCCGAATTTGCAATGGCTGGATGGGTACGACGGGCAGCATCCGGAAGCGATAATGACATTACGGTATGACCTTGATACAGGAAAAATCAAGGAGTCGTTACGTCCGACTCGAGATATCGAAAAACTGCTTAACTCGCCTCTGTACACCCTTCTGCGGGTGGTCGCGCGTGTTTTGTTAGCCGTATACTGGCCGATACGCACGGCCTGGAAGGCGGTCCGCAGGGGTTTAATTGTGGGGCAACATGGTTGATCCAAGGATAGATGCCCACTTGTTGAAGCAGCCAGTGAAAGTACTGGGACGCTCCAATGGTTATAATCGCCGCCTGAGGGGTGGTAAGCCAGGGGAGCAAAGTTTGCGAGATTGGAGCCTAACTTGGCGATTGAACTAGTTGAATACAACGGTGTAAAGTATGCGGAGATCATTTGGGGAGATACGCGCGTAGCGAAGACCACCTTCTTCTCACCCCCTGAATCTTCGTTCCAATTCGGATTATTAGCCCATGAAGCAGGTTTTTCAGAACCTCCTCATTACCATAAACCGATCACTCGTACGATCAGCGATCTGCAGCAGATGTTCCTCGTACAACGCGGGGTGGTGGTCGTAGAGCTCTACAGTGACCAAGGAGATCTGCTGCGGGAGATCGAGATGCACGCAGGGGACGCCATTGTACTGATCCATGGGGTGCATGCACTGCGCGTCTTAGAGGATATGCAGAGCATCAGCATCAAGCAGGGGCCGTATTTGGGGGAAGAGCAGGACAAGATCTTCGTGGATGTGAAGAAATGATCCCGGTTTTTGAGCCCGTTATCAGCGAAGACGAGATCGAGATGGTGGTGGATGCGCTGCGCAAAGGCGAGGTTTCAGGCACTTTTGGCAGGTACATAGAGGATTTTGAAGGCGAATTCGCTGCTTATGTGGGGTGCCAACATGGCATAGCGGTAAATAGCGGCACCTCCGCTCTCCACCTAGCTGTGGCAGCATTGGACTTAAGGAAGGGTGACGAGGTGTTGGTGAGCGCCAGTACGAACATCGCCACTGCCCTCGCCGCGTTGCACAATGGCGTTGTGCCGGTCCCTGTTGATTCTGAGCCTGTCACCTGGAACCTGGACCTCGACTTGATCGAAGGACTGATTACGCCACGCACGAAAGCGATCATCCCCGTGCACTTATACGGCCATCCGGTGGATATGGACCGCTTAATGGAGATAGCTTCAAGGAACAACTTGACAGTCATTGAAGATTGCGCCGAATCACATGGCGCCACGGTGCGAGGCCGTATGACAGGCAGCTTTGGACACATGGCTTGCTTTAGTTTTTACGCCAACAAGGTCATCACTACTGGCGAAGGTGGCATGATCACCACCAACGATGCCGAGTTTGCCAAGCGCGTGCGCCTATTGCGCAACCTGGCGTTTACTGAGCCACGTTTTCGGCATGAGTTAGCCGGTTTTAATTTTCGGATGCCGGGTTTTGTGGCCGCTTTGGGGTTGGCGCAATTTCGCAAGATCGATAAGATCGTGGAAGAAAAGCGGCGCGTGGCCAAAGCCTATGTGCAGCGATTAGAAGGGGTACCAGGGCTGCAGGTGCCTACAGAGCTGGAATGGGCTAAGAATGTGTACTGGATGGTCGGTTTGGTAGTTAAACCGGAATTTGGTATTTCTCGCGATAAGCTGGCCGAGGTTTTGGCCGAGCGCGGCATCCAGACCCGCACCTTCTTTTGCCCCATGAACCAGCAGCCGGTGCTGCAAAATATGGATGGCTTCCGCGCGGTTGCCTGCCCCGTAGCCGACTCCCTCTGGGAAGACGGGCTTTACTTGCCCTCCACTTGGACGCTGGATGACGAAAAGATCGAATTTATCTGCAAGGCCATTCGACAAGCGCCGCAGTGGGAAGCTTGAACAGATGAGTTCCTACGTCGGCAAACATGCTGAGTATTACGATATCTTTTATCAGGACAAGCCTTATGGCAGGGAAGCAGTCCATTTGCACCAGCGTCTAAAGAAGTATTCGCATGGGGTCTGCAAGCGGTTATTGGAGTTGGCGTGCGGCACTGGCGGACATGCCTTCGAACTGGAAAAATTGGGCTATGAAATTATAGCTACCGATTATTCCGAAGATCTGCTTGTAGTTGCTCGCCGCAAGGCAATTCTTGCAAATTCCCGTGTGAATTTCAGACTCCAAGATATGCGCAAGCTTTCCCTGGCAGAGGAACCCTTCGATGCGGCATATTGCCTGTTCGATTCGATCGGGTATGTGCAAACCAACGAAGCTCTGCACAAAGTGTTAACAGGAGTACACGCCCACTTGCGCGAAGCCGGTCTTTTCGTATTTGAGTTTTGGCATGCGGCAGCCATGCTGAAGAGCTTTGATCCCGTGCGTGAGCGAAGGTGGGTAATCCCTCAGGGGGAACTGGTCCGACGTGCCAGTACCAGGTTGGATGTGGAGAAGCAATTGGCCATCGTCACGTATGATATTAACCAGGTGAGCAGAAACGGCAATTCGGGTAATTTGCAAGAAACCCAGATTAATCGCTATTTTCTGGTCCAGGAAGTGGCTGCTTTGCTTGAAAGAGCTCATTTTGAGCCCCTGGAATTTTCCCGAGCGTACGAAGACGGAGCAATTATTGATGAGAGCACTTGGCATGTCCTGGCAGTAGCTCGGCGAACCTGAGATGAGAGTCGGCGTTTATTTCGACGAGTACCGCCCGGAGGATGGCGGCGCCTTTACTATGCAGGGAGACTTGTTGCAGGCCCTGTGCGCGCAGGCAGGTCAAAGCAGGCATGAATTCTTGATCATTTCCAATCACAGCGAAGCCATTAAGGCAGTGGCGGAGAATGCCGGGCTGGACTGGATGCGATATCGCAGGCCCGGCTGGATTGAAAAGACCGCTGAGTTACTAGCCCGCATGCTGCCAAGTTTGCGCAGCCGCTTGCGCAGGCGCAGTTCGTTTGAGAAAAAGTTGCGCGGGCTAGGCGTCGACTTCGTTTGGTTTGTCGGCCCACGGCCGCTCGACCTGGATCTGCCTTATTTGGCTGTTGTGCTAGACCTGCAACATCGCAAGCAACCCTGGTTCCCGGAAGTCAGTGAATACTCAGAATGGGAGACCCGCGAGCGACGCCTAGCGACTTTCCTGCGTAGGGCAGCTGCGGTAGTAGTGGGCACGCATGTTGGCAAAAACGAAGTGGCGCATTTTTTCCAGGTCCCTGAGGATCGCATCCACGTCCTCCCTCACCCCACCCCAGCGCAAGCATTGAAAGCAGGTACGCGTAAGCTCGCCTTAGATGCAAGTCTTGACATACCTCCTGGGTACTTGTTCTATCCAGCCCAGTTTTGGGCACATAAGAATCATGTCAACCTGCTCCTGGCGCTAAAGCAGTTGCGCGACAAAGGCCTGGTCATCCCCCTAGTGCTGGTCGGCTCAAATTTCGGTAACCTGCCCCACGTTCAAAGTACGATTATGGAACTAGGGCTCTTGGATCAAGTAAAAGTGTTGGGCTTCGTCGACTCACAAACCCTGATCAGCCTGTATCAAAACGCGCTAGCTCTTACCTATCTCAGTTTTTTTGGGCCTGAGAACCTCCCCCCTTTGGAAGCATTTGCATTGGGTTGCCCAGTAATCGCTGCTCGGGTGGATGGCGCCGAAGAACAACTGGGCGGCGCTGCGTTGCTGGTGGACCCGACCAGCCCCACCGAGATTGCCGCCGCGATTCGCAAGGTGCATAGGGACAAGAAAAGACGCGCCTACCTGGTTGCAAAAGGAACCAAGCGTGCTAAAAGGTGGACAGCTATAGACTTCGTGCGAGGTGTCTTCGACATACTCGATCAGTTCGAGCCCATTCGCCGCACATGGAAGAAATAAAATGTAGCCTGGCTTTCCTTAGTACGGCATAATCCCCATATGGCTTTCATTCCTACGTTGAGCGTGCTAACTTCGGTGTACCGGGGCGAAGAGCATTTGCGTTCCTTTTTTGACGAATTAAACGCCCAAACCATCTTCCCTGAGCTCGAACTGGTCCTGGTTTTGAACGAGCCCAGTTCGAAGGAAACACAATTTGCCAGCCATTTTGCATCCCAATATCCGGAAGCTGTACAAGTCCTAACTGTTCCCAGACTGGAAACGCTTGGCGCCTCGTGGAACCGGGCCTGGCGTGCCGCTCGCGCCCCTTATCTGGCGTTGTGGAATGTGGACGATCGCCGCGTGGTCGATTCACTTCAGCGACAACTGGCTGCCTTAGAACAGGACTTGGACGCCATGCTTTGTTATGGGGACTATGTGTCCGTGGCTGGATATGGGAAGGAAGACGGTGTACGCCGCCAGACCCCATCGTATCAAGTTGACCATTTTCGTCGCTCCTTCGCACAAGGAGGTGCCTTTTGGCTTTTCCGCCATGAGGTTGAGGCGCAGATTGGTAATTTCGATGAACAGTTTCGGGTGGGCGCTGATATGGAATACTCCTTCCGCATGGCCGCCAAGGGATTGGTTATGATTCGATGCAATGGACTGCTCGGGTTCTTTACAGATGCAGCCCAGGGGTTAAGCACCCGTGAAGGCGCTAAAGAATCTGCCGTGGAGGCGACAGCCATACAGCTGCGGTATGGCGTGTTTGATAAAGTACGAAGGGAGTATCTTGATAAAGCTCGCATGATGCGAACGGATGCGATTAAAAATGCTGATGAGTGGATACCGCTGGTCAATTTCCTTCCGCAGCACGCCAATTATATTAATGCGAGAAAGCTGCTATGGGTTGTCGGTTCCGTACGAAACGCGGTTCGCGGAGGTTTGCAGAAAATAGGCATGTTGTCCCTATTGCATAAACTCCAGGCTAAGTATCTTAAACGAGATGTCTAGTGCCCAGCCCGAGTGTTAGTGTAGTTATCCCCACGCGCAATCGCGCGCAATACATCACAAAGGCGCTCGATTCTGTATTTGCACAGACGTTTACCGATTACGAAGTTATTGTGGTGGACGATGGTTCGTCTGACACAACGCAGCAGATCCTAGCCCCTTATATCCGGGAGAAAAAAATCCAGTACCAGTTTCAAGAGCCATCGGGGGTGTCGGCTGCCCGGAATCGCGGCGTGAGGTTGGCGAAAGCGGCTTATATAGCCTTCCTTGATTCAGATGATATTTTTATGCCCATAAAGCTTGAGAAACAGATGTACTTGTTTCGGGACGATCCACAACTGGGGTTTGTGCATTGTAGTTTCTCGAAATTTGATGATCAGGGACAGGACCTGGGTGTGCGGGACACTTCTCGGTTCCGCGGACGGATCTACCCACAAATGCTGCATGAGTGGTCTGTGCTTATGGCTATGCCGTGCATGCTGATGCGCACAGAGGCCATCCTGGAGGTTGGTGGCTTTGATGAGAGGATGGTCTGGGCTGAGGATTTGGACCTGTGGCGGCGCATCGCCCGGCGATTCGCGGTTGGTGTCGTTGCCGAACCCCTGGTCCGCGTCCGTGTTCATTCAGGCTCAACCAGCTTCGATCGCGGGAAAGGTGCCGTAGGGTTTGAGCGTTACCTGAAAAAAGCATTTGACGAAGACCCTGGTCTTTCTGCAATATTCAAGCGGCAAGCCAAGGGTCTCATGCACGCCAAGTTGGGCCAAAATCTTTTGGGAGAGGGCGGCTTGCAGGAGATGCACCAAGTCCGTCGTCATTGCCTGATAGCCCTGACCGCTTGGCCGCTTCAACTTGACGCCTTTGTGGGGTTGATCGCCTCATGGCTGCCGCGTGGGTTAAGGCGTAGGATGGTGGCTTGGCTGAGGCAGCGCCGTTATCCGTCGACTAAAGTCGAACCGCTATAATCGCGCTCCAATTCCATGAAACATAAAACGGAACCATTCTCAATCCTCTTCCTTGGATCTCAAATGGAAGTGGCCGGCGCACAGAGGGTTTTGCTCGCTCAGGCGCGCTGGTTCTACAAGCAGGGATACCCAGTTCAGGTGGTATTTTTTTATGACAAGCAAGGATTGGAATCGTCCTGGCAAGCGGCCAATCCATTTCCAGTTCTCTCCTTGGTTGGTTGGAAGGAAAACACGCCTGTCCTTTTCAATATTCCCAAACTTGCCGGCGCGCTATTTACTCTTTTTAAATTGCTAAGGAAAGACATCAAAGTCATCCTATCATTCACCCCGCATAGCAATTTGTTGGGGTTACCCATCGCCTGGTTGGCGCGCGTGCCTGCTCGTGTAGGCACCCACCACGGCTATATCCTGGGGGCATCGCGACTGTTTTCTTGGCTGCACGGCTGGCTCACCAATTCTCGTATCTGCAGCATGTTGGTGGCTGTGTCTGCGCCAGTAGGCGAGCATGCGATAAAAATGGAAAAAGCAAAAAGCAGCAAGGTAATTGTCATCCAGAATGGTATTGAACCCTTGGAACAGAAACCGGGCGATAGGGAGCTGGTACGCAAACAGCTGGGGGTTCGGCTGGACGGACTCCTTCTGATCACTGTAGGGCGGCTCACTACCCAGAAAGGGCAGGACGTTCTGATAGAGGCGATTTCGCAAATTTCTTCTCTTTTCCCTCAAGCTCGCTTCGCTTTTGTGGGAGATGGCCCGCGGCGGTCCGCCTTAGAAGAAAAAGCGAAGCGCTTAGGAATCGATGGTCAAGTGCTTTTTCTCGGCGTCCGCGATGACGTGAGTAGTTTGCTGTACGCCTCCGATATTTTTATACAGCCCTCTTTATCGGAAGGCTTATCGCTCGCTTTTTTGGAAGCGCTTTTCGCAGGTTTACCAGTAGTGGTCACCAGGGTCGGTGGCGTTGCGGATGTGGTTGAGCATGGGCAGAGCGCCCTGCTGGTTCCCGCAGGCGACGCGGAAGAACTGGCCGCAGCCCTGGTGCGATTGCTTGGCGATGCGGCTTTACGACAGCGGCTGGCCCGGGCTGGCCAGGAACGCGCCGTTGCGAACCATGGCATCGAGAAAATGTGTCGGGCTTACGAAACACTGATGCAGGGGTTGTTGAATGCCTCTTAAAAAGAAAGCAAGTCGGGGAAAGTTCATATTAGAGAGAAAAGCCTTCGTGCTTGCTGGTGCCGGCTTGCTGGTAGTGTTGGCTGCCAGCGAATTGTTCAGCCTCGGCTGGGGTTCTGGAACTTGGCTGGGAAGGTTATCGGTTAAGTGGGCGCTAACTATCGCTCTGTTCTATTTGCCCCTCGCGACTTTACTGGTGCTATTAACTATCGGTCTCTATGCTCCTGGCCGATTAAAAAGAACGCAAAAACGATTTCTCCGAATTCGGCAGAGTCTCGGGTTGTGGCGCTGGGCTTTGCTCGCCCCCTTCCTTATCTTCCTGCCATGGTTTGTTTTTTATTCAGCTTGGGGAGGCCTATTCATCGGTTTGTATTTCAGGGTGCTTCTATTTTTGATTGTTCTGGGGTTAGTTGCCGTTCTGCTGACAGATCATACGACCCAGCTGATTGAATGGCGATCTTTCCTTCTTGCTGGCCTCCTGCTGGGGGCGATCTTAGTGCTAGCCGAATCTTTTGTGCTGGTTACTGACTTCCCGTTCGCCCTGCACTGGTCAGAGGGCAATCGTCTTTGGGATTATTCGGTCAGCTTTGGCAGCGACCGCTTCAACTTTGCAGGCCCGGAGCCCATCTTCGTCTGGATCGATGCAGGGCGCCAGACCTTGTGGGGTTTGCCCTTCCTAATTCCCAACGTCCCCATATGGTTAGTGCGCTTTTGGAGCGCACTTCTGGTGACCGTACCATATGCCTTTCTCGGCTGGGCTGCCTTCAAGCCCGATGATAGCAAACGCGAATGGGTGGCAGTCGGATTGTGGTCGCTGATCTTCTTGAATCAAGGGCCGATCTATACACCGTTGGTATTAGCAGCCATACTGGTTGCGCTAACGCGGAGGAAGCCGATCTGGTTGGCGTTACCGCTCGTCTACTTGGCCGGACACTATGCTGGGCTGAGCCGCTTTACCTGGCGTTTTGCTCCCGCCATTTGGGCTGTGATACTGAGTTTTGGCGATTCGTCGCTGGCTCGGGGCGCAATAAGATGGCGTGATTGGCTGCGCGCGTTTGCCCTGGGTTTGGCAGGTATTTGGAGTAAAGGCCTTCCTATCCTGATAGGAATCGTTCTCGGCCTTTCCCCTTTTTTGGCAAATGGAAATCTTGGGCCGGTTGAGCCTGGCGGTTCGGGTGGTTCGATAGAGACCCTCCAGGGACTGCAAGCCGTTTCCATTCACCAGCCTTTCCTGTGGGAACGTCTTTTCCCTAATGACATATATGCGCCTGGAATTTTATTTGGTCTGGCCTTTGCCACGGTACCGTTAATACTATTGATGATTAATTTGATCCAAAAGGGGCATTGGAAGACAGTCTTTTGGCAACAGGTGGCCATGGTGTTGGGCTTGGGGGCATTGCTGGTGGTTGGGGTCATAGCCAGCGCGAAAGTAGGCGGGGGCACAGATTTACACAATATGGATATGTTCCTGCTCGGCTTGGTGCTGGTGGCAGCTGTAGCCTGGGAAGGAGGCTTGGTCAATCGTCTCAATTCTCTCATTCGCGAGACAGCTACGCTGCGCTGGTTACTAGCTGCGATGATCCTGATCCCGGCCTTTTTACCCATGATTGAAGGCAAACCGCTTGAGCTGCCAACCCCCGAACGCACCCAGTTTGTACTTGCTCGCATTCAAAACAAAGTAATGTGTGCACGCCAGTTTGGAGAAGTGCTCTTCATGGACCAACGTCAACTTATTACCTTTGGATTAATGGGAGACCTACCTCTGGTCGATGAATACGAGAAGAAGTATGTGATGGACCAGGCTTTATCTAGTAATTCAGCCTACTTCGAAAAATTTCGAGAAGATCTGGCAATCGGTCGTTTCGCGTTGATAGTCACCGAACGCGAAGCGCTGCAATTCAAAGAGGCGGACCTGGAAAGCATAGGCGATGGCTTGATAGAAGAAAATAACGCCTGGGTCACCTGGGTCACGACCCCCTTGCTAGACTACTATGAATCGGTAAGCGAATTCAAAGACGCAGCTGTGGAAATGTTCATGCCCATCGAGCGTGATTTTGACTGTCCCTGAAGTGAAGGTAAACAAAAAAATGCACACTGGTCGGGGATTGGGTCTTTTTCGCGGTTTCTTTTTATTGCCCGCCATTGAAGCGCTGCTTGCTATTGCACTGATATTTTTCATTCCCAGTGAGGGAAACCAGGCTTCATTTCTCGGTCTTTCCCTGGTCCGCTGGGTGTTTGTGGCAGGCTTGTTGGCACTGGGCTTATTGTGTACCATCTTTTTTTGGATGAATCAGAGCAGGCATAAAGACTGGCCGGTGATTGAGAAAGTAATTCAGAATGGGATAAATCATCCATCAATCTATAGGTTGTTAATCGCCATCGCCCTTTTTCTTTCGGTAGGCGGGTTTTATCTGCTGCTACTTACATTCAAATTCACAGATGAATTTATGCAGCCTCTTCTTTTGCGCGTGTTTCCTCTTGTGCTCTGGTTGTTTCTCCTCAGTGTTCAAACCCTGGTCTTTTTCCCTCGACTTCGCTTTAGAACAAGGCAGAGAAGAACAAAAACTTGGCTGCCGGTCTTAATCGCTCTCGGCGCGATTGCTTTAATCGCCATCTTTATGGGAGTGACCGGTCTTGGCCTGCAACCCGACCGTACCGGCTGGGAGAATCCCGGCGTCCCGCTCTTGGCTATTCAGATCTTTTTTGCATGGGTGGGAGCTGGACTGTTGTATGCCCTTATCCATCTACTCGAAAAGCGCTTTGAATGGCGATTCTCGCGAGGTGACCAGTTAGCCGCCGTGGTGTTGTGGCTGTTGGCCATCTGGGTTTGGCAAACCCAACCACTTACGCCGACTTACTTCTCTCCCACCCCGCGGCCGCCCAACGCAGAGCTCTACCCTTATTCGGATGCAGCTACGCACGACTTAGCAGCCCAGAAACTCCTTATTGGCGAAGGGTTTGGCGACGTCGTTGAAAAGCCTCTATATAGTTTTTTCCTGGCAGGTTTACATACACTGGTGGGTCAGGATTATGCCAACGTAGTAGCCGCCCAGGTTGTGGTACTGGCTCTTTTTCCGGCCTTGTTATATTTCCTGGCTGGCCAGCTTCATCACCGGTTTTCGGGGGCAATTCTGGCAGTTGCCATAATTTATAGAGAAGCGAATACTATCAACCTGTCGGGGGAGATCAATGTTTCTCATTCCAAGTTATTGATGACCGACCTGCCAGCTGCCCTGGGAATGGCCTTGCTCGTTTTGCTTCTATTGCGCTGGCTGGAATCAGATCGGCGTCTTCTACGGTGGCCGCTTTGGGTGGGAGCTGCGCTGGGCGCCTTTTTGCTTCTTCGCTCGCAGATCATCATTTTCTTGCCCCTCCTGCTGTTGCTCGCTTTTTGGCGAGGTGGAAAGTTGCTTCGGACCCGCGCCTTGTATGCTGGGTTGTTCCTTCTGGGATTCGCACTAACTGCGGTTCCCTGGATGTGGCGCAATTATCAACATACGGGTCAATTTGGATACTCACAACCTTTACAAGCGCTTTATTTGGCCAAGCAATACAGTCTGACGCCCGAGGAAGCCGATCCAGGTTTTCCTGAAGGCACGCGTGTTTCGGAATACGTTTCGCTGGGTTTTTCCAGGGTATTGCAATTCACCTTCAGCCATCCCGATGTAGTGGTGAGGTTTGCAAGCGCCCACTTCTTTCATAATGAGCTATCTTCCTTTTTAGCCTTGCCGATGCGCTTTGATCTAGCGGACAAGGCAGTCACTTTTTACAATCTGCGGCCTTTTTGGATTGGGTCTGAAGGTCGCCTCTGGGAAGAGTGCTGTTCGTTGAACAGCTATCTCAGCGATACACCCTATTGGCAAAATTGGGATGGAATAATCCCTGACGATGCCTGGTTGCCCATTTTTGTCAATACCCTCATTGTTTCAGTTGGCTTTTTAGCTGCATGGCGAAAAGTGGGCTGGCTGACTCTGGTGCCGGTGGGGGTCCACGTTTTTTACAATTTCAGCACTGCCGTAGCGCGCGTATCGGGTTGGCGTTTGATCCTGCCAGTCGATTGGGTGCTGCTTCTTTTTTATTGTTTAGGCCTTGGTCAGCTTACGTTGTGGGCTTGGACTTATTTCTTCGGCGCCAACCTGGCTGAACCCGCCCTGCCTAGCATTCGGTCAAAAAGCCGCGTGCCGGGGTGGCGTCAGCAAAAGCTGCCAGTTTTGGTAGCCAGCCTCTTGTTTGCGGGCCTGCTGCTTCCTGTGGCTGAAATCGCCGTCCCCGCCCGCTATGCGGATCTGGACACCGTAACTGCCGAAGTGGAGTGGCAAAGCTCCCAGTTAGCAGAACAAACCGGGCTGGATCTTTCGGCTTTTCTAGGACAACCAGGAGCCGTCCAGTTTTGGGGGCGAGCACTATACCCGCGGTTTTACGCCGCAGGTACCGGAGAGCCGGGCGGTGATGGAACTGCTTTCAACATACAGCCATTTGCCAGGTTGGCGTTTTGGGTAGTGGGGCAGGGGAACAATCAGGTGGCTTTGCCGCTGGCTAGCCCTCCGGTTTTTCCGAACGCGGTGGATGTGATGGTCTTGGGTTGCGCGCATGAAAAATATTTTCGAGCTGCAGCTGTTGTGTTTCTTGAAGGCGAGTCGACCGACTTGTTATCCGATGATCCCTTCGCATTCCTGTGTTCTCCTACCGCGTCACCGTAGTTCGAACTCTCGAAAGGTATAATTTTCATTGCGCCTCTTAAGAGGCGCTCTTATTATGTCCATTACCCTGATCAATCCCAATCTAGTCGTACAACGCTCTGACCCTTTTACCACCGGCATCGTATATATGCCCATCAGCCTGGCTTACCTGGCGGCTGCTCTGCGCGAGGCGGGCCGCGCGGTGCAGGTGATTGATGCCTATGCGGACGCCCCGCGCCAGAACCATACGGATGGGGCTTTTATTTTCTTTGGAATAACTGTCAAGCAAATCACTGATCAGCTTCCTGATGATTTGGAGGCTGTATTTGTGTATGCGATTAATCTGACCAACCACCTATCCACATTGTCTATCGTAAGGGCGATAAAGGCATCTAGACCCAACATGCCGCTGGTTATCGTGGAAAATACCCAGGCGGTGACCGCCTATTCGCTATCAGAAGTGGCAGCCGAGTTTTACTTGGCAGGTGCGGATTACATTCTGACTGGCGAAGCGGAGTGGCGCGCAACCCAGTTACTAGACGCGATTGCCGCGGGTGCAAAGGAAGAAACTTTGCGCACCCTAGATGGGTTAGGAACTCCGAGACACTACAACCCACCTCAGGGGTTTTTTACTGAGTCGCAGCTTGACGCCCTGCCGTTGCCAGCTTGGGATCTATTTCCATTGGAAAATTATTGGGCTTTGCATTTTGCGCATGGACCAATTTCGTCTCAGCGTTACCTACCCTTGCTCACGTCACGCGGCTGCCCCTACCCCTGCGGCTTCTGCGTAGTGCCTGCCACTAATAGACAAAAGTGGCGGCCGCGTTCGGCCGGCTCGGTGGTTGATGAAATTGAGCATTTCTACAAAACACTGGGCGTCGATGAGTTCCATATCGAAGACCTGGATCCCACCATTTCTGATAAGCGCATCCGCCAGATCTGTGCTGAGCTCATCCGGCGAGATCTGCACATCACTTGGAAGGTCGCCGCAGGTACCAAAGTCGAGACTATGCGTGACGAGGAAACCATTGACTTGATGGCAGCCGCGGGTTGCCGTTATATTTCGATTTCCCCAGAGACGGGTTCACCGCGCCTACTGAAACTGATGCGCAAGCCATTCAACCTTGAGCACGCTGTGCGCCAGGTTAAACGCATGAATAAAGTAGGCATCCGATCCCAGGCGTGCTTCGTTTTGGGATACCCAGGCGAGACAGATGAAGACTTGCATCTGACCTGGGACCTGGTGAGAGACCTGACTCGCGTTGGTGTAGATGAGGTGGCGCTTTTCATTGTCACCCCGGTACCCGGTTCCGCGATTCACAAGCAATTCAGCGGCTACAACACTCTTTCCGAACTGAATTTCAGCCCCACCTGGCGCCAGGATTATGAGCGCCTTAATCGCTTCCGGGTGCGCTTGTATGCCCATTTTTTGTGGTGGAAATTGCGTTATCATCCGATTAAGTTGCTACGCCAACCGTTCAATTTCCTCAGGCGCCGATTTGAGACCAAGATGGAGATGGTGCCCTACCGGGCGCTTGTGTTGCGTTGGCTGGCGCGATGAAGGGTAGGGTAAAAGCAGCGGAAAAAAAAATAGCGGTGGCTATTCCTTGCCACAATGAAGCTGCCACTATTGCCAGTGTGGTTCGTGATTTTCGCAAGGCCCTTCCTAAAAGCAAGGTGTATGTCTATGACAATGCTTCTACGGATAATAGCGCCGCATTAGCTCGCAAAGCAGGTGGCCAGGTGCGCTATGTCTCAACGCTGGGTAAGGGCAATGTGTTGCGCGCTATCTTTGATGAGCTACAGGAAGATGTAGTGGTGTTGGCAGATGGGGACGCCACTTACTTGGCAGAGGAAGTTCATCAGCTAACCACCCCTGTTTTGAACGGGGTGGCAGACATGGTTGTTGGCGAACGGCTAACGGCTGTTTCGGACGACAGCATGAAACCTATCCATCAATTTGGAAATCGTTTGATCGTGGCTTACATCAATCGCTTGTTCGGGACAAAATACCGGGATGTACTATCCGGTTACCGCGCTTTCAATCGGCGCTTCATCGAGAGCGTACCCGTGTTGACCGCAGGCTTCGAAGTAGAAAGCGAGATTACCTTGCAAGCCTTGGCGGAAGGCTTGCGCGTCGTTGAAGTGCCGGTCCACTATCGTGACCGCCCGAAGAACAGCCATTCCAAGCTGCGCCCCTTTGCAGATGGTTACCGCATTGTGCTAACCGCGGCCATCTTGTTGCGCGATCACCGTCCTTTGAGGCTGTTTGGGTCTATTGCGCTCGGCTTGTGGCTGTTGGCGCTGATCGCGGTCATCCTGCGTGTATTTAATTTTCTCGGGCAGACCGGGCTACCGGTAAACATACTGAACGGTGTTATCCTGCTGGGCTTGCCGACCGGTTTGATCGCCTTGGGTATCGGCCTTTCTTTGAACGCCATCAATACTCGCTTCCAAGAGATCAAAACATTTCTGCGCCGGCGTTAATGTGATGATCGAAAATCTCAATCAGTATCAGGCGTTGCTGGAAACCGTCCCCTGCAATCTGTGCGGAGCAGATGACTACGAGGTCATTTACCCGCCGCGCTATGAACTGGCTAAGCCTGAAGAGATTGCCAACACCTTCCGCTCCTCGGGTGACGAGGTGCTGATAGACCAACTGGTACGCTGCAAACGCTGTGGTCTGCAGTTCCTCAACCCGCGTCTGCGCGCCGATGTGGTCATCGACGGGTATAGCGTTGGCAGCGACGAACTTTTCGTCTCGCAAGCCCTGGGGCGCGAGCGCACCTTCGCTAAATCGCTTAAGATGATCGAAGGTCTGTATCCGCAGCGCGGACGTCTACTGGACATTGGGACCGCCGGAGGCTCATTTTTGGCTGTGGCCAGGAAGGCGGGCTGGGAAGTTGCCGGCTGTGAACCCAACCGTTGGCTTTGCGAGTGGGCTAACCAGCACTATGACCTGAGCGTCGTCCCGGGGACCGTATTCGATATGCAACTGGCAGCAGCTTCCTTTGATGTGGTTACTTTATGGGACGTGCTGGAGCACACTTCCGATCCCAAAGCCACACTGCAGGAATGTAAGCGAGTGCTGATGCAAAAGGGGCTTTTGGTGGTCAATTACCCTGACATTGCATCCCCGGTGAGCCGTGTGATGAGGCGCAAGTGGGTTTTCCTGTTGTCAGTCCATCTGTATTACTTTACTGGCAAAACCTTGCCGCTCATGCTGGAAGAATTGGGTTTCAAAGTCGTGCAACGCAGACGCCACTGGCAAACTCTTGAGCTGGGCTATATCTTGTTCCGCATGGAGGCTTATCTCAAGCCAATCGCGCGCGTTTTTGGCTGGTTGGTGATATGGCTTGGGTTGGCTCACCTGCAAATACCCTATTGGATGGGCCAGAACCTGGTGATCGCCGAAAAGCAATAATCACAGTTATCATTCACAAACTAATTCAGCGGGCGGCTTCTGGCCGCCCGCTTGTTGGAGACCCAAATTGGCAGATAAAAAGAAGATCGTTATTTTAGGCGCTGGGGTTGGCGGACTGGCTGCGGGCTACTTCTTGGCCCGCACCGGTAAATTCCAGGTGACCGTTTTGGAAAAAGAACCTGTTATCGGCGGTTTGTGCGCCAGTTTTGAGCATGATGGCTTTATTCTGGATTATGGCGCTCACAAGCTGTACTCGGTGATCCCTGGTGTGTTAGAGGAAGTGGTTTCTCTGATGGGCGAACGCCTGTTACGCCTGCCAAAGAAGAACCGCCTCTTCTTGGATGGCCACTTGGTGGATTACCCCTTGAAGTTGGGCAATCTGGCCAAGGTTCTTGGGCCGTTTCGCTTTCTGAAACTTGGGTTGGGATATGTTATTCAAATTATCGTAGGGGCCTTTAGGCGAGGCCAGCCGCGTTCTTATGAAGATTACATAATCCGCCGCTTCGGAACCCCCACTTACGAATTGGTGTTTAAGCCTCTGGCGGAAAAGGTTTGGGGAGACCCCGCCAGCTTGCATCCCGAGATGGCGCGCACGCGCTTGCCGGCATCCGGCGGGATGGACCTGATCCTAAAGTTGATTGGGTTACGCAAAGAGACTGCAACCACTAACGCAGAGTTCTTTTATTACCCGCGCACCGGGTTTGGCGATTGGCCACAGGCACTTGCCGAGGGGATACGTACATTCGGAGGCGAAGTGCTGACCTCAGTTAATGTGCGGGGTCTAGTGACATACGATGGTAAGGTGCAGAGTGTGTTACTAAACACCAGCGAGGAAACAAAAGAGCTCGACTGCGATTATTTAATTTCCTCCCTTCCCCTGCCCCTACTGGGGGGGATGGTTTTTGGCGAAAAGGACGTAGAGTTCAACCAAGCGGTAAAAGGGCTGCAATTCCGTCATTTAATCCTGGTCTATATTGACGTGAAACGCCCCCTGGTCTTGGCAGATCAATGGATATTTTTTCCTCAGCGCAATGTGATCTTTAGTCGTCTCTTTGAACAAAAACAAATGAACCCGGAATTGGGTCCAGCAGACCGAACGATGATCACTGCCGATTTCACCGCGGATGAGGGTAGTGAATTATGGAAAGCCAGTGATGAAACGTTAGCCCAGCGCGTGGTTGATGGCCTAGTGCACACCGGGCTGATCAAGCGCGAAGAAGTGTTAAGCAGCCTGGTGATCCGCCGGCGTAACTTTTACCCGCGCTACGATCTGGCTTATGCTGAGAAGATGAAGCTGGTCAGTGACAGGTTGCGTTTGGTACCGAATCTGCTTACCACTGGACGCATCGGCATGTACAACTACAACAACTCAGACCATTGCGCTGATATGGGCCGCTTCATCGCAGAGCAATTGGCCGCAGGTGAAGCGCCGCCTGAGATCTGGCGCGCGCTGGAGCAACGCGTCGCAGATTATAAGATCGTGGATTAATTAAAGGCCAAGTGGGTCATGGCAGCTAAGGTATCGTTTCCAATTTGGTATATAAATCTTTTTTTGTCCGCCTTTTTTGGTTGGTTATGCTTGGTCTGGCTGCTCAGTGCAGCCAGCGAGCCAGCCAGCGCGGTTGTGCTTGGTTATTCACTTGAACGCTTGGTGCTTGCCGCAATCTTGTTTGTTTCCGCGGCCGCATTTAGTTCCTTGGCGCTAATCAGTTGGCGTGATGGTTTCTGGCTAGAAAAAGTTAATCGTTTAGCAAAGTCAATCATCGTAAACGGCAGAAATGCCTGGCTAATCGGGGGAATTGGATTGTCTGTACTCATCGTTTGCTGGATTCTGTTTTTCCTTTCGCCAGAGCGGACGATCATGTTGCTTGGTTCACTGTCCTTATATATAGAAAGGGTCAAACCACTATTGCTGTATGCGCTATTGCTAAGCTTGATCTGGTTGCCACAATTGTTGTTCATCCGTTTTGGTATTGATATCAAAGCTGTTGAAAACGAACGCGATACCGTGCGACGAAGCTTTGCCATTTCTGTTGGGTTGCTGAGCGCTGCAGCTGTCATTGGCCTCGCCGGCCTTGGCTTGGGTTTTGATGCCACCGAATGGAATGCGCCAAATGCCCCATTATTAAGCGGCCAGATATTCATTAACCTACTGCTCGTCTTGTTGACGCTGGCGGCAGCCTTCGGGTTACGCAGTTGGATGAAGGGGAGGTCGCCTTACGCAGAACATCGGTTTGATCTGGCTTTGGCTGGTCTCGTTTGGTTCCTAGCTGCAGTCTTGTGGCTGGGGCAGCCAGCCGCACCTACTTACTACAATTCACCGGCTCTACCTCCCGCGGATCAAAGTTACCCTCTTTCGGATGCGTTCAACCATGATGTGATTGCAAACAATGTCCTGATCGGCGAGGGATTCCGTTTTGGTGGGCAGGTGGCTATCCGCCGACCGGCTTATGTGCTGTTCTTGGCTGGGCTTGAGGGCATGCTCGGTGCTGATTATGCGGCAGTGGTAACCGTTCAAGTGATCTTACTGGCGCTTTTCCCCGCGTTGCTGTATTTGCTCGGCGCTAAACTGCATAGCCGCTTTACGGGCTTATTCCTGGCCGGGTTGATTATTTTGCGTGAAACCAACTCGATTGCCTTGGGTGATGTGATCAACACGTCACATGCCAAGTTGCTTATGGTCGATCTGCCCGCAGCATTGATGACGGCTGCTGTGGCGTTCGCGGTAATCAGCTGGTTGAGCCGTCCTGCGCACAATCCGATAACTGCTTTCTTGGTAGGAGGCTTACTGGGCTTGGCTATCCTATTGCGCTCCCAAAACCTGACCTTGTTGCCCTTTATTGTCTTGCTGGCCTTACTTGTTTGGGGCTGGCGGGCAGCCTGGCGGCCTGTTTTATTGTTCACCCTCGGCGCGCTGCTTGTGGCCGCCCCGTGGATTGTGCGGAACCGAGTGCTGATTGGGCAATGGGTGATCGAAGATGCGGCCGTCTCCGGGTTCCTAGCCAACCGTTACAGCTTCACGCCTGGTACGTTTGGACTACCTTTTTTACAGGGGGAAAATGAAGGCGATTATTACGCACGCCAGATGGGTCACGTGCGTGAGTTCGCCTTGCAAAACCCGGGGTATGTGGCCAGTTTTGTGGCCGATAATTTTGTGCGCAACCAGATGGTTAATTTCATGGCTATGCCACTATCTTTACAGCTTCGTGACGCGGAATCCCACGTGCGCCAATTGCCTTATTGGCCAAGCTGGGATGGGAGTTTGGCTTTCGAAAGTTATATTCCCGTGCTTGCTAACATACTAATCATCGGGGTGGGGTTGGCCTCGGCCTGGAAACAAGCGCGCTGGGTAGGCTTGGTGCCTTTGTTCATCAATATTGGTTTCACATCCAATTTAGCCTTGGCCCGTGTTTCAGGTTGGCGTTACAACCTGCCTGTTGATTGGACGATGCTGTTTTATTATGCGCTTGGCGTAGGCCAGCTTTTCGTGTGGGGTTTGTTACTACTGGGCGGAGTGCGGTGGGCTAAGAATTTTCTGGCTAACCTGCAACCTGTAAAAGTTAAGAAAACTGATCGGCGAGTAAATGAGAGCCGTGTGCCCATTAGGAATTACGCTGCCGTTCTCATCGTGTTGCTCTTCGTAGGAGCATCTTTCTCGATCATCGAAGCGCTAAGTACATCGCGTTATACAGACGTCACGCGCGAACAGGCAGCGGTTTTGCTGACCGAGACAGAAACGCAGAATGAAGCTGGTAAGCATCAACTGCTTGAGCTTTTGTCTGCAGGAAAGTTGGGGGTGTTTTCTGGACGAGCGCTTCACCCGCGTTATTTCGCGGCAGGTGAAGGCATTCCGGAGAGAGAGTTTGTATTGATTACCCCCTTAGATTTTGAGCGCTTAACCTTTTACCTGCTTGGCCCGGACCCCGCCTCTGTCATTCTGCCCGTGGATGGTGTGCCAGCCAGTTTTCCCGCCAGTTCGAACGTGTTCGTATTCCATTGCGGTGATACATTGCAGGCAGCCGCCGTGATCATTGTTTACGAAGATAAATTGGCGAGGCTGATTATCTCCAATCGCTTAGTAGAGGGCTGCCCCAGCTTGATTTCTCAGACCCCATAACCCACCAAGCTATAATTTTCAATCCATGCCAAAACAAATAAGCCCACCAGTAATATTAAGAATGAATTTTCAAAATATTGGCGCAACTTTAGCCGGCCTGCTGCTACCATCATTCGTGTTGGCATGGATTTCCTCGCGCTTCACTGCAATATCTGGCTGGCCTTCTTTCTTTGCGATCCTCATCGTTTGTGCCGTACTCTATTGGTTGGCCTGGCGCACTTTGCGCGCCGAGCCCCTGCCGCGCTGGTTGTTATGGCTGACGCTGATAGCGGCCCTATTGCGTCTGGCGCTTGGTGTCGTTTGGTTCATTGCATTGCCCGCTGGAGGCTACGAAACCGAGGTACAGCAAGCTGGCTATGTAATGGAGGATGCTTACAACCGCGACCAGGCTGCCTGGGAACTGGCGCAGTCTGACCAACCTTTGCTCGTTTCATTTCAAGGATACAGTTCCACAGACCAGTATGGTGGGTTGTTGTTTATGAGCGCCGCGGCCTATCGCTACCTGGGGGGAACGGAGCATCAACCACTGCTGGTGTTGAGCTTGGCCGCCTCTTTCTCATCGCTCGCAATTCCATTCACCTGGGCTTTTGGTCGACGCGTCTTTGGCGGCAAAGTGGCTCTCGGGGCGGCCTGGGGATTGGCTCTCTATCCGGAAGCAGTCTTGCTTGGTTCGTCCCAAATGCGAGAGGCTTTCACCGTCTGCCTCGTCCCGTTGGCAATCTATGGCCTCTTGCGCTTCCGCGAAAAACCGGATTGGCGCAATCTGGCGATATTAGTAGCCCCGATGGTTTTATCGATTCCGCTTACTTGGGCGTTCACGCCTTCATTTGTCCTGCTTCTGGCGCTCATGTATTTGGCGCTGGAGGATTGGCGCTGGCTGCATTCGCCCAAAGCCTGGATTGCCTTGGCCTTACTGGCTCTTATTCTGGTTACCGGTTTCTTATTGTTTGTAGATCAAAATAGCCTATGGTTGGTGCAATCAGCTAAATGGCAGGCTTATGTCAGCGCTAACTCTTCGGGTTGGGTAGCGCGTCAATTTGAGCGCATGCCACTGTTCGCGCAGATTCCCTTTCTGGTGATATACGGCATCTTGCGTCCGTTGCTGCCAGCCGCCCTGGTGGCCAGCGGACCAATCATCTGGATGACGATCGGAATTTGGCGTGCCCTGGGCTGGACTGTATTGCTGGCACTGCTGCTCTATGGCAGCTATTTGGCCGTAAAAACCAAAAGTTGGCGTCAGGCTCCTGGAGCTCTGATATTAGCCAATTGGATAGTGATCCTCACTACTTCTTATCGCGGTGGCGGTGACCTTTGGGATAGCCCGCGCTATCGAAGCGCTTTCGCAGCGGTACAGGTTCTACTGGCTTCCTGGGCCTGGTTTCAATATAGAGACACCAAGGATCCCTGGTTGCGCCGGGTGGCTGTCGGGGCCGCGTTGATAATGGGCTGGTTCGTGCCCTGGTATTTACGTCGCTACTCCAATTTCGATTGGCCGATAGTTGAGCTTTATCAAGTGATTGGGTTGGGGGTGGCAAGCGCGGTCTTGTTTATCCTCTGGGACTGGATGGGGCCGAATAAGCAAATGCCTTGAGTCCAATCCACTGCAAGACTTGTTATAATTCAACTGTTGAATTATAGAGCCAGTGTGGATCCGAATATCGACACCTCCCGCGACATGCTCCTTTTGGAGCATATCGAAATCGATCCTGATGTAACACAGGCATCCCTCGCTGCGCTGTTGGGTATTGCCGTGGGCACGGTGAATTGGCACTTAAAACGCTTGGTGGCCAAAGGGTATGTGAAGGTAAAGCGAGCCCAGCGCCGCAAGTTACGCTATATCATCACGCCTCAAGGCCTCAGTCGCCGAGCCCGACTGACAGTGAATTATGTAGAGCATTCTATGCAGCTTTATCGCAAGACACGCCGACGAGTGGGCCAGTTGCTGGACGAAGTCAAAAGGGCCGGGTATCAGGGTGTGCACATCGATAAACTCAACGGCGACCCCGAAGACATTGCAGATATCTGCAAATTGACCTGCCTTGAGCAGGGCATGCTCTTGTTGCCGGAGCAGGAACCCGGCCCAACTCTGCGAGTGCATGGCCACAAGGTGCAACTGGAATGGGAACCCATGCATGAGCGCTAAAAAGACAGGCAAACCGTCCGAAAGAGAGCACATTCTTATCACCGGGGGAGCCGGTTATATCGGCTCCCTGCTGGCCGGCGAATTATTGAGGGCGGGCTACCGCGTAACCGTTCTCGACAAGCTCCTATTTGGCGGCGACTCGTTGGTGAATTACCTGGCGGACCCCAATTTTTACTTTGCCAAAGTGGATGTCTGGGAGCCGCGGGCTTTGCGCGAAGTGTTCAAGGGCCAGAATCGGGCTCCAGACGCGGTGGTGCACCTGGCGGCTATTGTCGGGTTCCCCGCCTGCCAGGCAGTCGGCCGCCCCGTGGCGTGGCGTTACAACGTGGAAGCCACCCAGCACGTGTTCGAACAGGCCGAAGAACTGGGGACGAAGCGGTTCGTTTTCGCATCGACCTACAGCACGTATGGGCACTCTCAAAATGGTCATGTGGTCACCGAAGATTCACCACTCAATCCTCATTCTCTGTACGCCGAAACAAAAATTGCAGCCGAGGAAGCATTGCTCGGCCAAAAGAACGCTAACTGCGTTTCGCTGATTTTCCGCCTGGCAACCTTATATGGCATTTCTCCGCGAACCCGTTTTGATCTGATCGTGAACCAATTTGTATTGGATGCGTACACAAAGCGAGAGCTGCTTATCTATCAGCGCGGCTATTCGCGCTCCTTCGTGCATGTGCGTGATGTGGTGGCCGGTTTTATATTGGGTTTGGAAGCTTCCGAAGCGAAAGTGCGCGGCCAGATCTTCAATTTGGGTACTGAGAAGGGCAACTACAGTAAAGATAAGATCGTCGAATTTGTGCTCAAGCGGCTGCCTGAAACTATGGTGCGCTATAAGGACCTGACTTTTGGTGGCGACATGCGTGACATTAGCGTGTCGTTCGATAAGATAAGCCGCGAGCTTGGCTATAAGACTCAATTTAATGTTGATGATGGCGTGCGCGAAGTTCTGCACGCATTGCAAGAGGGGTTGATCAAGAATCCACAGGATGAACGATTTCGCAACGCCCAATTCATAGTCCGGTAGGTGATGATGGTTGAGAACCAGTATTGGAATGGTAAACGAGTGACGGTAACCGGCGGGGGAGGCTTTCTGGGCTCTTTTATCGTCGAAAATTTGCGCGCCAGAGGTGCGAAGGAGATCTTCGTGCCACGTCGCAGGGATTATGACCTGGTGCAGACGGGCGAGATCAGCCGAATGCTGGACGCAGCTAACGCTGACGTGATCATTCATGCGGCTGCCCTGGCAGGTGGTATCGGCGTCAACCGGGAGCGACCGGCTGATTTTTTCTACACTAACTTGATGATGGGCGCTCCTTTGATGCACCAAGCATGGGAACGCGGCGTGAAGAAGTTTGTCGCCCTCGGGACCATTTGCTCGTATCCCAAGTTCGCTCCAATACCATTTCGTGAAGAAGACCTTTGGGAAGGCTACCCGGAAGAGACCAATGCTCCTTACGGCCTGGCCAAAAAAATGCTGCTGGTGCAGGCCCAGGCTTATCGCCAGCAATATGGCTTCAATGCCATCTTCCTTTTACCAGTTAACCTCTACGGGCCTCGTGACAATTTTGACTTGGAAACGTCGCATGTGATTCCGGCTCTCATCCACAAATTTATTGAAGCTGAAGAACGGAAGGATAAGCAGGTAGAACTTTGGGGCGATGGATCGCCAACCCGCGAATTCCTCTATGTGGAAGACGCCGCTGAGGGGGTGGTATTGGCCGCCGAACGCTTTGAAGGTAGTGAACCGGTAAACCTTGGGTCTGGCCGCGAGATCAGCATTAAAGACCTGGCTGAGATGATTGCTCGCCTTATCGGTTACGAAGGCGAGTTTGTTTGGAATACAGATAAGCCTAACGGCCAACCACGCCGCTTACTGGATGTGAGTCGCGCAGAGTCCTTCTTCGGATTCCGCGCGGGCACGGACTTCGAAGAAGGATTGCGTAAAACCATCGAGTGGTATCGCCAGCATCGGAAAGTTGCCATCAAATGATCGATAGCAAAGCCTTGGCCGCGAAAGTAGAAGCGCCTACTGTGCTTATCAAACCGCAGCGCGGCTTGGTGGGTCTCGATTTACGTGAGCTGTTTCGCTTCCGTGAACTGATCTTTTTCCTCACCTGGCGGGATATTTTGGTGCGTTACAAGCAGACTTTGCTTGGCGGTACCTGGGCGATCGTGCAACCACTATTGCAAATGCTTATATTTAATGTGTTATTTGGTGACATTGCCGGGTTATCCAGCGGCGGCATCCCGCGTCCACTGTTTACCTATTCCGCCCTGCTTCCCTGGAACCTGTTCTCTACCGCTATTGGTGAAGCCGGACGTTCTCTGGTAACCAATCGCAGTATGATCACCAAAGTCTACTTCCCGCGCGTGGTGGTGCCCCTGTCTTCGGTGCTTAGCGGCGTGGTGGACTTTGCGGTGGCTTTCGTCGTGCTGGCTGGGATGATGCTTTATTTCGGCGTCATGCCTACATCGGGGATTTGGGGCTTGCCATTTTATTTGTTGCTTTCGTTGGTAACCGCCCTGGGTGTAGGTCTTTGGCTCGCGGCGTTGAATGTGCATTACCGCGATGTGCGTCACATCATCCCCTTTCTAACCCAGTTCTGGATGCTCGCCACCCCTATTGCTTATGAAGCCAGCGAGATCTTTGAGCGCTTGCCGCAAGGACTTGAATGGCTTTATGCGTTAAATCCCATGGTGGGTGTGGTTGAAGGCTTTCGCAATGCCCTGGTGGGTACACCGATCTTCTCTGCCGGTATGTTGTGGATCTCACTGATCACTTCATTCGTACTGCTTCTCACCGGTCTGATTTATTTCCGCCGAATGGAACGCACCTTTGCGGATGTCGTATAGCATGAGCGAATACGCAATCAACGTCGAGGGGTTGGGCAAACGCTATCGCTTGGGTGGCAAGGTGGAGCGCTACCGCACATTGCGCGACTCGCTCAGCAGCGCGTTTTCATGGCCTGCGCGCATGTTAAAAGGCGAGCTGCGCCGAGGCGCGGAGACCATCTGGGCGTTGCGGGATATCTCTTTCCAAGTGCGCCAGGGGCAAGTGCTGGGTGTGATCGGTCGCAATGGCGCGGGAAAAAGCACGCTGTTGAAGATCCTCTCGCGGGTCACTGAACCCACCACTGGCTTTGCTGAAATCCATGGTCGGGTTGGGTCTTTGCTCGAAGTCGGCACAGGCTTCCACCCCGAATTAACCGGACGTGAAAATATTTACTTGAATGGCGCAGTTTTGGGAATGAAGCGCCGAGAAATTGCTGGCAAGTTCGATGAGATCGTGGATTTTTCCGGGGTTGCAAAATTCATCGATACAGCTGTGAAACATTATTCCAGTGGCATGTACCTGCGCCTGGCATTTTCGGTAGCCGCCCACCTGGAGCCCGAGATACTAGTCGTGGATGAAGTACTGGCGGTCGGTGATGCTGAGTTCCAGCGCAAATGCCTTGGCAAGATGAGCGATGTGGCCGAGGCTGGCCGCACCGTGCTTTTTGTCAGCCACAACATGTCGGCTATATTACGCCTCACGGAAGAGTCGATCGTTTTGGAAAAAGGGGAGTTGGTTTTTCGAGCACCCACACGCCAGGCGGTTGACCACTATATGGCCTCCGGTCTTTCGCAGAGTGGCGAACGGATTTGGCAGGCAAATGAAATACCTACTGACGCTGCCCCCTTTAAACCATTAGCCTTGCGCGTGCGCGATACCCAGGGAAGGGTGGTAGAAACAGTCCAGTCCCGCCAGCCGCTGGAAATTGAGATTGAATACGAAGTAGACAAACCGATTCAGGGATTGCGAGTAGGCGTTTATTTACAAACTATGCGCGGCGAAACTGTGCTCACTTCGTTCGATACGGACGAGCCAGTCCAATATGAAAAATACGCCACGCGGCCTGCTGGCCGCTACCTCAGCCGCGCTGAAATACCCGCTGACTTCCTTAACGAAGGACAGTACGTGCTTGGATTGAACGCGTCCTCCTTCCGTGTGCGTCGTTATTTTCAGGAAGAACGCGCCTTGGCGTTCGTGGTGGATGCCATGGGAGCGCCTGGCATGCAATGGCCGGAACCACGTCAAGGGTTCGTTCGACCGAGGCTTGATTGGCGTATTGAACAAGTCCAAAGAGTCAAAGCTTAAGATGCTGGCCGGGACAAGGATTAAACGTGTATTGGGCGAAGTGCCGCTGGCTGCCGAGCTGGACTGGGCGTTGCGTGGCCGCGGGGCACCGGTGGACGGTTTCAAGTTGGAGGAATTAAAGGCCTCTTTGCCTAACTGGTGCCGGCAAGTTAAAGACTCGCCTTTGCGCGACCAAAAGGGTTGCAAGGCGTTGGTATATGCCACTCTCCACTATTGGATTAACCA
Source organism: Anaerolineales bacterium (assembly GCA_040902265.1). Classification (GTDB taxonomy): domain Bacteria; phylum Chloroflexota; class Anaerolineae; order Anaerolineales; family UBA11579; genus JAMCZK01. The sequence goes on from JBBDXQ010000108.1 coordinate 35,033, forward strand.
CGCTGCTCTGCTTTCCCTGGCGTTGGTAGGACAGGGTCATGAAACCACCCTGGCTTATTCGCCCTACGCTAACTGGAAGAAGGCGATTACCAAGTTTGACCTGCGGCAGCGTGACGCTTACGCGCGCAAGGTGCTGAAACCGGCTGAGGAACTTATTAGTATTAAATCATTTTTGGCACCTGCCGATCGGCCTCTGCCCAGTTCACTGGCCGATGCGATCGAATCCGTGTCGATCATGGATGCGCAATACACCCTTCAAGTGGAGGAAGTGGACAAGGGTAGTAACTTGTTTCAGCTCCGCCTGGAACGCAACAAAGCTGCTGCGGCTGCTGCCTTGACTTGGCTGCAGGCTGAAAGCCCGGACGTAGTCATCTTGCCCAATGGGCTGATCCTGGAATTTGGCGCGGTATTCTATGCAGCCCGCCACCTCAACATCCCGGTTGTCAGTTACGAATTCGGCGAGCAGCACGACCGTATTTGGCTTGCTCGAAATACCTCTGTTATGCATCAGGAGACTGAGGTCCTCTGGCGGGCAAAACAGGATGCGACCTTTGGCACGGAGCAACGTGCCCAGGTGCAGAAGTTATTCACCAGCCGTCAGGCAGCTGGGCTCTTCGGCTCGTTCTATCGCCGTTGGCAGAACCTTCCGGCTGAGGGTGCCGATGTGGTACGCTCTAAGTTGGGTTTAGACCACCGCCCGGTGGTCTTGCTGGCAGCCAATGTGATCGGTGATAGCCTTACGTTGGGGCGCGCTTCCTTCACAGGCGATATGAGTACCTGGCTGCAGCGCACGCTGGTCTTTTTCGCCGAACGCAAGGACGTGCAGTTCGTGCTGCGCGTCCATCCTGGAGAGCGCAACTTGCAAGGCCCTTCGGTGGCCGAGCTCGTTCACCAAGTGCTTGCTGAATTGCCCAACCACTTCCATGTGGTTGCAGCTGAGGATTCGATCAATACCTACGACTTAATTGCACTAGCTGACCTCGGCCTGGTCTACACCACCACAGTAGGTTTAGAAATGGCGATGAGCGGTTTGCCCGTCATCGTTGCAGGCCGAACCCACTACCGTGGCAAAGGTTTTACACTTGACCCCGCAAACTGGGAAGATTACTTTTCGGGACTGGAAGAAGCTCTACAGGATTTAGCAGCGGCAAAACTAAACCCGCACCAGATCGACACAGCCTGGAGTTACGCCTACCGTTTCTTCTTCGATTATCCTCAACCCTTCCCCTGGCACCTATTGCATTTCTGGAAGGATGTTGAAACAACACCGTTAAGTAGCGTATTTTCGGAGCTGGGACAAAGCCAATTTGTTCGCACGTTTGATTATTTAGTGGGTCGCCCTTTCCCCTGGGAGAATCTGCAATGATCGACAGCGATCGCGATATCAAGCGACAGGTCCGTGAGTTTTATGATCGGGTTGGTTGGAAGGAGGTCTCCGAAGGTGTGTTCCAGAATGCGCGCTACGAAGACCTGCGTCCTGTTTCGCAGGAATATATCCATCGCTGCCACCAACGTGTGGCCCGCCACCTGGCTTCCAAAGGGCGCTTTTTTTTGGACGCTGGGTCGGGTCCCATCCAGTATCCCGAATACATCGAATATTCAAAGGGGTACGATAAACGCGTATGTGCAGATGTTTCACACACCGCGCTGAAGGCTGCTCGCCAGCGCGTTGGTGACCATGGTTTGTTCGTCGTTGCTGATATTTCCAACTTACCTTTTTCCAGCGATGTCTTTGAGGGCATTGTCTCACTGCACACAATTCATCACTTGCCACAAAACCAGCACGTGACAGCCTACGAGGAATTGCACAGAGTGTTGGCGAAGGGGTGCACCGCAGTGGTGGTCAATGGTTGGGATCATTCCCGCATGATGGGTTTTTTCAATCGCATCAAGCGTGTCATCCTGCGTACGCGCCATAGACGTTTTGGCCGAAAGCGCGGTATGTATGCCAACACAGCAGCTACCGCTTCACAGGAGGGGATTAAGGGAACATTCGTCGAGAAACACGATCCGGGCTGGTTAAAGCTGGCTCTGAACGGGCGCTTTGAGTATCGCGTCTTGGTCTGGCGCAGCGCCGGCACCAATTTCTTGCGCTTCTTTATTCGCGAGCGTTGGTTTGGTAGATATTTCCTGCGGTTACTCTTCCGACTGGAAGAACTCTTCCCACGATATTTTGGGGAAGTGGGCCGCTATCCCATGCTAGTGGTTACCAAGGCGAAATGAACCTGTTGGATTGGGAACTAAAAAGGAAGCGTGGTTTGGGCCACCTGTTCCGCAAAGCCACTTTGGCTCCTTGGCGGGCATGGCGGCGCTCCACCGCGTTCGCCCGCGCCCTTCCAAATTTCCTCATCATCGGAGCGCAGAAAGCTGGCACCACCTCGCTTTACGGGTATTTGTCCCAGCATCACAATGTAATGTCACCCATGAAAAAAGAGATTCGTTACTTCGGCGAGAACTATTTCCAGGGTCCCAATTGGTATCGGGCTCATTTTCCGTTCTCATTCAGGTTGGCTAATGGAAAAATGATTACCGGGGAATCTAGCCCTACGACCATTTTCCATCCGCTCGCCCACGAGTGGGTGGCGGCTACAATACCCTCGGTTAAGCTGATCGCTTTGTTACGCGATCCAGTGGCGCGTGCTTTTTCTCATCACCAGATGAACTTGCGCTCGGGCCGCGATCAATTGCCTTTTGAGGTCGCCATCCAGAGAGAGGCCGAGCGGTTGGATGGCGCCTTGGAAGGCGTTCTAAATGGTGATGATGAAGCTGTGTTTCGCTATACCAGTTTCTCTTATTTGGCACGTGGGGACTATGAAACCCAACTGAAACGTTGGGTCCGCGTCTTTCCGAAAGAACAACTATTAATACTACAGAGTGAAGAATTATTTCAAAACCCTGCCCAGGCTTATCGTCGTGTCTTGGCCTTTCTTGGGCTTTCAATGATTGAATTACCAAGCTACGATGCGTTTAATCCTGGCCGATACGATGGGGAGATCCCACAAAAAAGCCGTAGTTTCCTGACGGAGTATTTTCGCGAGCCCAATCAACGCCTGGCCGAATTGCTGGGACAGGATTTCAACTGGCAGCCCGCCGCCAGTCTTGTGGAGGTCTTATGAATTGGAAAGAACAGGTTGTGCTCGTTACCGGAGGAACAGGTTCTTTCGGCAGGGAATGCATTCGCATCTTGTTGGATGAATACAAACCCTCAAAGGTGATTGTCTTCAGCCGTGACGAGCTGAAGCAGCATGAAATGCGCGCAATGGGGTTCGACCAAGTCAATCTGCGCTACTTTATCGGTGACGTTCGTGACCTTGGCCGTTTGAAGCGCGCTATGGTTGGGGTGGATGTGGTATTACATGCCGCCGCCCTCAAACAGGTGCCGGCATGCGAATACAACCCGATGGAAGCCATCAAGACTAATATTCTCGGCACGGCCAATGTGATCGAAGCCGCACTGGAAGCTGGTGTCAGCAAGGTGTTGGCGCTCAGCACCGACAAGGCAGTCAGCCCCGTGAACCTGTATGGCGCCACCAAACTGGCAGCGGAGAAGCTGACTGTGCAAAGCAACGCGTATTCTGGCGATCAGCCCACGCGCTTCAGCTGCGTACGTTATGGCAACGTTATTGGCAGCCGCGGCTCGGTGGTGCCCATCTTCCTGCGCCAACGCGAAAACGGTAAATTGAATATTACCGACAAACGTATGACCCGCTTTTGGCTTTCACTCGATCAAGGTGTCCGATTTGTGCTCAACTGCGTCGAGGTCATGCATGGCGGGGAAGTGTTTGTGCCCAAGTTGCCCAGCACCTCGATCTTGGAACTTGCCAAAGTTATTGCTCCCCTGGCCGAACTGGAAGAGATCGGCATTCGCCCTGGGGAAAAACTACACGAGGTGTTGATCTCAGAGGACGAAGCGCGCACCGCCGTCGAATTGAAGGACATGTACGTGATCCAGCCGGCGCTGGGACCTTGGTTTGTGCGCTCCTGGGATCAGAAAGGCAAATCTCTGCCCGATGGTTTTTATTATGCTAGCAACGAAAACCCACAAAAGTTAAACCCGGCGGAAATACTAAAAATGGTAGCTCCCTATGAAGCCGAATTAAAAGCAGGCAATCTGGCGTGACGCGCATTCTTATCACCGGAGCTAGCGGGTTGCTCGGTGTCAATTTGGCACTCGAAGCCGCAAAGCGTTATGAAGTCATTGGGTTGGTGAATACTCAGTCTTTGCACAACCCCGGTTTCCAGACCCTACACACTGATCTACTTGACCTCGAATTAATTCCCATGTTAATCGAAGAGACTATGCCCGATTGGGTAATCAATTGTGCCGCGCTGACTGATTTGGACACTTGCGAGCGCCAGCCGGAACTAGCCAAGCGTCTTAACACTGAGCTGCCTGGCCGCTTGGCTGCAGAAACAGCCAGGCGCAACCTGCGTTTTCTACAGGTTTCGAGCGATGCAGTATTCGATGGTGTTAAAGGCGATTACCGCGAAGAGGATGCGCCCAATCCACTCAGTACCTACGGGCGCACTAAGCGACTCGCCGAGTTGGCTGTGAAGGCAGCCCACCCGCAGGTGCTGATAGTGCGCCCCAACATATTTGGCTGGAGCGTGAGCGGCACCCACAGCTTGGCCGAGTTCTTCTTCAACAACCTTTCGACCGGAAAACCGATACAAGGGTTTACCGATCGGCAATTCTGCCCATTGTGGGTCAACCATCTCGCTGCGATTATGCTTGAATTAATGGAGAAAAATACGCGCGGGTTATTCCACACAGTCAGTTCCGACGCACTGACCAAGTATGAGTTCGGCGTAGCTATTGCTAATCGGTTTGGCCTGGACGCCGCCATGATCAAACCTACCAGTTCGGAATCTGGTGATGCGCTGGCGCCTCGTGCCCTCAATTTGAACTTGAAGACCACAAACTTGACCAAAGAACTCGGCCGCCGGCCGCCTAGTGTTGCAGCTGGCATCGAAGGACTTTTCCAGCAATACGTTACTGGTCACCGCAAACAACTTCGGGCAATGGCGGGTTCACCCGAGGCGATGAAAGGCTAAGCATGCAGATCGATATCCAGGGTAGGCAAGTCGGTATAAAGCATCCGACCTACTTCATTGCCGATATTGCCGCCAATCATGACGGCGACCTTAAACGCGCCGTGGAACTGATCCGCCTGGCCAAGGTGGCTGGGGCTGATGCGGCCAAGTTTCAAAACTTCCGTGCTCCCAAGATCGTTTCGGATTACGGTTTCAAAGCGCTGGGCGACCAACTCTCACACCAGGCCAAGTGGGAAAAAAGTGTTTACGAGGTGTATGAAGACGCTTCGATACCCTTCGAATGGACGCCCACTCTAAAAGAGGCCTGCGATGAGGTTGGTATCCATTATTTCTCTTCCCCCTACGATTATGAAGCCATCGAAATGCTCGATCATTACGTGGCAGCGTATAAGGCGGGGTCCAGCCTGATATCCTGGCCGCAAGCCATCGTGCGTATGGCGCGGTTTGGCAAACCTGTCCTGATCGCCACCGGCGACTCAGACATGCTAGACGTTGAACGCGTGATGGCCATGGTGCTGCCAGTAAATAAGGCAATAGTTCTGATGCAATGCAACACGAACTACACAGCCAGCGAAGGCAATTATGACCACTTGCATCTCAATGTGCTCACGACCTACGCAACCCGGTGGCCGGGTGTGATCCTGGGCCTTTCCGACCATACCCAAAGCCCAGCACCGGTGGTTGGCGCTGTGGCCTTGGGTGCTCGTGTGATCGAGCGCCACTTTACCGACAGCAACAGTCGTGAAGGCCCCGACCATAAATTCGCGCTCAACCCGGATAATTGGGCGCACATGGTGGAGGAAGTTCGCATCTTGGAGCGCTCGCTTGGCTCCTCAGAAAAATTTGTGGCCGAGAATGAAAAAGAGACCTATATCGTCCAACGCCATTGCTTGCGGGCATCCCGGATGGTGAAGGCTGGGGAAATATTCACCGAAGATATGCTTGAAGTTTTACGGCCGGCTACCCCCGGCGCAATAATGGCCTGGGAGCTATCCCGGGTCCTGGGCAAAAAAGCGATGACCGATCTCCCATTTGGTAAGGAACTTCGTTGGGAAGATTTAGACTAACCCTGCCAGCCAAATGAAAATTCTGTATTTCAGTCGCAGCTATACTCCGCACGATTTTCGTTTCCTCTCGGCAATCGTTGAAGGCGGCCATCGCGCTTTTTTCCTGCGATCTCAGCATAGTAACTCTTCGCGTATTCCCCCATTACCCAAAGGCACCGAGGAGGTGGCGTGGTCTGGATTTCTCGAGCCGGTGATCGCGCAAGTAAAACCCGACCTGGTGCACGCTGGGCCGGTGCCGTCCTGCGGCTACTTGGCTGCCAGAAGCGGGTTCCACCCGCTCGTGCTCATGTCCTGGGGCTCAGACCTTTTGTGGGAGGCGCGCCGGAACCCATTTGTTCGTCTGCGGGCTAAGTATGCCCTGCCGCGCGCAGACGTTGTCATTGGGGATTGTGACGCAATGCGTAGAGTCGCGATGGATTATGGTGCACACTCCAGTCGTATAGCCGTTTTCCCATGGGGAGTTGACCTCAAGAGCTTCAATCCCAAGGGTGGCGACGGGGGTTGGCGCGCCCGCCTTGGCTGGCAGCAGAACGTTGTTCTATTACATTTGAGAACATGGGAACCGCTCTACGATCCCCTCACCGTTGCCAGGGCTTTTGCGCGCGCCGCCCGCCAAGAGCCGCGCCTGCGCCTACTAATGCCCGGCGCTGGCAGCCTGGCTGGCAAAATTACCAAAGTTTTTGAACAACACCAGGTTTTGGACCGCGTGCATTTTCCAGGCCAGCTAAATCACGACGAGCTTCCGCAGATCTTCCGGGCGGCTGATCTGTACCTTAGCGCTTCCCTAAGCGACGGTTCCTCTGTCTCTCTGATGGAAGCCTTAGCAAGCGGCCTGCCAGCCTTGGTTTCTGATATTCTCGGAAACCGCGAATGGGTGCAGCCTGGTAAAGAAGGCTGGCTCTTCCTCGCAAAGGATGATGTCGTGCTGGCGGACCATATCCTGCGCTCAGTAGCCCAACCCGATCAGCTTAAGCTTATGGGCGGGTTGGCGCGAAAAACTGCAGAAACTCGCGCCGATTGGGCTCAAAACAAGCAGGCGTTATATAGTGCCTACCATCTAGCTCTTGAGACAGCAGGCTAGCATGGTGTCCCGAGTGGTTGCCATAATCCAGGCCCGCATGGCATCCAGCCGCCTACCGGGCAAAGTACTGGCCGATCTGGGCGGCCAGCCCATGCTGGCTTGGGTGGTGCGCCGCGCTAGCCGTGCAAAAGGAATTGACCAGGTGGTAGTGGCCACCTCCATTGCTGCTGAAGACGATGCAGTGGTTGCCTTTTGCAAAGAACAGGACTATGCCTGTTCTCGCGGCAGCCTTTACGATGTGCTTGACCGCTTTCGGCAAGCTGCCCAGGAATTCGATGCTGAAGTCATCGTGCGCCTAACAGGTGACTGCCCGCTGATTGATCCCGGCATGCTCGCTGATAATTTAAACACCTTCCTTAGCGCACAGCCCCCCTTGGATTTTGCTGCTAATCGTTTGCCGAGTGATCGGACCATCCCCATCGGGTTGGATGCAGAATTCTGCACCATGGCCGCTCTGGAAACTGCCTGGCGTGAAGCGCAGAAGGAGCATCAGCGTGAGCATGTGATGCCGTTCTTTTACGAGAACGCCGACCGTTTCCGTACCCTCCACATTAAGCACCACCCGAATGTCGGCAATTATCGCTGGACTGTTGATACGCCCGAAGACCTTGAACTTATGCGCAAAGTTGTCACTTATTTTTCGGACGATACATTTTCGTGGCAACAAGTCTTGGCCCTGTTTTATCAGCATCCTGACCTTGCCAGGATAAATGCTTCGGTAATGCATAAGAGCCAATACGACGTAGATGAACGCCAATGAAAAAAATGACCATTTTTTCCACCCCCAAACCTTTCGTAGATCCACATATCGTCACTATCCAGCGCAACGCCATCCAGTCTTGGCTGCAGATGGGAACTGATGTGGAAGTGATATTAATTGGCGATGAGCATGGTATGGGCCAAGTATCTGCTGAGTTGCAGGTCACTCATCTGAAAGGCGTCAAACAGAATCATCATGGCACGCCTCTAGTGAGCTCGATCTTTCAGTTGGCGCGCGATAGGGCTCAGGCTGAACTATTGTTATTTGCCAATACTGATATGGTTTTGTTTCCGGAAACGCTTGAGCTTGCGCTCACGGTAGCACGGCAAAATGACGAATTTGTGCTTCTGGGGCAACGCTATGATTTGGATGTTGCGCACCAGATGGATTTCTCCTTAGGATGGCCAGAGCGTTTGCGCTCCGAAGTGAAATCCCGCGGTCGCTTGCATCCCCTGGGTGGCAGCGACTATTTCCTGTTTTCACGTCACCTGTACGCGCATATCCCTGATTTTGCCATTGGCCGCGCTGGTTGGGATAATTGGATGATATATAAAGCGGTAACCCAAAGTTGGCCGACGATCGACGCTACCCGCGATCTGATGGTTATTCACCAAAACCATGGCTATGCTCATTTGATCGAGGAAAAAGACCATCAACGCCATCCCGAAACCTTCGCCAACGCTGAACTGGCCGGCGGGATGCGCAGGATGTATATGCTGCTTGACGTGAGCTACCTGTTGTTGGATGGTGAGATTCGCCGGGCTCCATGGAGCCTGGCCCGTTTCTTGCGCGGCCTGGAACGCTGGTTGCAGCCAAACGAATTGGTTGGCCGCGGCCCGCGCTGGCTTTTATTGCGCCAGGTACGCCGCCTGCGGCGAGCCCTGACACATTCGGAGGGACATTAAATGCGTGTGGGTCAAAACCCGATTAAGTCAGTAGGGAGTGTTGAGCCACCAGCCCTGGTTACTGTGGTGGTGTTCAGCTCCATCCCCTTCCTTAGCGGCTATTTCTCCGAGAGTTTGGATGTTCTCAAACTTTGTCTATCCAGTCTACGTCGGAATACACGCGGAGAATTCGATTTGATGCTCTTTGATAATGGTAGTTGTGCCGCGGTTCGCAAGTACCTAATCGCTGAGCAAGACAAGAATCGCATTCAATTTCTAATCCTATCCGCGCGTAATATCGGCAAACCGGCGGCCTGGAACGCAGCCCTTACCGCGGCTCCCGGCGAATATGTCGCATATGCCGATAGCGACGTCTATTTCAATCCAGGTTGGTTGAAGGCTAGCCTGGATACGTTGAAAGCCTTCCCCAAAGCCGGCATGGTGACCGCCATGCCTATGCTCATCCCCGAAACATATTCCACGGCGACAGTTAAATGGGCAAAAAAGAACCCTGAGATCAAGCTGGAACGTGGCCATTTGCTGCCTTGGGAGGATTTCTGGCGGCATGCCCGTAGCCTGGGTGACACCGAGCAGCAAGCCCGAGCCTTTTACCAAGCAAACCCGATAGTGAGAATCACATACAAAAAGAAACGTTTCTTTGCCGGAGCAGCCCACTTCCAGTTCACTGCCAGGAAAACAGTCCTTCAGCGTGTGTTACCTATTCCTGCTGAGAAACCCATGGGTAGAGTGCGTTTACTGGATGAGGCGATCAACGCCGCTGGATACTTACGGCTTTGTACCGAGGACTGGCATGTCCAACACATGGGGAATTTGTTGCCTCAAGCTTCCGATTTGATCAGTCCTGTACAAGTTCCTGTCCAACGCGCCAAAAACCGCGGCAAAATTGCGAAAATCTGGCGCTGGGAGCCGATTCGCAAGCTATTGCAATGGATCTACGGCTGGAGTTTCGATCGCCTGCACCGTGGCGGATCGTGATGGCTAAGCATCGCATTTTCATTAGCGCAGATCATGGTCTGGCGATAGTATATTTTCTGCAAAGCGACGTACTTACTACTTTACTTGTAGATGATGTAGAAGTTGTGCTGCTCACCGACGACGCCCTTGCCGATCACATCCGCGAGCGATTTGGCCGGCCAGGCCTGACTATTGAGGGCCTTCGTTTATCGAAGGCCCAGGATTATTTCAAACAGGTTTCCCCTTCGCGCCAGTGGTGGCTGGATTTCTTGCGTCGTGCCGGTGCCTCCAACCAAATCAACCTCGAGGCAGTGGAAAGCTATGTCTCCCAGGTGAAAGCGGAAGCCAACCCCCGCCGCAAGCTGTTCTTCCCCTTGATGCAACTAGTGGTGGCCGTGTTGCGCCGCTCGCGCCAGGCGCGGTCGGCTTTGCTGGGTGCCCAGATGCGCTTCACTCCTAACCTCTACGCAGATCTCTTCGAAAAGTATCAGCCCGGCCTGGTAGTAGCCAGCACACCTGGCTGGCGTTTTGATCGATACCTTCTGCGTGAAGCCAATGCTCGCAATATCCCCACCGCTTCGGTAATTGTCGGTTGGGATAACAGCAGCAGTTATAGCTTGCCGGGCGCTCCCGTGGATTGGGTCACTTGCTGGTCGCAGATCCAAAAAGAAGAGCTGGAACATGGTTCCGACTGGTCTGCAGAGCGTGTCAATATCGGCGGTATCCCCATTTACGATGGCTATTTCAAAAATGAATGGGTATTGTCCCGCGACCAATATTTCAAACAACATGGCCTGGACCCTAACCGGAAATTGATCTCATACGCCAGTAGCTTTATCACCTTTTCTCCCAATATTCAAAATATAGAAGCGCTTGCCGAATTAGTTTCCAGTAACAAACTAGCCGCGCCTAGCCAATTGCTGGTGCGTTTGCACCCCAACCATTTTATGGATGTGCATCGCTTTGCTGCCGAGCGCGAAAAGATCCGCACCTTGGCCGAAAAGCTGCCACATGTTAACGTCGTCGAACCTGTGCCCCTAGGAGGCTCTTTGGGCTATTATTCGGGCGAGGACATGCCCGAGAAATCTTCGATGATGGCTTATTCTGATGTGTTTGTCACTGTCTATTCCACCATGGTGGTGGAAGCCGCTGTTCACCAGCGGCCGGTGGTGAGCGCTTGCATTGATTCAATTGTGGGGTGGCCTGGGAAATTCACCATACCGCTTTCACGCATCGGCGATTGGCCTACTCATTCTCGTTTCCGCAATTCGGGAGCCGGCCGTGTCGTCTATACCAAGGCGGAGTTAGCAGACACCATAAATTTTTATCTGATCAATCCGCAAGCCGGGAAGGAAGAGCGCCGCGCTTTCATTGAGCGCGAATGTACTTTCACGGAGGGCAGCGCTGGCCGGCGCACCGGTGAATATCTGCTCTCCCGAATAGGGAAACGCGCATGAGCAGCCGCCTTTGGCGGGCCTGGCGCTTGCTATTCAGTGGTCAGCTGGACCCCAGCGGCCAGCGCCAGATACCACCGATCAATAGCGAAGACTTGGCGGAGATCAAGCAATTCTTCCCCATGCCGAAATTCTTCATCTTTGGCCATGCTCGCTCAGGCACCACGCTATTGGCCCGCCTGATCCGCTTGCACCCCGATGTGCATTGCAATTGGCAGGCCCATTTTTTTACACGCCAGCCATTGCTAAGTGGAATGCTGGCAAGCTCAAAATTCGAAGCTTGGCTCTCACGCCCCAGCAACCGCTGGAACCGCGGCCGTGATTTGTCGCCGGTGGCTCTGCGTGCCATGAGTGACTACATCCTTGAGCGTGATGCAGTGCGCGAGGGAAAATCTGTGGTTGGGGACAAGAGCCCTAATGTTCTACTTGGAGGCCAGGCTGTTCGCGAAGCGCACCGCATTTATCCAGACGCTGCGTTGATCTACATCGTCCGTGATGGCCGCGATACGTTGATCTCCCATCGTTTCCAGAATTTTATTGACGGGGCTCAGTTCCTTGCGCGCGCTGATTTGAAATTGCGCGATTCATTTGCCAGTAATCCGGAACCCTTCTTTTCGGGCAAACGCTCTGTGTTCACCCCCCAGATACTTAAGAAAATGGCAAAGAGCTGGGCAGAAAACGTATCTGATACCGATCGACTTGGACACCAACTTTATAGTGAACGCTATTTTTCGCTTCGTTACGAAGACCTTGTGGCACGTCCCTATGACATGTTGTCAAAAGTGTGGACCTTTCTCGGTGTGAACCCGGATACACTGGAGCCGCGCGTCAATCAGGAAATGGCTCAGAATCCTGATGCCGACTGGCAGAACAAAAAAGCTCCCGATCTGGCCGCAGCCTTGGAAAAGGGTAAGCGCGGTTCGTGGAAGCAGTTGTTCACCGAAGACGATAAGAGACTATTTAAAAAAGTCGCCGGAGACCAGTTGGTCACCTGGGGTTACGAGCAAAACCAGGATTGGTGAGATGAAAATCCTCATTTCTGGGTTTGGCTCGATTGGGCGAAGGCACTTCCGCAATCTCAAGTCTTTAGGTGAGCGAGATATCTTGTTCCACCGCACCGGTTTCAGCCAGCTTCCCAACGAGGAGTTGGCCGGGCTGACCGTGGAAAACGACTTGGCGGCTGCATTGGGTCGCAAGCCAGACGCAGTGATCGTAGCGAATCCCACCGCCTTGCACTTGGACGTAGCCATTCCCGCGGCAAACGCAGGGTGCGCCTTGTTTTTGGAAAAACCGATCTCGCACAACATTGACAGAGTTGCTGAGTTGGAACGAGCGGCGAGAGCCAGTGGCAGTCGCCTGCTTGTCGGTTTTCAGTATCGCTTTCATCCCGGTTTGCAAAAGGCTTACGAATTCATCGCCTCGGGTGAGTTGGGCAAACCACTTTCCGCTCGTGCTCACTGGGGCGAATTCCTACCTAGCTGGCATCCTTGGGAAGACTATCGCCGGGGCTATAGCGCCCGCAGTGATCTGGGCGGCGGGGTTGTGCTCACCCTGTGCCACCCCTTCGATTATTTGCGCATGTTGCTGGGTGATGTGGCCTCTGTGTGGGCTTCAACAGCTCACAGCGGCGAATTGGATATTGATGTGGAAGACCAGGCTGAGATCGGGCTGGAGTTCGAAAGCGGAGCGTTGGGTTCGATACATTTGGATTATCTGCAAAAGCCCGGTTCCCATTGGCTGGAAGTTACCTGCGCTCACGGCGCATTGCGACTTGACTTCAGTAGTAACCTACTCAAAATTACTCGCTCTTCGAGCAGCGGCGAACAAGAGTTCCCCGCACCAGTTGGCTTTGAGCGCAACGACCTGTTCCTGGCACAAATGCGCCATTTCATTGAAGTCGCTAAAGGGGAAACGCAGCCAAAGTGTACGTTGACCGATGGGCGGAAAGCGCTGGAACTCGCTCTGGCGGTACACGCCTCGGCAGTAGAGGGGCATAAAGTTATCCCCTAGATCATTTCTGAGGCGGGATTAGATCCCAGAGGATGCTTTCAGATCCCTCGCGGAAGTAATAGGGGATGCCGTCGATCACATAAAGCTGGTAAGTCACTAAATAAGGCGCAAACTGCTCATCAGTATTTTCCCAGATCTGCGCAACCACATCCGGTTGTAAGATCCCGATCGAATACGCATAGTCCCATTTGTTGTGCCCAGGGCGATAGCTGCCTGGCTCAAATAAACTGGAATTGATATGCACAGGCCCGCGAGCGATGATGGCGTCGTTCTTCCCCAACAGGTCGATACTGGTGCGTTCTGAGAAGTATGGGATATTTCCAGCAGTCACTACGGCAATCGTCGCGTTTTGTGTAGTTACTGCTTTCAAAGCTAATCCCATCAAGCTGTAGCGTTCTACACTTTCAGCGAACACCGGCTTCTCGACTAAAGTCCACTTAGCGATGCCATCATTGACTAGGAGCGTATTGAAGCTAAACAGGCTGAAAATGCAGAACGCAGCCAGAAAAACACTTGCGACAGGAGTTGCCAAAGCCATCTTTTTCCACCCGGTGCTCAAGAGTAGGTCATGAATGTAGCCCAAAGTATGAGTGAACAGAATGAAGAAAAGAGGCATAACCGCCGCGATAAAGCGGTTAGCGCCACCTATATGCTCCCAAGCATCACCCCCAACGTAGATGCTATAAGCCACCTGGCTCAGAAATACCGCAAAGAGCGGCCAGAGAATTTTTCTCTTATCTAGTGATGGCAGGGTCAGCGGGATGGCGAACAAAACCCAATTGGACGCCCAAACAAAATCCCAGAAGCGGCGTAAACCAATGCTGAGGCGTAAAAGCAATGAGACGCCACCAAGCTTCAGGTAATAGGTATTTGGCAACCAATCCCCATAGTAGTTAATTCGAAACAAGGTGAGCGTGCCCAGGACAAATGCAACTGCCCCAAGCCCCCAGATCAAGTGTTCTTTGCGGCGCTTGGGGTCGATCCATGCAAATGCAGCCGTGGCAGCCAGGGCAGGCGCAGCCGCATCCATGCGCAGCAGGACCCCCAGGCCGAAAAGCACAGCCATCCACGGTGAAAAGATATTCCGTTTGAACGCCCTCACCCCAAGCAGTAAAGCGGAGCTAAGCAACAAAGCTTCTAATCCCACCTCCATTCCCTGTAGGCTCCAATTATTGAGCGGAAAGTAGAAGGCGGTGAAGAAAGCCGCCAGCAAAGGTACGAACTTGTTATTTGTCAGTTCCTCAGCCAACCATTTGACAACCGCCAGATTGAGGAGCAAAAAAAGTAAGCTGATTAACTTCACATAAAGACTGGTTTGGGCTAACGGGATAGGAAGCACATGGATTCCAGCCATTAGTAGCACCCATAATGGGTTGCTAAAGCCTTCAACCCTTTCTCCCCCTGCATTCCATACCAGACCCTGACCCTGCGCCAGATTTTTTGCATACTGCATCGAGATCATGGCGTCATCAAACAAGGCGTGTATTTGTGTCCCTTCGGCAAAGACAACAGTGCGTTGGATAAACGCCCAGCCATACAACGCGAAGACCACGAGCAGTAGCACAAAGAGGATTTGTTGCCAGTTGGGCGGTTTCATATAATAGTCATTGTTCAATTTTGCTTTTTACCAGCTCCCACAGCACATGTTCAGAATCAACCCGGATGAATAGCGGGAAACCGTCGATCTCGAAGTATTCATATCCCCCCGCCTCCAAATAAGGCGCCATCTCGCGACTGCTGCCCCAGATTTGCGCCACAATATCCGGGCTGAGCTCGACGATCGAGCGCTGGTAGTCCCACTTGTTGTGCCCCGGCCGGAAAACTTCTTCCACGTTGTCAAACGATCCACCGCTTTCGTGCGGCTGACTGCGGGCGATCACCTTGTCACTTTTGCCCAACATGTCGATGCCGGCTCGTTCGGCGAAATAGATGATGTTGCCGGCAGTTACCACCGCGATCTGCGCCTGATCGTCCGTGATCTTGTTGATCAGCAAACCCAGGGTCGCATAGCGTTGTGTCCCGGCTACAAAGATCGGCCGCTTGAGTGTGGCCCACTTGGCGAAGGCGTCGTTTTCCTTGATCACATTGAAACTGAACAGGCTGGCGGCCACAAACGCAGCCAGCAAGGCCTGGCTGACCAAGGAGGTCCAGCCACCACCCGGCCTTAATCCGGTCAAGAGGCGGCGCAGCTTGTCGGCGGATTGCACAAATAATAAAAAGAACAGGGGCATGGCCAGGGCGATGAAACGGTTCGCCCCGCCTTTGTGCTCCCAGGCATCCCCGCCAACATAAATACTGTAGGCTACCTGGCCTAGCAGTAAGCCGAACAGCAATAACGTGGGTATATCAGGCCAGAGTAGTAAGAGCAACAAGGGTAGGACAACCAAGAACCAACCCGAGTCCCAAATGAAATCAAGAAATACTGAAAAACCGCGTTGCAACCGGTCACCCAAGGGGATACCAACGATCTTCAAGTAATAGGTATTCGGCAGCCATTCACCGTAATACCAATAACGTAGGGTGGTCTGCCCCACTAGAGAGAAAGCCAGTAACCCAAATCCCCAAATCAGGTGGCCTCTTCGAAGCCTAGGATCTTTCCACGCAAAAAACACGGTCATCACGACCAGCGGCACCACCATGTCGATACGCACCAAGGTCCCTACCGCCAATAGTACATAGGGCCATGGCGAAAAAGCGGCCATTTTCCAGCTTCTTAAGGCCAGCCAGACTGACGTGCTCAATATCAAAGCCAATAACCCCACTTCCATGCCTTGCAGGCTCCAGTTGTTCAAGTGGAAATAAAAGGCAGTCAGGAAAACCGCCAGCAAGGGAGCTAAAAAGCTTTTAAGAGATTGCCTTGCGATTGCCCAGACCACCAACAGGTTAGCCAACAAAAACACAGCCCCGCTAACTTGCACAGCCAGGCTAACTTGCGAACTAGCGATCGGGAATAAATGGAATAAGGCCATGTAGAGTACCCACAGCGGGTTGCTAAACCCCTCCACTCTTTCACCGCCACCATTCCAAACCATGCCTTCTCCGTCTGCCAGGTTGCGGGCGTATTGCATGGAGATCATGGCGTCGTCGAAGAGCGCATAGTATCGTTGCCCATCCACTTCAAAACTGGTGCGCTCGATGAAACGAAAAGAATACACCGAAAAGGCGGTTAAAACCGCAACTAAGCCCACCAGGCTGAGAAGCATGGTGTTTTTCGGCGTAAACTGCGGCGGTTTTATCATGTGGGTGGCATTATATACATTGGTTTCATCGAATTGTTCTCCAAAAGAAAATAATTAAATATCACGTGGAGGGGTGGCTGCATATTCAAGGTGATGACGGCTATCTTGGTGTTAAATCCCCCCCCTCTACCAGGGAGTATTAAAGCACGGAATCGTGAATTCCAGCTCGTATTGGGCTCTTTGTCAAGGGTCGCAGGGCCTTCATACTAAGCTGAGTTGTTAATACGCGCTCAATACACGTTTGCTTTTCTTCATGGTATTATTTCCTAAGCACCCCCTTGACAGCCTGCTTATTAAGCAGGCTGTTTTATGCCGTGTAAAAAACCACTGTATTGGAGCATAAATGGTAGTCCTTGAAAAGGAAAATACAAAATTAACCACGCCTTATGGAGGCGCCTTAGTTAACCTGGTCAAGACAGGCGCTGAACGTGAAGACTTGATAGAAATGACCAATAAGCTGCCGGATGTGCGCCTTTCCCCTCGTTCCCTGCACGACCTAGAGCTGCTGGCGGTAGGGGCATTTTCACCTTTGGATCGCTTCATGGGCAAGGCCGATTATGAAACCGTAATGGAAGATATGCGTCTGGCCAACGGGATGCTTTTTCCGATCCCGCTCACCCTCACCGTGTCGCAAGAAGACCTGTCCACTGGCGCTGACCAGGTGGTGTTGCGCGATGTGCGCAATAACGGCTTTGCTATTATGGATATTGAAGAGACCTTCCCCTGGAATGCCCAGGAGGAGGCTCTGAAAGTGTTGGGTACAACCGATCCGCGCCATCCGCTTGTTTCTGAAATGATTCGATGGGGAGACCTTTGCATTTCCGGCAAGCTGCACGTGTTCGAGTTGCCAGCTTATACTGACTTTGCCGAATTACGTCGCTCACCTAGCGAAGTGCGCCAACAACTTGAGTTGATGGGCAACAGCAACGTTGTCTTTTTCCAGACGCGCAATCCCATGCACCGCATCCACGAAGAGCTCACCAAGCGCGCAGCTGAGCAGGTGGAGGGCAGCCTTGTGATCCACCCCGTGGTCGGTATGACCAAGCCTGGTGATGTGGACCATTACACCCGCGTGCGTGTATATCGCGCGCTGGTCGAGAACTACTACGATAAGAGCAAGACAATGTTGAGCTTGCTGCCGCTGGCCATGCGCATGGCTGGCCCGCGTGAGGCGGTGTGGCACGCCATTATTCGCCGCAATTACGGCGCCACGCATTTCATTGTGGGCCGAGACCATGCCGGTCCTGGCAAGGATGCAACCGGGGAACCCTTCTACGGCCCCTACGACGCCCAGGAATTGCTAGCCAAACACCAGGACGAAGTAGGCGTGCACATGCTGCCGTTCAAGGAATTGCTCTACCTGGCAGATGATGGCCGCTACGTGGAAGCCGGTACGGAACCCAAAGGCGCCCGCATCCTGAATATCTCCGGGACACAGGTGCGTGACGACTATTTAGCCAAAGGCAACTACCTGCCCGAATGGTTCACTCGCCGCGAAACTTCCGAGATCTTGTTGGAAATGTACCCACCCCGCCATAAGCAGGGCTTTTGCTTGTGGTTCACCGGCCTCAGCGGCTCCGGCAAATCTACTATTGCTCAGATCGTGACTTCCATGCTTATGGAGCATGGTCGCCAGGTGACCGTGCTGGATGGTGATGTGGTGCGCACACATCTTTCCAAAGGGCTCGGTTTCAGCCGGGATGACCGTGATACTAACATCCTGCGCATCGGTTTTGTGGCCGGTGAGCTTGTGCGCCAGCATGGCGCTGTGATCTGCGCCGCTATCAGCCCCTTCCGCGCCGCTCGCAACGAGTGTCGTAAGATGGTGGGCGAAGATCGCTTCCTTGAGGTTTTTGTCAACACGCCTATTGAAGTCTGCGAAGAGCGCGACGTCAAGGGCTTGTATGCCAAAGCACGTCGCGGGGATATCAAGGGCTTTACGGGTGTAGATGACCCCTACGAAGAACCGCGTAACCCCGAGATCATGGTGGATACGGTCAAGAACTCCCCCGAGCAGAACGCCCGGCAGATCATCCAGTTTCTCGAGGAGCGCGGCTTATTGCTGCCTACAACCAATCACCGGGCTGAAAAAGCTGCATAATTAGGGGCAGAGATCTGCCCCGACAAATGGCAAACCTGGCGAAGTCCTTTGACTTGAGTGGCCGCGTCGCCGTGGTGACCGGTGGCGCCGGTCTGCTCGGACGCCAGTTTTGCACCACTTTAGTTGAGGCAGGCGCTGCTGTGCTTGTGGCCGATGTGAATAGCGCGTCGGCTGAGCAAGTCGCCAAAGACCTTATCGCCGCCGGGCACACCGCCGCAGCCCACCCAACAGACGTTGGCGATCTGGCTTCAGTGCAGGCCATGGCTGTGGCTGCCATCCAGCTGTTTGGCCGCCTCGACATCCTGGTGAACAGCGCCGCACTCGATCCCAAATTCGACCAGGCCAGCCAAGCTAAACACAACACCGCTTTCGAAGAGTATCCGCTCCTGGCTTGGGAAGCTGCCATGAGGGTCAACCTTACCGGTGCATTCCTTTGCTCTCAGGTTGCAATCCGCCCCATGCTTGAGCAAGGCAGCGGGGTCATTGTTAACATCTGCTCCACGTACGGTCTTGGGGGTCCGGACCAACGCATTTATCAGAAACCCGGAATCGCCGCACAATACAAACCGGTCGACTATACCGTGACCAAGGCCGGTATCCTCGGCCTGACAAAATACCTGGCTACCTATTATGGCGACAAGAACATTCGCGTCAATGCGCTCACCCCTGGCGGCGTCTTCAACGCCCA
This sequence comes from Anaerolineales bacterium, assembly GCA_040902265.1. Taxonomy (GTDB): domain Bacteria; phylum Chloroflexota; class Anaerolineae; order Anaerolineales; family UBA11579; genus JAMCZK01. The sequence continues at coordinate 54,347 of JBBDXQ010000108.1, forward strand.
CGATGAGGAATTTACCAAAGCCTATTCTGCTCGCACGGTGTTGGGCCGCATGGCCGAGCCTTCTGAGATGAACGGCGCTCTGCTATTCCTGGCTTCCGATGCGTCTAGCTACATGACAGGAGCTAACCTGGTAGTTGACGGCGGATGGACGGCGTGGTGAGCCCCAAACAACCCGAGGTGCTTGCCATCGTGCCGGCTCGGGGCGGCTCGAAAAGCATCCCGCGCAAGAACGCGCAGCCCTTTCTTGGCCATCCACTGGTAGCTTTCAGCATTGCCGCCGGGCTCCAGTCAAAAAGCGTCGGCAGGGTCATTGTCTCGACAGATGACGAAGCGTTGGCAGAACTTGCCCGCCATTACGGCGCGGAAACGCCATTCTTGCGGCCTACCGAGTATGCCCAGGACGACTCGCCGGATCTGCCGGCTTTCCAGCATGCACTGCGCTGGCTGGCCAAGAATGAAAAGTACCGGCCTGATATCGTGGTTCAATTGCGCCCTACCTCGCCATTGCGTCCCAGAGACCTGGTGGACCGCTCCGTAGAGACATTGTTAGCGCATAATGAAGCGGATTCCGTGCGCGGCGTTGCTCCCGCCGGACAGAATCCCTACAAGATGTGGACTATTTCAAAAGAAGGTGGCATGCAGCCCCTGTTGAAAACAAGGGGACTGGCTGAACCCTACAATGCTCCGCGCCAGGCTTTGCCGCTTACCTATTGGCAGACCGGTCATATCGATGCGATACGCACACACACCATATTGAAGAAGGGCAGCATGAGCGGAGAAGTGATTTGGCCGGTACTGATCGATCCGCGTTACGCGGTGGATATCGATACACTAAACGATTGGCGTCGCGCTGAATGGCTGGCTGCCTCCGGCGAACTCGACATGGTCCGCCCGGGTTCCGCCCCGCGTCCACTGCCCAGCCAGGTCAAATTACTCGTCATGGATTTTGACGGGGTGCTTACGGATAACCGCGTCTGGGTTAATGAAGTAGGCAACGAGCAAGTGGCTGCCAACCGCAGTGATGGCCTGGGGGTCAAAATGCTGCTCAAAGCCGGAGTGACTGTGCTGGTCATCTCGATGGAGGAGAATCCCGTCGTGGCTCGCCGCTGTGAGAAATTGGGCATTTCTTATAAAAAAGGGATTGCCAATAAAGGCCCGCTCTTGCAAGAGATCCTGGCCGAGCGTTCTGTTTCCGCGAATGAAGCTGTTTTCCTTGGCAACGATATTAACGACCTGCCATGTTTCCCGCTGGTGGCCTGCGGCGTTGCGGTTGCGGATGCGCATCCCGAAGTGATCCGAAAAGCGGATCTTGTGCTGGGCAAGCGCGGCGGTCAGGGCGCCGTGCGCGAACTGTGCGACTTGATCCTGGCGAATAACTCCAAGGAGATTAAATGACGCGTGAGCTACGTATTGGAAAGCAGATGGTCGGGGATGGGCATCCCACCTACATTGTGGGCGAGATCGGCATCAATCACAATGGCGATATTGAAATAGCCAAGCAGTTGATCGACCTGGCCAAATGGGCAGGTGCAAATGCGGTCAAATTTCAAAAACGCACTCCCGAACTGGCCGTCCCCGCCGACCAGAAAGATAAAATGCGCGAGACACCCTGGGGATACATCAGCTATTTGGAGTATCGTCACAAAGTGGAGTTTGGCGAAACGCAATACCGCCAGATCGATGCCCACTGCAAGCAGAAGGGATTGGATTGGTTTGTCTCCGTTTGGGATGAGGGGTCTGTGGACTTCATGGAAGCCTTTGACACCCCATGCTACAAAGTACCTTCCGCATCGCTGACGGATAGCAGTTTGCTTAAACACCTAAGGAGGACGGGCAAACCAATCGTAGTATCCACCGGCATGTCCACCATGGAACAGATCAGAGCCGCTGTGGATCTGGTCGGATTGGATAACCTGATGCTGACTCATACCACCAGCACCTACCCCTGTGAACCGGAGGAGCTGAATTTAAGAATGATCACCACCTTGCGCCAGGCCTTCCCAGTACCAGTTGGCTATTCTGGGCACGAAGTCGGTCTGGTCATCTCGGCTGTGGCAGTGGCTATGGGCGCTTGCCTGGTGGAACGTCATATCACTCTGGACCGAGCCATGTGGGGCAGCGACCAGGCAGCTTCAGTGGAGCCAGGCGGTTTACAGCGCCTGGTGAAGTACATCCGCGTCACGGAGCAAGCCTTGGGGGATGGGGAAAAACGTGTCTACGATAGCGAAAAGCCTTCGCTACAAAAATTACGGCGAGTCCAATAACGCATGAGCGTCCAGCGGGCGCACAGTTAACTTGTTCGAGCGCATAACTTCCAAGATCCTAGGGCTGGTAAGCAATCGGCGCATTGCGGAGTTGGCCCGCGCCGTAGCCCAACGAGCCGCCCCGACTCCCGTCGCGCCAGCGGTCATCTTCTTCAACGCTTCTGCACGGCTCGGCCACCTCAGCCAGAATGCCGCCTTTTCACTTCTGGCTGCCTGGGGCTTGCGTCTGGCGGGCGTGCGCGTAATCCACTTCGTTTGCAACCGCGGCATGAGCCGCTGCGTGTTGGGCACCAATCCTGACGACCCAACCCAGCCGCCTCCCTGCGCGGTTTGCGTGGCGCAATCCCAGCGATTGTATGCCCATGCGGATTCCCGTTGGTTCGAGTTTAGAAAAGAAGCCCAATTAGCCGAAGAATTGAAGGACCTGTCCCTTGCAGACCTCAAAAAATTCGCTCACAATGGATGGCCGTTGGGGGAGCTAGTGCTGCCCGGGCTTCGCTGGACTTTACGGCGCCATCACCTAGTAAATGACGAAGCCACGCGGTACCTCTATAAGCAATACATACTCTCCGCCTTCAATGTGGGTAGGGAATTCGAGAAACTGCTCGATGAGGAAGAGCCTCCACTCGCGGTAGTCCTTTTCAATGGCCTTATGTATCCCGAAGCTATGGCTGGCTGGCTGGCGCAACAGCGCAGCTTGCGCGTCATCACACATGAAGTAGCGCTGCTGCCGTTGTCTGCTTTTTTCACTGAAGGGCAGGCTACTGCATATCCAATGGAGATCCCTGCCGATTTCCACCTATCTCCAGAACAAAACGATCAGCTAGATCACTACCTTGAGGCTCGCCTTCAAGGCCAATTCACGATGGCTGGCATTCAGTTCTGGCCGGAGATGCAAGCACCGGACGCCAACTTTCTTACTAAAGCTGCCCAATTCAAAAAGATCGTGCCGGTGTTCACCAATGTGATCTTCGACACCAGCCAGGTGCACGCCAATACGCTCTTTCCCCATATGTTCGCCTGGTTGGATGAAGTGCGCGAACTAATTAAGACGCATCCCGACACCCTTTTCGTAATCCGCGCCCATCCTGATGAAATGCGGCCTGGCACCCGCAAGCAAAGCCGCGAGAGTGTTGGCGGTTGGGTGCAACACAATGGTTTGGAAAAGCAGGCCAACGTGACCTTTGTGGGCTCGGATGTTTATCTAAGCTCTTACGCACTGATCCAACGTGCTCACTTTGTGATGGTTTACAACTCTTCGATCGGCTTGGAAGCCTCGATCATGAATAAGCCGGTGTTGTGCGCCGGCGCAGCGCGCTACACTTCTTATCCAACTGTGTTTTACCCCAACTCCACCGCCGCGTATCTAAAAACAGCTCAAGAGTTCTTGCGAGCGGAAAAAATGGAGCAGCCCCCCGAGTTTGTTGCAGAGGCGCGCCGCGTCCTGTATTTTCAGCTCTTTCGAACCGCCTTGCCTTTCAATGGTTATCTGCAGGCGCATACTCGTATGGGCTATGTCCATCTCAATTCATTCTCTTTCGACGATCTTCTTCCACAAAATTCGTCTGCCATGCGTGCCATATATGCCGGTGTTGTAAACGGCGACTCTTTTCTGGTATAAGACTCGCATGGTCTCAAAAACAGAGGAGAGCGGTCTGTTGGAGGAATTGCGCAGCCTGATGGCTGAAATTTTCCATGTGGACGCAGACCAGATCGGTGTTGAAGCTCAATTGGGTGAATTGCCGCAATGGGATTCCTTGACGCATATGGACTTAATGGTTGCGCTTGAATCGGCTTTTGGTATAGAGATCACTGCTGAAACTATTAGCCAGCTCACCAGCCTTCCGTCAATCTGGGCTTACATTCAAAGTCAGCAGCATGCCTGAGCACAGCTTCTCTGCACAGGCAGCTGTCCCGGCACACCTGCGCTCCCAGGTGCAAGCCAAATTGGCCTTTGTCGATGAGAATATCGCAGGCGCTTCCATCTCTGCTGATGGCAGCACGGTTAGCTTGCAATTGCGATCCATGGTTCCCAAACAGATCCTTGGGGAGCTGGAAGCCAAAGTGCAAAATGTGGTGACTGAAATGACTAAGGGGGCAGTGCCGCCCAAGATAGAGGTTCTGGAAGATCACCTGCAGCGCAGTCTCCCTTACGCCATCGACCCCATGCCAGGCTTGCTGTCCAGCGGCGAGGTCAGCCGCGAGCATACCGGCATATATAGCCTCGGCGCCAATCTCACGCGCCTTATTGCGGTATTTGAGTCTTATTTTTTGGAGCTGGCAACTGAATTTTCAGCCCTTCCGCAACGTTTTCCGGCGCTCATTTCTGCCGAAAAATTGGGGCGCGTCAATTATTTTCGTGCCTTCCCTCATTCGCTCACCTTCGCCACCCACTTACGTGAAGACCTGCATGTGATCAACGACTTTGCTGAACATGCCAAATACGAAATCGAAGGATTGAACGCACCCCCAGCCTCCTTCTCCAAGATCCAGGCGCTGCTTTCCCCCGCGGTGTGTTATCACCTCTATTTCAGCCTGGCTGACAAGCCCCTGCCGGGGGGCCAATTAGCTGCCACGGCGGTGGGACATTGCTTTCGCTACGAATCCAGCAACTTGAACACCTTGGAGCGCATGTGGGATTTCACCATGCGCGAGATCATATTCGTGGGACCGCCGGATTTCGTGCTGCAAAACCGAGAGCGTGCTCGCCAGCAGGTCGCTCTGTACCTTGAACGTCTTGGCTTGGCCTATAAAGTAGAAAGCGCCAATGATCCTTTCTTTGTCGGCGAATTTCGCAGGCAAGCTGCCTTCCAGAATGCATTTCAGCTCAAATATGAAATTCGCGCCAGCCTGCCCTTTAAGCATGACACCTTGGCGGTGGGCTCCTACAACTATCACCAGGATTTCTTTGGTCGCCACCTTGGCATCACGCTGCCGGATGGCAAACCGGCCCACACCGGCTGCGTCGCATTCGGTTTGGAGCGTCTGGCCTATGCCTTCGTTTGCCAATTCGGTTTAGAGCCGGCTGGCTGGCCTGCCCACGTTCGTGAGGCATGGAATGGCTAAGCTCTCTGTGCGCCAGGCAGAGGCAGAAGACTTAGCGGCAGTTGCCGCGGCTTGGACCAAACTGCAAGTGTTACATCGCAGTCTGGGGTTGGCTTTCACTTTTCCTCCAGATGCGGCCGAACAATGGCTGGCTTCCTTTCAGCGCACCTTGGGTCGCTTCAGCTTCTTATGGGTGATCGGACCTTTAGGACAACCGGACGCTTTTTTATTAGCCCGCATCAAACAAAGCCCTGCTTTTCTGGGTGGTGTCCAGGTCGGGGAGATCAGCGATCTCTATGTAGCCAATAGCCTGCGCGGTTCCGGCGCGGGGACCGCGTTGGCCAAAACGGCCATGCGTAAATTCCAGGAGCTCGGCTTGCATTCAGTGGAGGTGCAGGTGCTAGCTGGCAACGAGTCGGGGTTGGCTTTCTGGGTCAAGCTGGGTTTCGCGCAAGACCTTTCCCTGGTGCGTAAAGTGTTGAAGGCCTGAGATGCCGTTTCCAGAATTGACTCATTCCGAATTAATCCAGACGCTGGAATCAGTGGGCGTGCTACCCGGCGACGGGGTGCTGGTGCATTCGGCTTTGCAATTGCTGGGCAAGCCAAACGGTGGCCTGCAAATGGTGTTCGATGCCATCGTCGAGGTGATCGGACCCACAGGCACACTGGCGGTGCCGACTTTCCCCTTCACCTTCAGCCGCGGTCTGGATTACGATCCGCTTACCACACCTTCGCAAGGCATGGGTGCTTTCTCGGAGTTCGTCCGCCAAGTTCCGCAGGCGCTCCGCACCACCCATCCTATGCAGCCTGTTGCTCTGGTCGGTGGGCATGCTGCCGATCTGGCCCAACGCGATACGCTATCCGCGTTCGATGACGGCTCGGCGTTCGACCGCATGTTGCAATTGGGCTTCAAGATGCTGTTACTAGGCGCGGATATCCAGGCCGCTTCTATCGTTCATTACTCCGAGCAGCGTGCTGCAGTCCCCTACCGCTATTGGAAAGATTTCACCGGGCGCGTAAAGGTGGGCGATGCATGGAAAACGAAAACCTACCGCATGTTCGTGCGCGACCTGGATCTGGATGCGCAACTCAAGCTCACGCCCATTCAGAGGACATTAGAAGCTGAAGGCTTGTGGCGTACCACGAAGCTGAACTTTGGCGAAGTAGCCTGTTGCCCCCTTACCGCATTTGTGGCAGCGGCCGACGAATTACTGGCTGCCAACCCTTGGGTGCTGGTGACCAACAGACCACGGCAGGTGGCAGACAGCTGAGATGTCCACCATGATGGAGTTGATCGAGGAACTCTGGTTCCTCAAACGCGACCTCGTCTCTGAAGGGTACGACCGCGCCTTGGAACGCCTGGCCGCTGAGCTTCCCATGACCATCCACGAGTTCGCCTCGGGGGCAAATGTTTGGACCTGGACAATTCCAGACGCCTGGACTTGCCACGAAGCTTATTTGGAAACATTGGACGGCAAACGCCTGATCGACGTGGCAGATCACCCCCTCCATGTCGTTTCGTATTCCCTGCCCTTCGAGGGCGAAGTCAGTCGGCAAGAATTGCTGCAGCACTTACATGTGCATGCGCATCTTCCGGATGCCATTCCGTATGTATTCAAGGTCTACCAGCGTGACTGGGGTCTGTGCGCCTCGCAAAAGCTCCGTGATTCTCTCAAGGACGAGCGCTACCGTGTAGTTATCCGCACGGAATTCACCCCCGGTGTTCTCAAGGTCGGTGAGGTGCTGGTCTCCGGCGAGCGTGAAGAGTCTTTCATGGTCGCCGCTCATCTAGACCACCCAGCCATGGTCAACGATGACCTTTCCGGAGTTGTGGTTGAATTGGAAGCCGCTCGGCAACTTCTGGCCGGTCCCAAACCGTATTACAGCTATCGATTTCTCTTTCTGCCAGAGACGCTGGGGTCCATCGCCTATCTCAGCAGCCACGAACACCTGATCCCCGGCATGCTTGGCGGTCTCTTCCTCGAAATGCTGGGCAATGATGCTGTGCACGCCTTGCAGACTTCATTTCTGGCTGGGAGCGCGGCTGACATCTGCCTGGTGGCAGCCCTACGTGGTGTCGAGCCAGGCGCTTACGTGGGCGCTTACCGTACCATCATTGATAACGACGAACGCCAATTTAATGCCCCTGGAGTGCGGGTACCCATGCTTTCGCTTTCTCGCGTTGTGGATGCCTACCTACCAGCCTCGCGTTTTTACCCTTACCCTGAGTACCATTCCAGCCTGGACTCGCCCGCCATCATCTCTACTGAGCGCTTGGAATCTTCTGTTCAGCTGGTGCTCGAACTCCTCTCCGCATTTGATCGTAATCGCTACATCGTCAACCGCTTCAAAGGCGAGGTCTTTGCCACTGGGTATGGCCTCTGGGTGGACTATAGGACGGATTCTGCCGCTCACAAACTCCGTTTCGAAATCATGGATCGCTGCGATGGCACCCGCCGTCCAGCCGATATCGCTCATGAACTTGGTTTGTCTTTTCAGCAAGTTTGGGAGCTTATAGAAATCTTGCTGGAGAAAGATCTGGTATTTCTCAGTCAGTCCCCGCAGCCGACTGACCCGCATCTCGCCTAACTATGTCGCTGATCGCCGAAGTTAAACAACCTTTCAAACTGGTGCGCTGGCGCCTGCGGCGCGCCCAGGCCGCCCGCCGTTGGGGAGCAGCGCAATTGCAGCGCACACCCGCCGTCATCGGCAACGCAATTCCCAAGTCCGGTTCCCATCTGCTAATCCAGGTCCTGCTGGGCCTCACCCGCCTGGGTCCCTTTGTGGATCCTGGTATGCCCCCAATCAACCGCTCGGCCAGCAATCGCAATCTACCTCAAGCCAGCATCGTGGCGAACTTGGGTCGTCTGCGCCCGGGGGATATCACCTATTGCTATCTGCATGCTCGCCAACCCTTCCTGGCTGAACTAGCTCGACCAGGCAAGGCTGCCTTCTTTATTTATCGTGACCCGCGCGACATGATCGTCTCTCAAGTATTTTATGCTACCAATATGCACCCCCATCATGGTATGCATGACTATTACAACAAACTATCCACCATGGAAGAACGTCTTAACGCCGCCATCCAGGGAGTGCACAGACCTGGTGCGCAACTCTCTTCCATCCGTGCCAAATTTGAGTCTTACCTAGGCTGGCTGGATCAACCCGAAGTACTTGGTTTGCGCTACGAAGACCTGGTCCGCGAGCGCTCAGCTACTGTGGGCAGTATCCTCGACCATTTGGCAGGGCGTGGCCTTCAACTGCAGTTGTCGCGCGCCGAAGCTATTGCCACCCTAGATGCATCCGTTTCGCCTGCCGCCTCAGGTACCTTTCGCCGCGGCCAGCCCGGCGAATGGCGCCAGCACTTCACTGCCAACAATATTCGCCTATTCAAAGTGTCCGCCGGCGATTTGCTGCAGCGCCTTGGTTACGAGCAAAGTGATCGATGGTGAGCCCAGGATTGATGACGCGGCTTGCTCGCCGCAGCATCCGACGCAGGAGCGCCCAGCAAGCCTATCCTCAGATCCCGATGTCCCAAATGCCCATCCTGTTTGGGAATTCTTTTCCCAAGAGCGGCACGCACTTGCTTACCCAGATCCTGGCGGGCTTCACCCGGCTGGGTCCGGTGGTTGATAGTGGCCTACAGGCGGTACTAACCTTTGAAGGCGAAAGTGGCCAGCCTCGCTCGCTGAGCGCCATCCTCGCTGACCTGGCGCGTTTACAATCCGGTGATATCGGCTATGGACATTTACATGCCGTTCCCGCAGTAGTCCAGGCTTTATGCCGTGCTGGCGTAGCGCCTTATTTCATCTACCGCGATCCGCGAGACGTGGTGGTTTCACACGTCTTTTATGTCACCGAAATTAATAACCATCACATCCATCACGATTACTACGTCAACGACTTGAAGGATTTCGACCAACGGCTGGAAGTTAGTATTCTGGGCCGGCCGGAATTGGAACCTCCATTCCCGGATATCCGCGCCCGTTTTGAACCTTATTTACCCTGGCTGGGTCGCTCTGAAGTACTCTCTTTGCGCTATGAGGATCTGCTAGAGAATACCTTCGCTGAACTGGGTAGCATCCTGGACCATGCAGGGAGCCAAGGTTTTGTTCATCCTTTCGAACGCTCCGAGGCCATCGGCATCCTTGCCCAAAGTATCAAGCCTGAAGAATCGCCCACTTTTCGCAAGGGCCAGCCCGGTGGTTGGCAGCAGCACTTCACACCCCGTCATAAAGCTCTATTCAAGCAAGTCACTGGCGACCTGTTGATGCGCTTGGGTTACCAGAAACAGAACTGGTAAGATTTACCCATGCCCGCCAAGCAGGCCAATAAACCTCTAGTCTCCATCATTATCCGCGCCTTCAATGAGCAAAAACATCTCGGCAAGCTGCTGGAAGTAATTAAGCAACAAACTTTTCGCCGCTACGAGATCGTCCTGGTTGACTCAGGGTCCACCGACCGTACTCTGGCAATTGCTGCCAGCTATCCGGTCAAGATCCTGCATATCAAGCCCGGGGATTTCACCTTTGGCCGCTCACTGAACCTCGGCTTGCGTGCTGCCCGCGGCCGCCTGGTCGTCGTGGCCAGTGCCCATGTGCAACCCTTGAGCCGGGATTGGCTCAAGCAGCTTGTTGCCCCTTTCGAAGACCCCAAAGTAGCCGTGGCCTATGGTAAACAGCGGGGCGGGGCTGTCAGCCGCTTCTCAGAAACTCAACACTTCCTACGCTGGTTTCCCCAGCGCTCCAACTTGGACCAACCCAGCGCCTACTGCAACAACGCCAACCTGGCATTGCGTCGCTCCCTGTGGAAGAAGCAGCCCTTCAACGAGACCCTAACCGGACTTGAGGATCTGGCCTGGGCTTCGGTCTGGCGCGAGCGGGGTTACAAGGTAGCTTACGTGGCTGAAGCTGGGGTGACTCATATCCATGAGGAAAGCTCCGCCCAGATCATCAACCGGCACCGCCGGGAGGCGATCGCACTTAAACGCATCCTGCCATCCAGCCGCTTTACCTTGTGGCATTTTGTCAGCCTGTTCCTGCATTCCACTTATTCCGATTTTGGCGCGGCCCTCCGCCAGCGGGCGTTTTTCCGCCAGGTTCTCGGGATCATCTCTTTTCGTTTCCTTCAATACCTGGGTACCTACCGTGGTTACCGCGACGCAGTGGCTCCCAGTGCCAAACTGAAGCAGGTCTTCTACTATCCACCAGGATCCCTTGAAGACCGTTCGCAGCAAACCAACACCAAGTCCATTAAGGAACAGAGCCGCAAGTCGGCAAAAGCATGATCGCCAACCCTCCTCGCATTGTCGCCCTGGTACCTATGCGCGATCGTTCTGAGCGCGTGGTCGGCAAAAACTATCGTCCACTGGCAGGCTGGCCGCTGTTTCACCACATCCTGCGAGCCTTGCAAGCCTGCCCAGAAATCGCTGATATCGCGGTGGATACGGACAGCCCGACCATCAAGCAGGGATTGGCTGACCATTTCCCCCATGTGTTGGTGCTAGACCGGCCTGAGTCTCTGCGCGGTGGCGAAGTTCCCATGAATGCAGTCTTGTTGCACGACACGGAACTGGTACCTGCCGACTTCTATTTGCAAACCCACAGCACAAACCCGCTGCTTCGCCCCCAAACCATCAGCGCCGCAATCCTGGCATTCGTTGCCAATACCGCCGCCAAGGATTCGCTATTCGGTGTCACCGAGATGCATTCCCGCCTCTATGATCAAGAGGGTCGCGCCATCAACCACAATCCGCGCGAACTGCTGCGCACCCAGGATCTGCCTCCGGTGTATGAGGAGAATTCCTGCCTCTATATTTTCACCCGGGACAATTTGCAAAAAAATGGCCATCGCATTGGACAATCTCCACTCTTGTTCCCTGTGCCGCGCGACGAGGCTTGGGATATCGACGAGGAACTAGATTTTCTCCTGGTGGATTTTCTCATGCGCCAGCGTCCCGCAGTCTAAGATCCCCATGTCCCGTATTGTCTTGCTCTCCGCTCCTTATATGCTGGTCAACCCAGATCGCTACCAGCCTCTGTTTGCCCATTATGGCATCGAGCTGCTGATTCCCGAAGTGCACGAGCGTCTCGAGGCGGCCGAACTGCTGCAGTATGCTGGTCAGTTTGACGGCGCAATTTGTGGAGATGATCGCTTCACTGCCGAGGTGTTGGCTGCTTGCCTGCCGCGCCTCAAAGTGATCTCTAAGTGGGGCACGGGTATAGACTCGATCGACGTGGTGTCTGCCACAAAATTAAACATCCTCGTGCGCAACACGCCGGATGCCTTCACCGACGCCGTGGCGGATTCGGTGATCAGCTATGCGCTGGCCTTCGCTCGCCAGACCCCCTGGCTGGACCGTGCTGTCAAAACGGGGCAATGGAGCAAGTTGATGGGCCGCTCCCTTTCGGAATGTACGCTGGGCGTCATCGGGGTTGGGCGTATTGGCAAAGCCGTTATGCGGCGCGCCCAGGCTTTCCGTACTCGTTTGCTGGGCAATGATATAGTCGAGATGCCTGCTGAGTTTTTGGCGGATGTGAACGTGACAATGACCACGCGGGATGAAGTATTGGCCCAATCAGATTTCATAAGTCTAAATGCCGACCTGAACCCCACTAGCCGCCACCTCATTGACGCGGTCGCGCTTTCCAAAGTGAAACCCGGCGCTGTGCTTATCAATACCGCCCGTGGGCCGCTAATAGAGGAACCTGCCTTGGTCGAATCGCTACTCAATGGCAAGCTGGCCGGGGCTGCCCTGGATGTATTCGAGGAAGAGCCTTTGCCCGCTGATAGCCCCCTTCTCAAAATGGATAATGTCCTGCTGGCCCCGCACAACTCAAATGCTAGCCCCTCTGCCTGGGAGAGGGTGAATTTCAATACCATACGTAATCTGCTTGAGGGTTTAGGTCTGGATGCTGGTAAGCTGCACCCTGAGGACCTCCCCAAGTTGGAGTAATTTCTCCTCCCATTCTCTTTGCGCCCAGTACCGTGTTCCTCTGAGTGCGGCAGGAGCAGCCAGCCAATTCCCACTGCGCTAAGCTTCCTTAGATAAAATACCCCAATGGCTAACACACAGACAGTTCTAATCACGGGTGCCGCAGGCGGTGTGGGCCGGGCCACACTTGCTTTGTTCCTGGAGGAAGGCTGGCGCGTATTGGCCGTCGACCTGATCCAAAACTCCAAACCGCCCCTGCCCAAAGAGGTCTTATTCTTTCAAGCCGATATTTCTATAGCCCAGGAAGTGGAAACCCTGGCGGGCAGCTTGGCCACCGAGATGGACGGTGGCTTGCACGCTTTGGTCAACAACGCCGCTGTACAGATCATCAAGCCACTAGTGGATACCACGCCCGATGAATGGGACCAGGTGCATGCGGTCAATTTGCGCGCTCCCTTCTTGATGGCCCGCGCGTTCCACGGTGTCTTGAAAAAAGCCAAGGGCGCTATCGTCAACGTTTCATCAGTGCATGCCTTGGCCACCTCGGCGCAGATCGGCGCCTATGCCAGTACAAAAGGTTTCATGCTGGCGCTCACCGGCTGGATGGGCTT
>JBBDXQ010000109.1:0-12559 GCA_040902265.1 Anaerolineales bacterium
CGTTGATCCCCATCGGCTGTTGCGGCGCTTCCTCGACTTCGAGGAAGGCTGCCCGTTGCATTCCGGGACGCTGGTAGAGTGTATTCATGCCTTCAGTTTTCATCTCCTGGTAGCCAAGCACCTCGCTGAGTACCGCCTCGACTGCGTTCTTATTGGTCACGCTGAGCAGGGCGGAATGGAAATGGCGGATGGCTTCGCTTTTGCCGACCCCGCCGGAAGTCCACAGATGCCCCGATTCGGGCAGGTCCTCGATCGGCACACCGATCAGTTCAAGGCGCTGGTCATCGAAATCGTAGAAGACGAGCTGCTGCCAATCCCAATGCGGCTGGATGCCTTCATGCTTGACCTCGAATTGGTCCAGCCGGTCTTGCCAGAACGGCAGCGCGGCTTGTGGCACAGCCAGGGCGATCGAGCTGACCTGGCCGCGGCCGCGCGCCCCGGGGTCCGCGTTGGCGAAAGTGAAGAAGGTCAGGTCCATGCCGGGTTCGCCGGTGGCATCGCCGAAGAATAAATGATAGGCAGACACGTCGTCTTGGTTGACTGACTTCTTTACCAGGCGCAAACCGAGCACCTCCGTGTAGAAATCGACCAGGTGCTGTGGGTCAGAGCCGATGGCGGTGATGTGGTGGATGCCCTGTGAGAAGGTCATTTGTAGTCCTGGCTTTCTATAGAGTTTTACGCTGACCACGGGGTAGTGTCACTCCTAAGACGCTGTATGCTCGCGGTTCTTACCGCGCCGAGTAGAATGTGCGCATGCCTCAGTTAGTGGATACAGCACCGCAACTTAAAACGAATGCGTCAAAAACCCTGTCACTACTGCTACTGGTTGTAGCCGTCCTCCTGGCTGCTTGGGCGCTAACTATCGCCTTCTCGATCTATTCCTTCTCACAGTTGGACGAAACCTCTGTGGCGGACGTGGCTGTGGTGCTGGGCGCAGGGACGCGTAGCAACGGCCCCTCGCCTGTATTTAGGGAGCGCATCGACCATGCCATCGTTCTCTATCGTGCCGGAATCGTGGATGCAGTCATTCTTACCGGGGGAATAGGCCAGGGCCGGCAGGTGGCTGATTCCGAGATCGCCCGCCAGTATGCTCTGGAGAATAACCTTCCATCTGAAGCCATCTTCATCGAGATCACCTCGCAGACCACCCTGCAGAATTTGGTGGAAGCGCGGTTGCTAATGCAGCGCCACGCATGGCAATCCGCCCTGGTTGTCAGCGATCCCTTGCACATGTATCGCGCTCTTGCCATGGCCAATGACCTGGGGCTGAACGCCAGGACCTCTCCCACGCCCACCAGCCGCATCGCTTCGATTTGGTCGAACGCCATCTTCCTGGTGCGCGAAGTGATCCTCGTTTTCCAGTATTCCCTTCTGGGTAAGTAAGTTCGTTCTTATAAAGACCCGGCCAGTCCCACGCCCTCCAGCCGCAGTAACTGCAATTTGCGGCGGCTGTGCAACTCCCCCGCGTAACCACCCAGGCTGCCATCCGCAGCGATGACCCGGTGGCAGGGGACCACGATGGGCAGCGGGTTGCGCCGCAGGGCCTGGCCCACGGCGCGCAGCGCCTTCGGCTGCCCAATGCGCCTGGCGATCTCGGCGTAGGATGCCACCTGGCCGCGCGGCACGCTAAGCGTCTCCTGCAGCACCCGGCGCTGGAAGGCAGTCAGGTGGCTGAGGTCCACCTCGAGGCTGAGCCGGTCACTTTCGCCCGATAGGTAGGCAGACACGAAACGCTTGGCCTCCGCCAGCCTGGCAGCCGAGCGCTGCAGGCTGCCCGCGCCTAGCTTGGCCAGCGCAGCGCGGAAACTGGTCTCGCTGCCGTTGTATTCGATGGCCACCAGGCCGTGTGAGCCGACCGCCAGCCAGATGGGGCCGAGAGGGGTCTGCTCCAGTTGGTCGTAGTAAATTGGCGTCAGCGAGTTAGCCAGGCTGGCTTGGATTGCCAGCCTGGCTTGCTGCGCGGCTTCAGCGCTGGGGCCAGCGCCATAGAGGGCGTCGAGGGCGGAGGTCAGTTCGTCCGGGGGAACGGCATGCTCCTCCACCCAGGCTGTATACTCGGAAGCTTGCTTTTTTAATTTGCTCATCTTAGTCCTCTTCATTAAACATCGCCCTTAACTTTTTGAGCGCCTGGTACACGTTGGCGCGCGCCGCCGATTGGCTGCATCCCAGTGTGGCGGCGATCTCGTCGTATTCGAGTTCCTGGTATTTGCGCAGCAGCAGGGCCGCCCGCTGTCGTTCGGGCAAGACCATTATGGCCCGTCGCACCGCAGCTAACTGGCTGCGTTCAGCCACCTGGAGCTCTACGCCTTTCTCGCCCGAGGCGAGTGGTTCTGCCAGGGCCACGGTGCGCAGGCTGGCGCGATATTGGCGAGCCTGCTGGCTGCGCGCCGTGTTGGTGGCGATCTTATACAGCCAGGCGCGCAGGTGATCCGTGGTTTGCAGGCGCTCGTAAGCGCGGAAGGCGCGCAGGAAGCTTTCTTGCAGGCAATCGCGCGCATCGGCCTCATCCCCCAGCAAGCGCCAGAGGTAGGCGAATAATTCGCGGCTGTGCCGCTCCACCAAGGTCTCGAAGTCGGGTTTGGGCATCATGATGTACTTGGTATAACCATGATAATAGCTGTTTGTGAAAGAGCTAAATTATGATTTGTGGCCTGGCCAATCTGGCTGAATGGCGAGCGGACGACTCACACGCTAAACCCGTTACAATCACTTCTCCATGGTTTCGCGTTATTTACTCTTCGCTGTTTTTTCCTCCGGCATGACCACGCTGGCGGTGGAACTGACCGCGGCGCGCCTGCTGGGTTCAGTGTTCGGCACCAGCAACCTGGTGTGGGCCAGCATCATCGGGCTGATCCTCATCTATCTGGCGGCGGGTTATTTCATTGGCGGTCGCTGGGCTGACCGCGCGCCGCGCTTCGCCACCTTCTACCAGATCCTGCTGTGGGGCGCATTCACCGCCGGGCTGGCAGCCCTGGCTGCCCGGCCGGTGCTGCGCGCCGCGGCCGACGCCTTCGACCAATTGCAGATCGCCGTGCTGGCCGGTTCCTTCGTTTCGGTGCTGATCCTTTTCGTTGTGCCCATCACCCTGCTGGGCACAGCCTCGCCGTTCGCCATCCGCCTGGCGCTTACCGATAAGCAGCACGCCGGCCGAGTGTCCGGGCGCATCTACGCCATCTCAACCATTGGTTCCTTCATCGGCACTTTCCTGCCTGTGCTCGTCTTTATCCCAGGTGTGGGCACCACCGCCACCTTTTTGATCTTCAGTTTTTATTTGATGGCGGTCGCGCTGGTCGGGCTGGGGTTGGCCGAAGGCTGGCGCTTCGCCGCCCGCCGCCTCTGGATCCCGCTGGCGCTGGCCGTGCTGGCTGCCCTCTGGGCGGGCGGCGCGCTTAA
The DNA here is from genome assembly GCA_040902265.1 of Anaerolineales bacterium. Classification (GTDB taxonomy): domain Bacteria; phylum Chloroflexota; class Anaerolineae; order Anaerolineales; family UBA11579; genus JAMCZK01. Next base: position 3,394 of record JBBDXQ010000109.1, read on the forward strand.
AACCACCGCTGGGCAGATCTACGAAACCGAATCAGCCTATAACTACATCCAGGTGCTGGAGGCTGGCGGTACGCGCACTCTGCGTTTGAACGAAGGCCAGGGCATCCACTCGGTCTACAACCCGGACCAATTGGATTTTCACGGCACCTGGGAGTCCTTCCTGGCCGCGCCGTTCTTCAATGCCCCGCCATACGAGATTGCCGATATTGAGCGTATCGCCATCATCGGCCTGGCCGCCGGCACCAGCGCCCGCCAGATCGACATCGTCTTCGGCCAGGTGCCCATGGACGGCTTCGAGTTGGACCCCATGATCATCGAAGTGGGCCGCCAGTATTTTGGCATGACCCAGCCCAGCCTGAATGCCATTGCACAGGATGGGCGCTGGGGCCTGGAACACAGCGGCCAGCTCTATTCGCTGATCGAGATGGATGCCTACCGCCCGCCCTATATCCCACCGCACTTGACCACAGTGGAATTCTTCGAGATCTCCCGCCAGCATCTGACTGAGGATGGCGTCGTGGCCATCAACGTAGGTCGCACGCCCGGGGACCGCAGGCTGATCGAGGCCTTGGTGGCCACGCTGCAGCAAGTCTTCCCCAGCGTGCACGTCATGGATATTCCGCATACATTCAACTCCATCGTCTACGCCACCTGCCAGCCAACTTCATTCGCCAATCTGCAAGCTAACTATGAGCTCTTGTTGACCCAGCAAGGCGTGCACCCGCTCCTGCTGGCCTCCATCGAACGCACCCTGGCCTACCAGCAGCCCACGCCTACGGGCGGCCTGGTGCTGACCGATGAACGCGCCCCGATCGAATGGATCATCAATACCATGGTGCTGAACTTTTTGATGTCGGATGGATTAGAGGAGTTGCAATGAAGGATGCGAAACCGTGGGGGCCCGTGCTCAGTTGGCTGGTCACCCTGGTCGTGCCGCTGCTGCTGCTCATGTCTTCCATCCGCTTGCTGATGACCCCCGCATTTGTGGACCTGGAATATTCGATGCCGGGTTTCCCAGCGGACACCTACGGCATGAGTTTCAGCGAGCGCCGCCTCTATGCGAAATCCGCGCTGGAATATATCCTCAACGACGAACCGCTTTCCTTTCTCGGCGACCAGCGTTTCGAGGATGGCTCACCTCTATACAATCAACGCGAGCTGGGCCACATGCTGGATGTGAAGGAATTAACCCAGATCGTGCTGCAGGTGTGGCTCTTGCTGCTGGCGTTTTTCGTTGGGGTGGCGGTAGCCGCCTGGCACTTTGGCTACTGGGAATTGGTGCGTAGCGGCCTGACGCGCGGCGCGCAGCTCACCATGGGGTTGATCGCCCTGGTGCTGGTCTTCGTGGCCCTGAGTTTTAATTCGCTCTTCACCGCCTTCCATCGCATTTTCTTCGAAGGGGATACCTGGCTCTTCCAATTCACTGACACGCTGATCCGTTTATTCCCGTTGCGCTTTTGGCAGGATATTTTCATCGCCCTGGGCGTGCTGTCCCTGTTGGGCGGGGCGGTTTTGTGGGCTCTGACCCGCAGGAAAACGATAAGGAAGGATGTGCGGAAAAAGATGAAGTAGCGGCTCGCTATAAGTCGGGGATGTAGGCTGACAGGCCGCTCATCAGGAAGTGGAGGAAGGATAGATTATTAAGCGTGAGCCAGGCCAGCAGTAAGAGCAATGTGCCTTGCAGCAGCTTGTGACTGGCGAACGAGCTTAACCCCAGGGCGGCGAAGAGCACCAGTGCATAAGTCCAATTTGCTGCATAAAGAAACGGTTCAAATCCATAATAGAAATGAAAGACAAAATTGAATACCAGGCAGCCTAACAAGGCCAATGAGAGGCGATTGCGAACTATAAACCTTTCCTGGCGCAGCGAGTAAATAAACGTCCCCAGGGCAGCCAGGAGCAGCCCCACCCAGATCCACACCGCGATTTTGCCCAGGCCGGTAAACTGGCTGGTACGCTCACCAAGCATGAAGTTGAATTTGGGGAATTCGCCGCGTACATCCCGGGTGGTTTCGAGCAAGTATGGCTGTGGCGCTACCACGCTGAACAGGAACATATCGCTGGAAACCAAAGTGGCGCGCGCCGTCCACGCCTGCGTTGTGCTCCCTAGCTGGTAGTGCTGGCTCTCTACTCCGTAAGCGGCGGGATCGAAGAATAGGGCTGAGTCAGGTAAAACTTGGTTGGAGACCAGGTTGAGCGCTGCTGCCAGGCCAACCACCCACAGGGTAAAGCGCGCCGCGCGCTTTAGCTTGAGATCGCTGGCCGCAATCCCGACCAGGCTCTGCACCAGGTTGGAGATGGTGATGCCGAAAATGGTCAGCCCGCCAAGCACCAACCAGTGGAAGCGCGCCTCCTGCTGGAGCAGCACGAAGAACAGGATGAGCATAAACGCCGAGAAAATGTAGGTCTCGGCGACCGCATTGAACACCAGGTTGGTGGTCGAAAGGCCGAGTAGGGCGGCGAACAGGAAGGCATGCGTGGCGTTTCCGGTTACGAGTTTCAGGAACAGCCAGGCCAGGAAAATTCCCCAGCTACCCACCAGCGCCAGCAGGAAGAGCAGTGCGTCGAATGGCGCCGCGGCGAAAAGCATCGAGACGCCTGCCACCGCCGGCCGCAGGATCAGGAAGGCCAACGGGTGAATGGCGCGGTTCTCCATCAGCTGGCCGCGCTCACCAGCCAGGCGCAGCTGCCACTGGTGGCTGTCCGCAGCGAAAAATACATTGTTGGTGTTGAAGTCCTGGCGATTGAAACTGTTGGTCAGCGCGAAATAGACTACGAAAAACAAGGCCGCCAGCAGCAGGCCGCTGGCGTGCTGGCGCAGGAAACTGACCAGGCGCGGTGCCTGCGTTGGCAATTGCCTGACGAGGGTCCACTGTATGCCCAGCGCGGCCAAAGCAGCTGCAGCGAAGACCGGCAGGGAATCCGCTGCCAGGTTGAACTTGCCCGCGGGCAGCAGGTTGGGGAACGTGAGGCTCATTTCAACTACGCGGTAGGCGAAGCGGCCCAGCAGCAGCATGGCCAGCAGGCTGGGCCAGGCTGTGACCAGGTTCACAGTTGGCAGGCTGCGCAGCCCGAAATAGACCGGCAGCGCGACCAGGGTGGTTAGCAACAGGGGAAGAAAAATTAACTGGTAAAGGCTGGCCTGGGCGGATTCAAAAAAAGAGGTAAGCAGATAGGCGCCAACCGTACCCAGCAGCCAGGCGGCAAGAACAGCAAAGATCTCAACGATTCGGGAACTTGGTAGCTTGGCCATCCCAGGATGGCTGGGATTCTATCAGCAGCTGAGGCCGGGCTCAGGCGAGCTTGGTGGCCAGCAGCAAGCCGTCGCGGATGGGGATGATGCTGGTAAGCCAGCGGTCGGTGCTGGTCAGTGTCCCGGCGGTCTCGCGGATGCCCTTGGTAGCCGCTGACTGGTCATTCTGGTCGAAGATGCGCCCGCTCCAGAGCATATTATCGATTATCAGCAACCCGCCTGTGCGCAGTTTGTCGTGGATGCTGGAGAGCGCCTTGACGTAATCCTCTTTCTCGATATCCATGAAGATGATATCGAAGGGACCGCGGGAGGCTTGCAAGGCTTGCAGAGCCTCACCCACTGTATATTTGACCAGCCCTGCGTACCCCAATGCGTTCAGGTGGTCGCGCGCCATCTCTGAGAGTTTCTCGTCCCACACAACGTGGTGCACTTCGCCGCCGCCGTTCTCTTTTACGGCCTGGGCGAACCAGGCGGTGGAATAACCATATCCAGAACCCAGTTCAAAGATGCGCCGCGCTCCCAGCGTGCGTGCCATTTGATAGCACAAGTGGCCGCAGACCGGCCCGACAATCGGGAAGCTATGCTCTTTCGCATAAGCCTCCATCTTTTGTAACTCAGGCGGGCGCGGCGGGACCAGGTTGGTCAGAAAGTCGCTGATTTCTGGTGCGAGGATGTCCATAGCGTTAAGCTCCTGGCTGCAACGGGTTCTGGTTGGGCGAACGCCAGATCGTGATCAGTTTCGCAAAAAGCCTATGACCAAATGTATGACCGGCAGGGGGTTCGGTCAATAGTATAAAGGGCTTAGCCAAAGGCTAAGCAAAACCCGTGGTTTTCAGGAAGCTTGGCACTCCATTACTACCCTGGATTGTGAATTATGCCCCGAACTTGTCCAGACGGCCAGCGTGGGCCAAGAGCAGCGGCATCAGCTCAGTGGCCGGGATGGTGCCCAGATTGCCCTTGGCGCAGTTGCCTTCGCCGAAGTGGGCTTGCTCGTCTGGGAAGCCATGCCTGGCAGACCAGAGCAGCAGCGGCACCGGGTGCCAGCTGTGGCTGCGCATCGGCACCGGGGTTGAATGGTCGCCGGTGATGGCGATCGCATCCGGCTTCAGGTCCAGCAGGGCGGGTAGCGCCTGGTCCACGCTTTCGATCACCTTCACCTTGCCCGCGAAGTTGCCATCCTCACCCATGCTGTCCGTTTTTTTGACGTGAATGAAGATGAAATCATAGTCACTCCAAACTGAGGCAGCCGCGGCGAATTCATCCGCCGGGGACTCGCCGCTGAACTGGATCACGTCCATGCCCACCAGCTTGGAAACGCCGCGATACATGGGATATACCGCCACACAAGCTGCTTGCAGACCATAGGCTTCTTTATATTGTGGCAATTTGGGGTCGCTGCCGAATCCGCGCAAAGTGAGCCCGTTGGCCTTGGGTTGCCTGGCCAGGATGCTTTGGGTCTGGGTCACCCATTCGTTGACCAGCTTGGCGGTGTTTTGCGAGGCTGCATCCCGCGCCACGGCCGGCAGTGGCGCCGCACCGGTGACCTGCGGGTCGGTGTCTTCGATCTCACCGGCCAGGCCAGCGCCGCGCAGCACCAGGGCGAAGCGATATTCCCGGACGTGGCGAACTTCGGCCACCGCTCCGTCCAGCTGGATAGCTTGCAGCGACTGCAGGATGGGGATGGCCTCTTCGCTGGAGATGCGGCCGGCGCGCCGGTCGCTGATCAGGCCCTGCCCATCCAGGGTGCAGAAGTTGCCGCGGGCAGCCACATCTCCCGGGGCGACCTGCATGCCGATGCCCATGGCTTCCATCACGCCGCGGCCCACCAGGTAGTGCAGCGGGTCATAGCCGAATAGGGCCAGGTGCGCCGGACCGGAACCGGGCGTGACCCCGGGCCGGATGGGTACTGTGCGGCCCAGAGCGCCCTCGGCAGCCAGGCCGTCCATGTTGGGCGTCTTGGCTGCCTCCAGGCTGGTCAGCTTGCCTGGCGGCACGGGTAGCCCGCCCAGGCCATCCAACACCAGCAGCACGATTTTCGATTTCATATTGTTTCGCAGCAATGGAACGAGATAGTCGGCAGGCATAGGGTTCCTTTAACTAAAAGTAACGCGTGTATATCTTACGCGTTACTTTTGTTTTCGTAAAGCAGGCTGGTTCCTAACGGATGGCTTTCTCCGTCTCGTTGTCGAACAGCTGCAGGTTGTCGGTATTGAAGACTACCTCCACCTTATCGCTGTATTTATAATCCGAGCGTGGGTCGATGCGGGCTACATAGCTGGCCCTGCCCGACTTCAGGTAGGCAACGATCTCGTTGCCCATCAGTTCCACCACTTCAACGTCACCTTTTACGTTGGAGGGGGTGATGTCCGGCGGCAGGAAATTTTTATCGTGGATATCTTCCGGGCGGATGCCCAAAGTGACCGGCTTGCCTGCATACGGTTCGTAGGCCTTGTTGCTCTTCTTTGGAACGTTGAGCTGGAAGTCGCCGGTATCCACCACCAGGTTGCCGTTGGCCTTGACCACTTTTGCGTCGAAGAAGTTCATCGCCGGCGAGCCGATAAAGCCAGCCACGAACTTATTGGCCGGTGATTCGTAAAGGTTGTGCGGGGTGTCTATCTGCTGCAGGACCCCGTAGTTCATCACTGCGATGCGGGAGGCCATGGTCATGGCTTCCACCTGGTCGTGGGTCACATAAATGAAGGTGGTCGCCAGGTCTTTGTGCAGTTTGCTGAGCTCGGCACGCGTTTGCACGCGCAGCTTGGCATCCAGGTTGGAGAGCGGCTCGTCGAGCAGGAAGACGTTCGGCTCGCGCACGATGGCGCGGCCTACAGCCACGCGTTGGCGCTGGCCCCCGGAAAGCTGGCGCGGCTTGCGCGTCAGCAGTTCCTGGATCCCCAGGATGCTGGCAGCCTTATCCACCCGGCGCTGGATCTCCTTTTTTTCCATCTTGCGCAGGCGCAGGCCAAAGGCCATATTGTCGAATACCGTCATGTGGGGATAGAGCGCATAGGATTGAAACACCATGGCGATGTCCCTGTCCTTAGGCGCCAACTCATTAACCACGCGATCACCAATGGAGATCGTGCCGCTGGTGATATCTTCGAGCCCTGCCAACAGGCGCAAGGCGGTGGTCTTGCCGCAGCCCGATGGGCCTACCAACACGAGGAACTCTTTGTCTTCGATCTGGATGTGGAGATCGTTGACCGCCACGACATCACCGAACTTCTTTGTTACATGGTCGTACGTTACACTAGCCATTACCTGAACCTCCGTTTCTCGAGAATATAGTGCCCAAATTATAAGATGAAAGCGGTTCCAGAACAACTGGACAAATGTCCCCAAGCGGGCCAAGACTAGAGCCAAGAGTTTGTCCTGATAGAATTCCGCCATGGCCCGCGCTCCTGCCATTGACGACTACGTCAGCCCCGTTCGCCAACAGTACCTGGACATCAAGCGCCAGCACCCCCAGGCGATCGTGTTTTTTCGCCTGGGCGACTTCTACGAAACCTTCGATGCCGACGCCGAGTTGGTGGCCGGCGAGCTGGACATCGTGCTCACCTCCCGTAATGTGGCCAAGGGCACCCGGGTGCCCATGGCCGGGGTGCCGCACCACGCTGCTGAAACCTACCTGGCCAGGCTGATCGAGAACGGCCACCACGTGGCCATTTGCGAGCAGGTGGGCGCTGAGCCTGTCAACGGGCTGATGCCCAGGGAAGTGGTGCGCATCGTGACCCCGGGCACGGTTGTTGAACCCGGTCTGCTGCCCGGCGACGCCAACAATTACCTGGCTGCGGTGGTGGTTGAGGCAGGCCGAGCCGGCCTGGCCTACGCCGACGTGACCACCGGCGAGTTTGCCGCCACACAGCTGGATGGCATGCCTGCCCTGCGCGCTGAGTTGCAACGCTTAACCCCGGCCGAAGTACTGCTCCCGGAGCCCATGGTCGCTGAGGCTGATGCCGCTGGCATTTCGGCGCACAAAACCCCCTGGACGGCCTGGCGCTTCGAGTCGGGGCGCTGTAAGGAGGCCTTGCTCAACCATTTCAAGTCGCAAAGTCTGAAAGCTTACGGACTGGCAGATAAACCCCTGGCAGTCCAGGCTGCTGGCGCCCTAGTCCAATACCTGCAGGAATCTCAACCTTCCACCTTAAAGCTGCTCTCCAGCCTGCATTCCTACAGCACGGGAGAGTTCATGACCCTGGATGGGGAAGCGCGGCGTAACCTGGAGCTCAGCGAAGCCTTGCGCGGCGGCACGCGCGGCTCGCTGTTGGATGTGCTGGACCGCTGCGTGACGCCCATGGGCCGGCGCTTGCTGCGCCAGTGGGTGAGCAAACCCCTGCTCGACCTCGAGAAGATCCGCCAGCGGCAGGCTGGCGTAGCTCTCTTGCATGCCGAAGGTTTGCCGCGCGCCGAACTGCGTGCCGCGCTCAAGCCGCTCGGCGACCTGGAGCGGCTGGCCAACCGCGTCCTGGGCGGCAGCGCCCAACCCCGCGACCTGCTGGCCATGCGCGAGACGCTGGAAGCAATTCCTCCCGTGATCGACCTGCTTTCAAATCTCAAATCCGCGATCACAGATCTCCTGGATGGCTTATCCCCCTGCACTCAAGAGTACACCTTGCTTCAAACCGCCATAGCCGCCGAGCCACCCGCAGTGCTTGGGCACCTGGGCATTATCCGCCCCGGGTTTTCGCAGGAGTTGGATGAGGTGCTGGGCTCCACGCAAACCGCGCGCGATTGGATCGCCGGTCTTGAAGCCTCCGAGCGCCAGCGCACCGGGATCAAATCGCTCAAGGTCGGCTTCAATAAGGTGCATGGTTATTACCTCGAAGTGACCAAGGCGAAAGACAGCAACCTGCCGGCTGAATACATCCGCAAACAAACCCTGGTCAACGCCGAGCGCTACATCACGCCGCAGATGAAGGAAGTGGAAGCCCAGGTGCTGAACGCTGAAGAACGCATCCTGGACGTGGAGACGCGTTTGTTCAAGCAGGTATGCGCCCAGCTGGCTGGGTCTGCCGAGGCACTACTGGCCTCGGCGCGCGCCCTGGCCACCGCGGATGGGCTGGCTTCGCTGGCCGAGGTGGCCGCGCTGAATGGTTACACGCGGCCGGAGCTGGAAGACAGCCAACTGCTGGAACTCCGCGAGGGACGCCACCCGGTGGTGGAGCGCCTGCTGGCCGGCCAGGCGCGCTTCGTGCCCAACGACGCCAGCTTCGAGCCGGGCGAATGTGTGCGCCTGATCACGGGGCCAAACATGAGCGGCAAATCCACGTATCTGCGCCAGGTGGCGCTTATCGTGCTGATGGCGCAAATGGGCGGCTTTGTGCCGGCGGCTGTCGCGCGCATCGGCCTGGTGGACCGCATCTTCACCCGCATCGGCGCACAGGACGAGATCCATGCCGGCCAGTCCACCTTCATGGTGGAGATGGTCGAGACAGCCAGCATTTTGCACCACGCCACGCCGCGCTCGCTGCTCATCCTGGACGAGATCGGGCGAGGCACCAGCACCTACGATGGGCTCTCCATCGCCTGGGCGGTGATCGAATATATCCACAACCATCCCAAGCTAAGGGCGCGCACTTTATTTGCCACGCATTACCACGAGCTTACCCAGTTGGCAGCCCAGCTGCCGGGCGTACGCAACTACAACGTGGCAGTCAGCGAAGCCGACGGCCGCGTGGTTTTCCTGCACAAGATCATCCCCGGCGGGGCGGATCGTTCCTACGGCATCCATGTGGGCCAGTTGGCCGGGCTGCCTCAGCCGGTGCTGCATCGCGCCCAGGAGATCTTGAAGGAGCTGGAGGACGCCGCTCGCCAGGCAGCCCCCGGCACTGAGCTGCTCGCCAGGCAAGCCGCCCTGTTCCCGGAGAGCAGCCCGCTGCTGCAGGAGCTGAAGGCGCTGGATATTGAAGGCTT
>JBBDXQ010000110.1:0-1823 GCA_040902265.1 Anaerolineales bacterium
GAGCGCTTCTCACTGCAGGAAGCCGAGGGACGTAAGGAAAACCATCCAGAGATCGCCGCCATCGTCGCCACCTTGGTCGCCCATCGCCAGGCGGAACGTTCAGCGCACATCATCGCGCGCGGAAAACGAGACACCAGTAACTGGAAATGGATCGCACGCTGGGAACGGTTGCAGCGCTAAAAAATCCGGACCATGGTCAAATACATCACCACCATAAGCGGCAAGGAATACCTGATCGAAATCATCGATTCCGGCCAGGTGACCGTGAATGGCAAGCATTTCACGGTGGATTTCGAATCTATCTCCGGCCAACCGGTATACAGCCTCCTGCTTGATGGTGGCTCCTACCAGGCGGAAGTGTTTCCGGGGGAAGAAGGCTTACTGCAGGTGCTTATGCGCGGCGTACTTTACGAAGCTGCGGTCGAGGACGAACGCGAGAAGCGCCTGAGCGCTGCAGCTGGGCGAGGCGCCGTTGCCTCAGGGGAGTTTTCATTACGCGCGCCAATGCCCGGGTTGGTAGTGAATGTGCCGGTAAACGAAGGGGATATGGTGAAGACAAGCGATGTGCTCCTGATCCTTGAATCAATGAAGATGCAGAACGAGCTCAAGTCTCCCCGAGACGGGAAGGTCGCTCGCATCCAGGTTAAAGCCGGAGACAGCGTAGAACAACGCCAAACCCTTTTGACCGTGGAATAATAGAGCGAGTATCGACATGGTCATTTCGCCGAGCGACAACGAACTCGAGGTCAAGTTCCACATCCACGACCTGCCAGAAATGGAAAAACGGCTGGTCTCGTGCGGGGCCAATTTGGTGCAGCCGCGCACTCACGAATACAACCTGCGTTTCGACACGCTCGGTGGGGACTTAAGCCAGCGCGAGAGCATGCTGCGCCTCAGGCGAGATTCGGCCAGTCACGTCACCTATAAGGGGCCCAGCACCACTCTGGGTGGTGTGTTGGCCCGCCAGGAGATCGAGTTTGATGTAAGCAACTTTGCAGCCGCCCAGAAACTGATCGAAGCACTGGGCTTCCGCTCCAAGTTCGTCTACGAAAAGTACCGCACGACTTATGCGTTGGAGGGCTTAAAGATCACATTGGACGAAATGCCATATGGCGACTTTGTGGAAGTCGAGGGCAAGCAGGCCGAAGCCATCCAAACCGCCGCAAAGAAACTAAAGCTGGATTGGGCCGAACGCCTGCCCGAGACTTACATCAGTATTTTCCGCCGACTAAAAGAGTTGTTCAGCCTGCATTTTAACGACTTGACTTTTGAAAACTTCAAGAATGTGGAATATGACCTGGAGCGTGCAGGAGTTCACATTGCGGACAACGGGTTATCTGCGGTTACCCACAAACAACCTCAGCAGCCCTCCAACTAAATTTCCCAACCTTCACATCCGTCCCAAGCAGCTCCTTCACCCGCATGCGCATCTGCTTCGCATCACCGCTGGTCAAGTAGCGCGTCTCCCCGCCCCCTGCCCGCGGGTTGCGTTGGCCACTTGCTTCCAGTAGGCTCTCCACCCTCCGGGCGATGGCCGGCGCCGGGTCGATCAGGCGCACCTTGTCCCCGACTATTTTGCGGATGGCATCGAATGCGAAGGGGAAATGCGTGCAGCCAAGCACCAATGTATCCACGCCTTTATCCAGCATGGGCTCCAGGGCTTTAGCCAGGATGCTGTGTGCCTCCTCACCCTGAGCGCGGCCGCTCTCGATCTCAACAACCAGGCCGGGGCATGTGGCAGGAAGAATAGTCACACCTTTTCCAAAGCGCTCTACCACCGAGGCGTACAAATCGCCATCAAAAGTGGTCGGCGTGGCCAGCAC
>JBBDXQ010000110.1:1833-10602 GCA_040902265.1 Anaerolineales bacterium
CCCCCCCCCCCCCCCCCCCACGCCGGTTTCGGTGTGCTCGACAGCGGGTTTCACCGCTGGTTCCATGCCAACAAATGGGAAACCAGGATACTGCTCACGCAGCGTTCGCAGCGCTGCGGCTGAGGCGGTATTGCACGGAATCACGATCAGTTTGACGCCCTGTGCCTTAAGGAAACGCACAACGCCTTCGGAAAGCTTCCGTACCTCCGCTAGCCCGCGCGGCCCATAGGGCACATGCGCCTGGTCGGCAATATAGATCAGCTCCTCGCCAGGCAGGCGAGCCTGGATGGCACGCAGCACACTGAGGCCTCCCACGCCGGAATCAAAGGCGCCGATAGGAGCGTGGGAGGCAGGTTGCTGGTTCATAAGCAAAACAAAAACGGGTGCTGGCTGCCTGATGGCAGCGCCGCACCCGTAGGTTACCAGAAACGAATTGGATTAATCTTCAAACTTCTGCTTAAGGCGGCCTTTCTTGCCGGTCAGACCGCGCAAGTAGGACAAGTTGGCTCGGCGCACTTTGGAGCTATGCTCCACCACAACCTTATCCACCAAAGGCGAACGTGACAAAAAGGTGCGCTCTACGCCGATACCATTGCTGGCCATGCGACGTACAGTGAAATTGTGGTTATTCCCAGACTGGCCTACGCGCAGCACGGTCCCTTTGAATTCCTGGATGCGCTCGCGTTCACCTTCCTTGATCTTGACGTGCACACTCACCAGGTCACCTGGGCGGAGTGTCGGAATATTTGGATTGATTACGGCCTCAACGGCCTTCAAAAAATCAGGCATGATTCTTCCTTTTCCTAATTCAAGACAGCGGCAGATTGTACCACAACGCCAAGCAACGAATGGTAGCCCTCAATCGGCAAACAGATCGTGAGCACGAAAGCCATCTGGCGCAGGCGGGTAAGCCCGGGTAAAGATATTCTTGCGCCCGATCAATTTCGAGATGAAATCGATCAACGAGAAATGGGTGCCCCACCCACCTAATTGGCTGGCATGGCAGGCATCCGCTTTGTCTTTGCGCTCTTGCACACTGCGGTAGTTAATAGTGACATGCGGCGGCGTGTCTCTATCGCTGGTCAGCATGGTCAGGTCAATATCCTTGTTGCGGCCGACCTTGCTGGGGTCTTTACCCGTCAGGCGCATTATGGTCACGATGCGTCGCAGGCGCTTACGGCTGAGCGCGCTGAAATAAAGTTTCTCTGGCTGGAAAGGTTTGCCCGCTTTCGGATAATCATCGCTGGCGCCAGCGGCTTGGAAAGCGCGCACCGTAGCCAGGTTGATCGCAATGTGGTCCGGGTGATGGTATCCGCCTACCTCGTCGAAGGTCAGCACCACCTGGGGCTGCAGCCTGCGAATATGGGCTACGATCTTTTCGGCGACTTTGTCAACGGGGGCGTTAAACAGCGAGTCGCGATGATGGTTGTCTTCATGCCCCACCATACCTGAATCGCGATAATCAAGGTAACTAACGCTCTTGAGGCCAAGTGCCTTGGCTGCACAGTTTAGCTCAGCCTCGCGCAATTCGGCAATGCTTTTGAATCCTTTCATGAACTCAGCGTCCACCAAGCCGGCCTCGCCGCGTGTGGCGCAGATCAGATGCACATCCACGCCTTTGGAAGCATACAAAGCCAGGGTGCCGCCCATGCCGAACGACTCATCGTCCGGATGGGCCAGCACAGCCAGGATAGTCTTATTGGGATGTGTCATTATGGACATGGTCGCTTCTCAAGCGAAGATTGCGCATTATAGTCCTGTATTTGAAGTAGCAAGCCGCGCTTAGTACACCGGTAGTTTGGGATCCACCTCGCGAGCCCAAGCATTGATCCCGCCTTTTAGGTTCTTCGCCTTGCGGAACCCCGCCGAGACCATCAGTTCCACAGCCCGCGCTGAGCGGCTGCCGGTCCGGCAGAACACCACCAGCTCTTCAGCAGAGTCCAGCTCGGAGAGCCGGGCGGCTAGTTGCCCCAAGGGGATCAGCTGAGCGCCCTCGATCTTCGAGATGTTCAATTCGTGCGGTTCGCGTACATCGATCAGCTTGGGGTTTTTGCCGTTCTCAATCTCCTCGGCCAATTCTTTCGGAACGATCTCATAACGTTTGTCCATGCTCGCCTCGTCGTGGTCGTGCGCCGGTACCCCGCAGAAAGCCTCATAGTCTATCAGTTCGATCTGATCCGACGGCAGGCTGCACACCACGCACTCGGGGTTCTTGCGCAGTTTAACAAAATCGAAACGCAGATCCAACGCGTTGAACAGAAGTAGTTTGCCACGCATAGATTCCCCGATCCCCAGCAACAGCTTAAGCCCTTCGCTGGCTTGTAGGGAACCAATGATCCCAGGCAGCACGCCCAGCACACCGCCTTCGGCGCAGGACGGCACCAACCCCGGGGGTGGCGGCTCAGGGTACAGGCAGCGGTAGCAGGGACCCTGGCTGGCATCGAACACACTGACCTGTCCATCGAAGCGGAAAATGGAGCCATATACATTGGGAATGCCCAGCTTCACACATACATCGTTCACCAGGTAACGCGTGGGGAAATTATCCGTGCCGTCGATGATCAAGTCATATCCCTTGGCAATGGGCAACGCATTGTCCGAGGTGAATGCCTCGTTATAAACCTCCACCTGGATGAATGGATTCAGGTCCAGCAGCCGTTCACGAGCCGAATCTACCTTCAGCCTATCGAGTTGGGCAGTTCCATGGATGATCTGTCGTTGAAGGTTGGAGAAATCCACCACGTCGTAATCCACCAGCCCGATACGCCCCACCCCCGCCGCGGCCAGGTACATGGCAATGGGTGACCCCAAGCCGCCGGTGCCGATCACCAGTACCGCGGATCCCTTCAGCTTCTTCTGGCCATCCAAGCCGACTTCGGGGATCAGTAAATGGCGCGAATAACGCAATACTTCTTCGCGGTTCAGTTCGGTAAGGTCCGGCATTGCGCTCATCATTTTGGCTCCTAAGAATGCTTCTGATCTGCAACAAGAGGCACTTTGTTCTCGGTCTTATCTCCCAATAACGCGCCGTCTGTGGATCCAGCAAGCTGGCGGGTTGAATCTAGTGGTTTGGGCGAATGTAAGCGTGTTTCTCCATAGATTCCTAAAAAATACGGCCAACAGAATAAAAAAACGGGCTTGCCGTAGGCATGCGATCCTGCTTGCATGCGGGTTGGCAACTGCCCGTTCTGTTGGCCGATTATGGTCAAAAGGTGTGGACGGTTAGCTTCCCCGCCCCACACACAAGCAATGTGTGGTACTCAGCATAATTTCCTAGAGGAAACTAATAGAAATTATACGGTAAGAAAAGTTGCTGTCAAGAAGGAAACTTCCGAGAAAGTCCTTCTCACGCGTTATTAAGCCACAGTTTAATTTTCGCTCATGTGCAGGAAATAACAGGAACGGGTTCAAGGCATTATCACAAATGAATCACAAAACCTAATAAGGAGAGTGAACATGGCAAACAAGAAGGAACAAACCAGCCAGAAGAAGCAGAAAACACCAACGCATAAATCCTGGGCAAGTGGACCGCAATAATGAGCGGAACCAGCAGCCCAACCCTCAGGCTGGGCACGGCGGCCCACGGGATTGGGACGATAACCAGGACGAAGCAAACCCGGAGGAACTGCCCGTGACGCCGCAAACGCAACAAGGTGTTCCACCGCGCATCTAGCAAGCATCTGGAAACCAAAAAGAGCCGAGGATATCCTCGGCTCTTTTACCGCGTTTATTAGTTTACGACTTCACTACCATTTTTTCATATACCGGATGGTTCCAATGGCGGTAATTCTTCAGCTTGCCGCGCACAGCTTCATCATACAACTTGCGTAGTTGGGAAGTCACCGGACCCATGACGCCATCACCCACCGGGCGGTGATCCACCTTAATGACCGAAGTCACCTGGGCAGCCGTGCCAGTCATGAAGAGCTCATCACAAATGTATACCTCGGTGCGGTCGATAGAACGTTGCACCACTGGCATACCCAATTCCTTCTCCGCCAACTCCATCACAGTCGCCCGGGTGATGCCCTCCAGGATATTGTCGGTGACTGAAGGGGTTATCAGCGTGCCGTTGCGCACCATGAAGATGTTTTCGGCGCTGCCTTCGGTGATGTGCCCATCCTGGCCTAGCACCAGGGCTTCATCAAAGCCGGCCCGCACTGCATCGGTCTTGATGAACGCCGTATTTACATAAGCACCTGCCGCCTTGGCCCGCGCAGGGATCATGTTGTCGTCCACCCGTCGCCACGAAGAAAAGGTCACGTGGGCGCCGGTGTCGTTGGAAACATACTTGTCGAAGGGTACCGCGAAGATGGTCAATTCGGTCTGTAGATCGTGCAATTTCACACCGATGATCTCATCGGCGTAATAGACCAATGGTCGCACATATACATCCTGTCGGTAGCCTTCTTTTTGCAACAGTTCCACTACCAGTTGGACCAATTCTTTGCGGCCCATTTCGACATCCATCAGCATCATGCGGGTCGAATTTAGTACACGCTGGAAATGGTCTTCAGGTCTAAAAATGAACAGTTCTTCTTCGGCTTCGTTCCAATAGCCACGCACACCGCCGAAGATGGCCGTGCCATAATTCAGCGCGTGGGTCATTACGCCAATTTTTGCTTCGGAATAGGGGACAATCTCGCCGCGAAAATAGGCAAATTTAGGAAGGGCCAACGTTCACCTCCAAGCTTACGTGTCGCACGATCGGGGAGCCATAAAAATTATACCTTTATCGCGCCTTTTTCTTGATTAATCAAGCTAGCTAAGCCTATGCCCAGTGTCAAGCAAAATAAAGAGTGATATGACCCATGCCCTATTGTCGCTTTGTCCCCTCCCCGATTCAGTTACAATCAACTTCTCGCCCGGCGAAGCATCCCCTCGCGCAGGTTGAAGAGCTAGGAGCCCCATGAAACGAGCCGTAAGCATCAGTATTGGGTCGTCGAAACGCGATAAGACGGTCGAGGTGAACCTCTTAGGGGAGACCGTGCGCATCGAGCGCATCGGCACCGATGGCGATATGGAAAAAGCCGCCCAACTCTTCAAGGAATTAGATGGCAAGGTGGACGCCTTCGGTTTGGGCGGCGCTGACCTGGGCCTGTTGGTCGATAACAAATTCTATGCCCTACAATCCGTCAAGCCCATTGTACGTTTTGTGAAGCTAACACCCTTGGTGGATGGTTCGGGTCTGAAAAATACGCTGGAGAATCGCGCAGTCAGTTTCATGCACGCCCACACTGGGGATACCATCAAGGAGCGCAAAGCCTTTATCGTCAGCGGCGCAGACCGCTGGGGGCTGACCACTTCCTTTGTCGAAGCGGGCTACGATTGTGTGTTCGGCGACCTTATGTTCGGTTTGGGCATACCACTTGCTTTGCACACCACCCGGGCACTGAAGATGCTAGCGCCCATTGCCGTCCCCATCGCCGGGCGGCTGCCCTTCAACTGGGTCTATCCCACCGGTGAAAAGCAGGAGACACGTGAGCCTAAATGGCACAAGTATTACCAGTGGGCCACGGTGATCTCCGGCGATATGCACTATGTGCGTCGCCATATCCCGGAAAGCTTGCCTGGTAAAGTGATCGTCACCAATACCACCACCGCTGAGGATATTGCCTTGTTGAAACAGATCGGCATCAAATATTTGGTGACCACCACACCTAACTATGAAGGCCGTACCTTTGGCACAAACATGATGGAAGCTGCCCTGGTCGCCGCCAGCAGTAAAGCCCGTGTGCTCACCCACGCGGAGCTGACCGAACTGATCGACAAGCTCGACCTGCAACCGCAAATTCAGGAGTTGAATTGAAACTCGATGCGCTGATCCTGGCTGGCGGCGTACCGCAACCCGGCGAGTCACTCTACCCGTTTAGCCTGGGAAAGTCCAAAGCGTTGATTGACGTGGCTGGCCAGCCCATGGTGCAATGGGTGCTGAACGCGCTTAGTGAAGCCGAGAGCATCCGGCGCTTAGTGATCGTCGGCCTTGACGAGAGCAGCGGGCTGCATTGCAAGAAAGAAGTCAGCTATCTGGCCAACCAGGGCGGTATGTTGGATAATATCCGTGCTGGCGCGCGCCGTATCGCTGAGCTGGATCCCAAAGCAGAATATGCGTTGATCGTTTCTTCCGATATTCCTACCATCACTGCCGAGATGGTGGATTGGATCTGTACCCAGGTCCGGCCAGGTGAAGACGATGCGATCTACAATGTGATCCAGCGCAGCGCGATGGACCAGCGCTTCCCCGAGTCCAAACGCACCTTCACCAAACTTAAAGATATCGAATTGACCGGCGGCGACATGAACCCCGCCTCCGTGCCTCTCATCCTCTCTCACACCGGACCCTGGGAAAAGATCGCCGCGGCTCGCAAGAGCGCTATTAAACAAGCCTCTTTGATCGGCTTCGATACTCTGCTGCTCTTCCTGCTGCGCACACTCACCATGGAGCAGGCTGCGGCCCGGGTGAGCAAACGGCTCGGCCTGCGCGCCCGTGGTGTAGTTTGCCCTTACGCCGAAGTCGGCATGGACGTGGACAAGGCTCACCACTTGCAGATTGTTCGCCGCGATTTGGCGAGCAAAACGAAAACATAAATGAAGAGATTGTTTGAACTGGACGCGCGCCTCTCGGCGCGCTTGCGCGTAGCAGAAAAACCCGGCAAGCGCCGCCGGCTAGCGATCATCTTCGGCCACTCCGGCGATTCATGGTTTTGGCTGGGAGGCTTGATGCTTGTCGCTTGGTTGGGCGGCGAAACCTGGCGGCCATTAGCCCTATCTCTACTCACCGGCATATTGCTTACCGCACTGGTAGTGCTGCTGATCAAGTTTAGCGTCCGCCGCCAGCGTCCTGAGGGTGAATGGGGGCAGGTGTATCGCCGTGCCGACCCGCACTCGTTCCCCTCTGGGCACGCTGCCCGCGCGCTGATGCTGGCGCTGGTCGCCTTGGGCCTGGGGCCAGTTTGGTTTGGGTGGCTTCTGCTTGCCTGGGCGCCGTTTGTGGGTCTCGCCCGGGTCGCCACTGGGCTGCACTACATTTCGGATGTGCTTGCAGGCTGGATTGTGGGGCTGCTTTTGGGTTTAGTGACGTTGCAGGTTGTTGGCGTTATTGGCCTGGTATAAGATTAGGCACTATGAAACTCGGTTGCCTAGATGATAACAGTCAGTCTTGAAATAGCGCGTCGCTTCATATTAGGCAAGCAATGTTTGTGGCCCGGGCGGCGCTGGAGCGGCAACCGGGGTACCGAGCAAGCCATGCGCGCTGTGGAATATCTGCAACTCGACCCCCTGCAGATTATCGCTCGTAGCCAGGACCTCATGTTGCACAGCCGTGTGCTTGATTACAGGCCTGGCCTGTGGGAACGTGCCGCCTACCAGCAGCGTAAGTTCTTTGACTGGGGTGGCTGGCTAGCTGTCCGCCCGATGGAAGAGCTGCCGCACTGGCGCGTGGTCATGCGCCGCGAAAGCCAGAACGAATCACGCATTCGCGGCATGGCCCGTGAGCATGCCGCTGCCATCATCGAGATGCGCGCCATCTTGAAGGAGCGCGGCACCGTGAGCAACCGAGACTTCGAAATGGCCACGCGCACCCGAACGCAAAGTTATCGCGGCCGCAAGGACAGCGCCTTGGCTTTATATTATTTGTGGCGCACAGGCGAAGTTATGACGCACCATCGCCAGAATTTCGAGCGCGTCTACGCGCTCACCGAAGCCGTCGCACCAGCTCATCTGCTTGGCGAAAGCGAAGAAACCGAGGCGGATCGCTTCTTGATCAAAAAGGAAATTAGCTTCTCCGGCCTGTCTAAAGTGAAGCGCGTCCAGGATTCGTTTTACCGTGGCGTACCATTTGACAAAACCAAGCAGCTAGGCGAGGCGATGTTGGCGGATGGCGAGATCATCGAGGTGCAGGTTGAAGGCTGGAAGGGCACTTACTTCGCATTGGGTAGCGACGCCAGGCTGCTGCGCCACCTGAGCGCGGGGCGCGTACCAAAGGCCTGGACGCCAGTGGAGGTTACGACGACCGAAGAGGTCGTCTTCCTTTCCCCGCTGGATCCCGTCAGCGCTCGCGGGCGCGCAAAACTGTTGTTTGGCTTCGACTACGTCTGGGAGGTATACAAGCCTCAGCACCTGCGTAAGTTCGGCTACTACATACTGCCCATCCTATGGGGCGACAGGCTCGTCGCTCGCTTCGACAGCAAGCTTGATCGCACCACCAACACCTTTATCATCCTGGGTTTGTGGCTGGAAGATAAAGCTCTCAGCAAAGACCAGGAATTTACGGAGGCATTGGCTCGCGGGTTTGCACGCTTCGTTACCTTTCTTGGTGCCGCAAAAATGAATGCAAAGGCCATTAGCCAACCACTTCTGCGCAAACGTATAAAGACTATCCTCGACGCTTAGCTAATTTGACATGTGTCTACGTATTCTGCCCGGGCAATACTACCGCCATTCACACCGCCGAATCTAGACCACGGCACTGTGTCATTCTGATTGGGTAAACCAACTATCATCCGAATCTCCGAACCTAGACCAGCGAAGAATCCATAACCGCACCTATCACTGGAACGTACGCATTCTGCAAACCGATGCATCCAATGCCGAATCGACGACCACGCCCTAACTAATCAAACAATCGCAATCCACACCGCCGACCTATACCGCGTCTCTGTGTCATTCTGAACGGGTGAACCAACTATCATCCGAATCTCCGAACCTAGACCAGTGAAGAATCCATAACCGCACCTATCACTGGAACGTACGCATTCTGCAAACCGATGC
>JBBDXQ010000110.1:10702-12428 GCA_040902265.1 Anaerolineales bacterium
ATCCAATGCCGAATCAACAACCACACCCCTAAATCATTCTGAACTAATCAAACAATCGCCATCCTTACCGAATCTAGACCAGTTACCTAGCTAACCCGAAGCGCTTGGCCGACCGCTCTCTAGCGCGTTGGGCGATCACGTCCCGGTCGCGCCGAGGCGCGCTGGTGACTAGTGACCCAAGCAAAGCTCCAGCCACTATGGCAACATCGGCCACGGCCGTATTGAAGGCAGCCTCGTTGGCTTGCGAGGACTTGGTGAATCCCGAGATCTTGCGTACGAACTGCAGCGCTGCCGCGCGGACCTCGTCTTCGGTGGCAGGCGGCTCGAAGTTGTAAAGGGGTTTGATATTTCGGCACATGGCGACCTCCTTACTTGTTCTTGCTGGTGTTATACGCGACAGCAGCCACGATCAACTTCTTAAAAGCTTTCTCGTCCAATTTGTCGCCGTCTATCAGGTCGATAGCCCGCATTACTTTTGCGTCCAAGCCGGCGTTGAAGAGCTTGTTGGGGTCGGCGATCAGAGCGCCCTTGAAAAAGTGAAGCTTCACATGGTTCTTGAAAGCGCCGATGCTGCAGACCATGCCGCCATGCGAGAAGATCGGGCTGCCCCATTTCCATTCCTCGGCTATTTCGGGGTCGGCTTCGTGGATCAATTTGCGAAGGCGAGCCATCACCTTGCCGCGCCAATCCTTGGTGTCGTAGATGCGCCTGGTGATTTGATCGGACGGATTCATTAGCAGGGTCCATTTAGCGAAGCGGATTACCAAAATTATACGATTTGTACCAAAAGTAGCTACTTCCCGAAACGTTGCTCGGTCTCTTTTATTCGAGCTTTGACCAGCTTCCTGACAAGCGCAGCGGGCAGTGGCTTGTCCGGTGTGAAATGAATGGTGCCTTTGGCCGTATCATAGCCCTTGAAATCTGCGGCGTGCGATTTCATCACTGCCGGGCTCTGCACGTAGAAAAAGCAGTGGTTCTTGGCAAATCCGATTGAAACCAGAAGGTGCCCTTGATATTTGAACATGGGGATATCGTAGCCGATCCCTTCGGTTGCATCCGGAGCTGCATCCCTGATCGTTTTGCGCAGGGACTCGAGCGCTTGGCGTTTATCGGCAGGTGCTTTGGCGAGGAATGCGGATATTTGATCGCTAGGTTTTATGTCCATTCTTTTCGACACTGTTCGATTCTGTTAAGCCTGTGCCACCAGATTTTACAATGGGGTGGCACCGTGATTACCCTAGAGCCCATCGGTCAATCCAGGACTGGGGAAAATGCAAGCCTAAGCCATATACGTAACGGATCATCTGGCCTTGATGCTGTGTCTCATGTTCGAAAAGGTCGAGGAGCAGATCGATCCTTCGCTTTGTCCATTCCACCTGGTCAGCAACCTGCGCGAAGTTGGCTGCAGACCGGTCAAGGGCATCCAGCACTTTTTGCTTTTCCTTCACATCAGACGAGGAAAGGGAACATTGGAATCCAACCCACTCTCCGTCCCTTATCGCCTGTGTATAGCTTTCCCGCGCCCCGATCACGCACCAGTATTGCGCGCCTATGCTGTTTGAGGGTAAGGGAAGAGTTTTCTGAAGGGTTTCTTCAGGCAAGGCTGATATTAGTTCGCGGTGGGCAAGGAAACGCGCTGCCAGGTGAGCTAAGATTTGTTCTTGCATGGCTTCAGGCGGAGAGGGAGGGATTCGAACCCTCGATACCTTGCGGTATACGCGCTTTC
>JBBDXQ010000111.1:0-12363 GCA_040902265.1 Anaerolineales bacterium
GGGGCGGTAGTGGATATTGGCGAAGGGCGAATGGGGGTCATCCCGATCTCTCAATTGCGGAAAGAGCCCGTTCGGCGTGTGGAAGATGTAGTCAAGGCCGGCGATCAGGTGCAGGCCTGGGTGCGGCGCGTGGACTCTGTGCATGGCCGTATTGAATTGACTATGATCCAACCCTTGGGTTTAGAGTGGCGTGAACTTAAAAAGGACATGGCCATCAAAGGCAAAGTGTCGAAAGTTGAGAAGTTCGGCGCCTTCATCGAGTTGGGTGCGGAACGACCTGGTCTATTGCATGTAAGCGAAATGTCTCACGATTATGTGAAGCGGCCGGAGGATGTTGTCAGCGTTGGGCAGGAGGTAGAAGTAAAGGTGCTTGAAGTAAACCGCAGGAAGAAGCAGATCAAGCTGAGCATGAAAGCTTTGCAAGCGGAACCCGTAATCGAACCAAAGGCTGAAAAATCGCAGAAGGCTCAGCGGTCACAAAAAGCGCCAGAGGTGGTGGAAGAAGAGCCGGAGAAGCCGGCCCCGACAGCGATGGAAGTAGCCATGCGCAGAGCAATGTCCGACGAGCAGGAGGAAGAGGTGGCAACCAAGGGGAAAATTTTGTCACGAAAAGAGTCCTCCGCTGTGATGGAGGAAATCCTTTCTCGGACCCTGGAACATCGACCAAAATAGCAAAAAGCCAGGGAACGATCAATCCCCAGGGGCTGCTGAGAAGGTAGTCTCCGGCTTTAATTAGGTGATGTAGGCTTGGCAGTGTCCCACCACAATTGTACAAGCGCTTTCATTTGAATTTGCATACCCACTTGGTTGAATCCCACACAATCTGGAAGGCAGAACACCTTGCTTTGGTACAATACGATGAAATTAACCAGTTGGAGCCTCATTTAGTAGCTCCGGGAGCTGCATATGCGTTTTGCTGGATGGGAACTGATTGTAATTTTAATTATTGTGGTGCTTGTCTTTGGGGTTGGAAGGATAAGCAAGCTTGGGGCGGACTTGGGCGCCGGTATCCGCTCTTTTCGAAAGAACCTTTCGGGTGACGACGAACCAGAAGACCAGGACAAGAAATCCTGACCTTCCGGACTTGTAAAATGTATTGATTTACTCCATGAATTGGAGTACAGTAGTTCCTAATCGTCTAATCTAGCATTGGAGGAAGCAATCATGAAACGCATCTACGCCTTTTTTTCTATTCTGTTTGTTGGCAGCCTTTTACTGGCCGCCTGCGGTGGTGGCGCTGCTCCGAACCCAGAAGGCTGCCTTGGCACGGCCGCTGATGCCATTGTAGACCTTGATTGCCGTGAGGTGACCATCGCCATCGAAAACGCCTATCTCCCCTTCAACTACATTGACGAAGTGACAGGCGAGGCTGGCGGCTGGGACTATGACACCTGGAACGAGATCTGCGCCCGGCTCCACTGTACGCCCGTATTTGTCGAAGCTGCTTGGGAAGGCATGATCCAAGCGGTCGCCGATGGCCAGTATGATGCGGCGGCAGACGGCATCACCATCACTGCGGAACGTGATGAAATTGTCGACTTTTCCATTGGCTACGTAGCCATTGAACAGCGCTTGCTGGTCCGTTTGGACGAAACCCGTATCGAGAGCATTGACGACATTGTTGGTGATGAAAGCCTTGTTCTTGGGACACAGACTGGCACCACCAATTACGAAACGGCTCTTCAGTATCTTCCCGCCGATCGCGTCCAGGCTTTCGAGCAGTTCCCGTTTGCCGTTCAGGCGCTGATCGCCGGCGACATTGATGCCGTGATCATCGACGAAACAGCTGGGCAGGGTTACCTGGGCGCTAATTCTGAAGACCTCAAATTGGTTGGCCCTTCGCTTTCCAGCGATCAGCTGGGCTTCATCTTCCCCCCCGGAAGTGAGCTCACCGGGTCGGTGAACCAGGCTTTGCAATCCATGATGGATGACGGAACTTTGAATGAGCTCAACGCCATCTACTTTGGTTCTGATTTCAACTGCGACTACACTGATACCGGGATCACCTGCGGCAGCTAATCGCATACTGATCTAGATTCGTGTGCAAAAAACGCGGTGCAGGGTCTTCTCTGCACCGCGTTTATTAAGCCAACCAAGGAGTTCGATCTGTCTTCAAACCCGCTGGCCGAAAGTGCCAAGCGCGCTGCCCCTTCTTTGTCACGTCAGCGCGATTCTTTGACCGGGCGCATCTCCGGCTTCCCCTGGTGGCTGGTTGCCATTATCCTCATCCTCACCTGGGGAGCTTATTTCGTTTTTGTAACAGAAGACTATCGCGAGGCCTTCGATTTCATTGTGCGGGGGATCAGTATTACCGTCGAGACCACAGTCTATGCGTATGGCTTTGCATTGGCGATCGGACTGGTGATGGGTCTTGGCAGGGTTTCGCGTAATTTGGTCATCCGCAATATTGCCAGGTTTTATGTTGAGGTGGTGCGTGGCATTCCCATCCTCGTTCTGATATTTTTTGTCGCCTTCGTCGCCACTGTCGATGTAGCCATACTGATTGGCGTTGACCCGCGTGGAATACCAATGAATAGCCGCGCGGTGATTGCCCTGGCGCTAACCTATGGCGCTTTTATGGCTGAAATATTCCGAGCTGGCATCCAATCTATCGGCATTGGTCAAATGGAAGCAGCCCGTTCCCTTGGCATGAGTTATGGACAGGCAATGCGCTACATCATCCTGCCGCAAGCGATCCGCAATGTTCTCCCTGCTCTGGGGAACGATTTTGTGTCCATGTTAAAGGACTCATCGCTGGTTTCCGTATTAGCCGTCCGCGATATCACTCAAGTAGCCCGATTGCATGCCGGTTCCACATTTCGTTTCCGCGAGTCCTATACGGTGTTGGCTCTGCTTTATCTCAGCATGACCTTGGTGCTTTCCAGTGTGGTTCAATGGCTCGAAAGGCGATTGCATGTCGGCCGCCAATAACCTGATCATCGAGATCAAGAACCTGTATAAATATTTTGGGGACGTAGAGGCATTGCGCGGGGTCAGCCTAACCGTCGAGAGTGGCAAGGTAGTTGTGATCGTTGGCCCAAGTGGTTCCGGGAAATCCACGTTGCTGCGCTGCATCAACCATCTCGAGGTGGAAACAGCCGGTGAAGTTTGGGTAGATGGCAAACGGCTCAATGAAAAGAACAGGAATATCAATGCGATCCGGGCGGAGATTGGTATGGTATTCCAGCTATTCAACTTATTCCCCCACCTGACGGCGCTCGAAAACATCGTCCTGGCTCAGCGCGTGGTGCGCAACCGCAGCCGCCAGGAGGCCAGGGAAATTGGCATGCAGCAATTGGAGCGGGTGGGCATCACCGAGAAGGCAAACGTCCATCCAGGGCAATTGTCAGGTGGCCAGCAGCAGCGCGTGGCCATTGCCAGGGCGCTGGCAATGGACCCCAAGATCATGCTGTTCGATGAACCCACCAGTGCGCTGGATCCGGAAATGATCAAAGAGGTGCTGGATGTCATGCTAGCCCTTGCTAAGGAGGGTATGACCATGGTCGTGGTCACCCATGAGATGGGCTTCGCCAATGCTGCCGCCGA
Source organism: Anaerolineales bacterium (assembly GCA_040902265.1). GTDB lineage: Bacteria > Chloroflexota > Anaerolineae > Anaerolineales > UBA11579 > JAMCZK01. The sequence goes on from JBBDXQ010000111.1 coordinate 3,547, forward strand.
CCAAGTGATCTTCATGGATAATGGGTTGATTGTGGAAGCGGGTACGCCTGAGCAGCTGTTCAAACAGCCTAAGCATGACCGCACGAAGCTTTTCCTTTCCCAGATCCTCCAGCATTAATGCTTGTCCAGACAAAGCCAAGTTTATAGGTAATTATATACTTGACAAACGCAGTCATTTTTGCTATGATTAGTGCATGGCAAAAGACAAGCTCAAAGCGTTTGGCGACATGACCGAAACCGAAGCCCGCGAGTTCCTAGAGGAATTGCGCTGGGGCGGCAAACCCGTTTGTCCTCATTGCGAACATGACGTAGCTCACAAGATTACGGGCAAGGTGGGAAGCAAGAATCCCGTGCGCTCTGGCGTGTACATGTGCGCCAAATGCCGCAAGCAATTCACCGTCACAGTCGGCACGATATTTGAGGCTAGCAAAATCCCCTTGCGTAAATGGGTCATGGCGTTCTACCTCATGAACACGAGCAAAAAGGGGATTAGCGCGCACCAGCTACACCGAATGCTTGGAGTAACGTATAAGACCGCTTGGTTCATGTGCCATCGCATCCGCGAGTCAATGCGCAAAGAGCCAGTCACTACGTTGCTCGATGGCATTGTCGAAGCCGATGAAACGTACATCGGAGGCAAGGAAATCAATCGCCATGCCAGCAAGCGCAAGGGCGGAACAGGGCGCGGATCGGTTGATAAAGTTCCCGTGTTCGCATTGGTCGAGCGCGGCGGCGAATTGCGCGCAGGCAAGGTTGCGAATGTCGGCTCTACCACCTTGCCAAACATTATTCGCCAGCACGTTCACCGCAATGCTCACCTAATGACTGATAGCTTTGGCGCATATGCAAGGGCAGATGAGCATGTCCTGTTTCACTCCACCGTTGAACACCGCCGCCGAGAGTACGTTCGCTGCGAAACCCATGTGAACACCCTAGAAGGATGGTTCAGCCTCTTGAAGCGCGGTATCAACGGCACGTTCCACCACGTCAGCGAAAAGCACCTAGACCGCTACATTGACGAATTTGTCCACCGCTATAACTGGCGCAAAATGGATGACGTTCAGCGCACGATCAAAGCCATCAAAGGCGCACCAGGAAAACGGCTGTATTACAAAGCACCTATAGGGAAGCGGTCGACCAAGTCATCTTGACTCACCGCTCTAAAATCGGATAGAATAAAGAACACCTGTTCGTGGGGTTATGGGCGAGGAGAAGACACGAGCTAGTGTAAAAAGAGGCATGTGGTGGTCACGGTAAAAACCGGAGGTTACCATGACGGCCAAAGAATTAAAGCGGAGAAAAATCGTAGCCGATGATGAGAAGTTTAAAGAATTAATTCTCTACATCGCAATTCGGTCGGAGGGGGACAATTACTTTGGTGCAAAGAAATTGAATAAATTGCTGTTTTTTGCGGATTTCCTCGCCTATCTAAATTTTGGCGAACCGATAACAGGGCAAGATTATCAAGCCCTGCAATTTGGGCCAGCCCCACGCCGCTTGTTGCCCATTCGCCGCGAAATGGAACAGGCAAAGGATATTGCCTTGCGAAAACAGGAATTCTATACGGTAGATCAACATCGGATATTTGCTTTGCGCGAGCCAGACCTGAGAAAGTTCAAACCAGAGGAAATTGATTTAGTGAATCGGCTTATTGCTGAGTATTGGGATATGAAGGCAGGCGAAATAGAAGCGTTATCACATAAGTTCTTGGGCTGGGAGGTTTCAAACTACAAGGAGATTATTCCCTACGAAACTGCCCTCGTGAGTACTCGCAAGTTAACTGACGATGAGCGCGAGTTCGGCAAAACCCTGCAGCCACTAGCAGAAAAGTACTTAGCGATGGCATAGATGGATTTTAGCGAGCGCGCAACCCTTATTGGCAGAGAGGTTGTTTACACTCCTGAATTTGAGGAGTCTTTGCGCTCGATAGACGGTGACCCCGTAAGGGCAGATGAGTTTGTTCGCGGAGTCGAGTACGAAATATGTAGAAGGCCCGAATTAGGCGATCGTGTGGCAGAAGGACTTGAAGTTTACGGGAGGGCTATCACAGATAGGCCTGGATATCCGCCCGTTGTTCTTTATTACGCATTCAATCAAACACACATATTCTTACTGAATATCATCAAGTTCGATAGAGAAGCGGATGTTGAATACCTTTAAAGGCGACCGCCCCGAGGGCGCGGGGCGGAGGCAAGAGGCGTGTGGCGTTTAGTCACACATTTAGCCTGCTTGTGAAAGCAGACTCAAGCTATTGTAATGATATACTTGCTCTATGTCAAGCAAATCAGACGAGAACAACTTGACAAAGCCGAAAGCTAAGCGGGTTACCAGCGAAAAGCCCATCTCTCTACATGGGGTTGACTTCAAAGATTTAATGAAGGCTTTTCTTGAGATAAGACCTAAAAGTAATAAAAAGCCTAATGGAAAAAAGCCCAGTAGATGACTGGGCTTTTTTGTTTGCCTCGTTGCTAGATTAGAACTTTACCCGTATGCGTTTGCCAAGTAGATAATCACCAGTTTATATTCGTTGTTGACCTGACGGGCGCAAATCTTTATAATATCTAATCAATTTGATATAGGATTTCGCCGAAGGAGGTGAAAATTACCCCTGAGCATTGCGACTTAGAAAGCCCAATTCTGAAGGAGAAGAAAATAGGAGTTTCTATGTATAAAGCTAAACTGAATTTACTTTTTGGTGTCGTGGTCGCCCTTGGCCTTATCCTGGCGGCCTGCGCCCCTGCGGCCCCCGTTGCAGATCGTGGCGAGTTTGCTGGTCTGGCGGAGTTCGAAGGAATCTCGCTTTCGGCTGGAAGCTGCGACTATGGTGGGAAGATCCTTTCCATCGAGGCAGTTGATGAGCTCACAGTCGTGTTCACCCTCTGCCGCCCAGACCCGGCCTTCCTGGCCAAAGTCGCCTTTACTCCTTTCGGCATCCAGCCTGAGGAATACATCGCCTTCACCGGCGGTTCGGGCGATCTTCTGGAAGCCCCCGTCGGAACCGGTCCTTACGAGGTCTCTGAATGGTCTCGGGGTGAGCAAGTTGTCTTCACCCGCTTCGCTGACTACTGGGGCGAAGCTGGCACCGCCGAAACTGTGACCTTGCGCTGGTTGACCGAAGGCGCTTCCCGCTTGCAGGAACTGCAGGCTGGCACTGCGGACTTCATCACCAGCGTCGGCACGGATGATTATGGGACCGTGGAAGCTGATTCCAATCTGGTCCTAATCCCATGGGAAAACCCCAACATCTTTTACGTTGGCTTCACTAACACCTTTTCGCCATTCGACGATCCCGTTGTGCGCCAAGCCATTGCCATGGGCATTGACCGCCAGCGCATCGTGGATAACTTCTACCCCGGTGGTTCTGAGGTAGCTTCTCACTTTACACCGTGTTCGATCCCCAATGGCTGTGAGGGAGATGCCTGGTATGACTTCGACCCCGAAGCAGCGCGCGCCATGTTGGCTGATGCCGGTTATCCTGACGGCTTTGAGACCAGCATCTTCTATCGCGATGTGTTCCGGGTGTACCTCCCCGAGCCTGGCCTGGTAGCCGTTGAGCTGCAGGCGCAACTCGCGGATAATCTGGGTATCACGGCTGAAGTCGTCCCGATGGAATCTGGCGAGTTCATCGCCGCCTCGACCGACGGCCAACTGGATGGCATCCACTTGCTGGGATGGGGTGCTGACTACCCGCACGTGACCAACTTCCTGGACTTCCACTTCGGGGCAAGCAACCCGCAATTCGGTGATGCCCACCCCGCGATCTACGAAGCTTTGCTAGAAGCTTCCTCGATCGCCGATGTGGCCGCAGCCGCCCCGCTGTACCTCGAAGCCAACAATGCGATCCGTGAACTGGTGCCCATGATCCCGATTGCTCATGGCGCTGCGGCACACGCCGCCCGCGCTAGCCTGGATGGCGCTTACTATCCGCCGTTTGGCAGTGCGCAATTCTCGAAGATGGATACAGGCGACAGCGACATGGTCTTCGTCCAAGCTGCCGAACCCATCGGCTTGTATTGCGCGGATGAGACCGATGGTGAATCCCTGCGGCCTTGCCAGCAGGCGGTTGAAACCCTCTTGGAATACGCTGATGACTCCGGTGACACAGTTCCTGAACTGGCCACCTCTTGTGAAAGCAACGCGGACTCCACGGTCTGGACCTGCAACCTGCGGGATGGCGTGAAGTTCCATGACGGTTCCGACTTTGATGCCGACGATGTGGTTGCTTCATTCGCCGCTGGTCTGGATGCTTCCAACCCATACCATGTCGGTAACACGGGTGGGTTTGACTACTTTGCGTATCTGTGGGACGGTTTGATGAACGTGCCTGCCGAGTAGTTCGCTCCACTCGCGTTGGGACTCAGCTGTTTTGAGTTCATAACGTAGCGTGGGATGGGGTCTCCTAACCGACAAACCCCATCCCGCGTTTTTTACCTTCTAGAAAAAAACCATGTGGCAATACATACTCAGACGACTGCTGCTGGCAGTCCCCGTCATTATTGGCATCCTGATCGTCACGTTCTTGATCGCGCGTATGATTCCGGGCGATCCTTGTACGGCTGCCCTAGGCGAACGCGCCACCCGCACCCAATGTGAAGCGTTCTTCCGGCGAATGGGTTTGGACCAGCCTATGTATGTGCAGCTGGGAATTTACATGGCTGACATTCTGAGGGGTGATTTCGGGGACTCCATTCGCTATCACCGCCCAGTTTCCACTTTCATTCTGGAGCGTCTCCCCGTTACTGTGGAGCTTGGCATCTCAGCCTTGTCGCTAGCCGTCCTGATCGGTGTGCCGGCCGGCATCATTTCAGCGCTGCGGCGAAACTCATCCATTGATGTGGCCACCATGGTGGGAGCCAATATCGGTGTTTCCATGCCTGTGTATTGGCTCGGCCTCATGCTTGCCTTTGTGTTTGGCGTCTTACTGAGAGATACGCCATTCTGGCTGGCTCCCACCGGCCGCTTAACTCCTGGATTGGTCTCCGTTCCGTTCTATGAAGTCTGGGGCATCAACCTTGCCCGGGGCAGCCTGCTGGATTCGCTTGGGGAATTCCTGTCGAATTTCCTGATCTTCAACTCGATTCTCGCCTTTCGATGGAACATTCTCATCGATGCCATCCGCCATCTCATCCTGCCCACCATAGCGCTTAGCACGATCCCATTGGCCATCATTGCGCGCATCACGCGTTCCAGTATGCTGGATGTGCTAGGGCGCGATTATGTGCGTGCGGCGCGTGCCAAGGGATTACAAGAACGTGCAGTGGTTTTCAAGCACGCCTTCCGTAATGCGCTTCTGCCGGTGGTTACCGTCATTGGCATCCAAGTGGGCACCCTGTTTGCCGGGGCGGTGTTGACTGAAACCACTTTCGGATTTTCCGGTGTTGGGCGGGCTTTATTTGATGCCATCACCGGCCGAGATTACCCGGTTATCCAGGGTTTTACTGTGGTGGTGGCCGTCGGCTATGTGTTGATCAACCTGATCGTCGATATATCTTATGCATATATCGACCCGCGCGTAAAACTGAGTTGACCTAGTGGCAACCCAAAGCGAAGCCCTTGCCGCCGAGACCGTTTCCTCTGTTCGCTCGCGCAGTTTAATAAGGCTCACCCTCAGAAGGTTCTTCAAGCAGCGCAATGCCCGCGTTGGGCTCACCTTATTGGCCTTTCTCACCCTGGTGGCTATCTTTGCGCCGGTAATTGCTCCCTATGACCCCACGCAAGTCTTGATCGGCATCGAAGACGTAACCCGTCGTCAATCGCCCTGCATCCATTTGTTAGGGTGCCCAAGCGACCAACCGGAACATCTGATGGGTATTGACGGCAATCTGAGAGATCAATTTAGCCGGGTGATCTTTGGCACCCGCTTCTCGCTCTTTATTGGGTTCACCACGATTGGCCTGGCTGTGGTGGTGGGCGCTTTGATCGGCGCAGTATCCGGTTATTGGGGCGGTTGGCCCGACAACATCATCATGCGCATAATGGATGTGGTTTTGGCTTTTCCTAGTTTTCTATTAGCCATTGCCATTATTACCGTGCTAGGGCGCGGGCTGCAAAACGCGTTGTATGCCATTGCCATCGTTAATATCCCCGTCTTCGCCCGCTTGGTGCGCTCTAGCGTGATCTCCTTGAAAGAACAGGAATTCGTGACCGCCTCGCGCGCCTTAGGTGCCAGCCCTTTCCATTTGTTGTTCATCCGCATCTTACCCAACGCCATCCCCACCCTGGTGGTGCAAGCCACCTTGAGCATTGCGGCTGCCATCCTGGAGGCCGCAGCCCTTTCCTTTCTGGGGCTTGGCTCTCAACCGCCAACCCCGGAATGGGGCACGATGCTGGGTTCCGAATATGAGAATGTGTTCACTGCTCCCCACCTAGTGTTCTACCCAGGCATTGCTATCATGATCACCGTGCTCGCATTCAACCTGGTTGGCGATGGGTTGCGCGATGCTATGGACCCACGCCTGGCTCAAATGGCCCAGAGCTAGAAAGCACACTATGCCCGCAACCATCCGTGACCCTAACCCCAGCCAAGCTGAGCGCCAGCCGACCCAACCGCCTCTTCTGGAAGTGAAGAACCTGAAAACTTACTTCTTCACTGAGGATGGCGTTGTTACCGCGGTGGATGGCGTGGACTTTGAGGTTTCATTTGGTGAAGTATTTGGGCTGGTAGGCGAATCCGGCTGCGGAAAAAGCGTCACCTCGTTCTCGATCCTTCGCCTGGTTGATGAGCCAGGGCGTATTGTTGCAGGCGAAGTGATCTTTGATGGGAAGAATTTACTTGGGCTGGATGATCAGTTGGTCACCAAGGTCCGTGGGAATCAGTTGTCAATGATCTTCCAACAGCCAAAGAATAGTCTGAACCCCGTATTCAAGATCGGCGACCAGATAGCCGAAGTGTTCCAGATCCATCAGAAAATGGGGAAAGATGAATCCCAACAACGTGCCATCGATCTGCTCCGCATGGTGGGCATCCCAGATGCTGAGAGTAAGGCAAATGCCTATCCCCACCAGCTCTCCGGAGGCCAGGCCCAGCGCGTGATGATCGCCATGGCTTTGGCGCTAAAACCCAAGCTGCTCATCGCCGACGAGCCCACCACCGCTCTGGATGTCACCATTCAAGCGCAGATCCTGGATCTGCTGCGCGATCTTAGCGCCCAAACCGGGACTGCTGTCATCTTGATCACACATGACCTGGGCGTGATCGCCGAAATGGCTGATCGCGTAGCGGTGATGTATGCCGGGCAGATTGTTGAAGAAGCTCCGACGGATACCTTATTCAGCCAACCCCTTCATCCCTATTCTCAAGGCTTGCTCGCATCCGTACCCGTGTTAGGAAAAGTCAGGAACCGGCTTGAGACCATCCAGGGATCAGTTCCAAACCTGATCGGTCTCTCCGGTCATTGCCGCTTCGCCCCGCGCTGTAAAGCCCGCGAGCAATATGACCTTAAGATCTGTTGGGAGATTGAACCTGCCCTGATGGTCGACTCGCCTGGCCACAAGGTCCGTTGCTGGCTGTACCAGGAACACGAAGACCATACGCCACCTTTGCGGCCGAGAAAATGACGCTCACACCTCCTCGATCTCCAGCACCTGGTACTGACCTGGTTGAAGTGCACAACTTGGTTAAATATTTCCCTGTCTACGATGGCATATTGCGCCGCCACGTAGCAGATGTTAAAGCCGTCGATGGCGTGAGCTTTACGATAAAGGAAGGCGAAACGCTTAGCCTTGTTGGAGAATCTGGTTGCGGTAAAACCACCATAAGCCAAACGATGCTGCGTCTGGTCGAGCCCACCTCAGGAGCAGTGACCTTTCGTGGGGAAAATATCTTCGAAGCAAAAGGAGCAGGCCTAAAAGCTTTGCGGCGTAAGATCCAGATCGTGTTTCAGGATCCGTACACATCCTTAGACCCGCGTATCCCGGTAGGTGATGCTATCGGTGAAGGATTAAAGATACACAATATCGGAGACCCCAAAGAGCGGTTTGACAAGGTACTGGAAGTAATGAAGCTTGTGGGGTTGGAAGACTATCACGCCAATCGCTACCCTCACGAGTTCTCCGGTGGTCAACGCCAGCGCATTGGTATCGCTCGCGCTCTTGTGATGGCTCCAGAATTCCTGATCCTGGACGAACCTGTGTCTGCCCTGGACGTTTCCATCCAAGCCCAGGTGCTGAATATTTTGAAGGATCTGCAATCTCAATTAGGACTTACCTATATGTTCGTGGCGCATAATCTGGCCGTGGTGGAGCATATCTCAGACAGGGTGGCAGTAATGTACCTGGGCAAGATCGCCGAGATCGCCCCTCGGGAAGATCTCTTCGTTCAACCCCTCCATCCGTATACACGCGCCCTCATGTCGGCGATTCCCATACCTGACCCTATGCATAAGCCACAGCGCACCATCCTGCCTGGCGATGTTCCCAGCCCGCTGAACCCGCCGGCAGGCTGCCGCTTTCATCCACGTTGCCCCATTGCTCGCCTGGCGCATTGCTCCGCGGACGAGCCGGTCTTGCGCGAATTGCGTCCCGGACATTGGGTGGCCTGCCACTACGCTGAAGATAATCTTTAAGGGGTGCGCTGCAGGAGAATAACTGCCCTGATCGGGGGCCTTGGCTTTTTAACAATTTAGGTAGAATGACAACTCCGCATAGAGTAAAAGCTATGAATTTCGAAATTGACTCAACATTTGCTTCGCGCCGTTCGCCGGTAGTTGGTCGGCGCGGCATGGTGGCGGCCAGCCAACCGCTGGCCGTGGCAGCCGGCCTCGAGGCGCTGCGCGCCGGCGGCAATGCTGCCGATGCAGCCGTGGCCACAGCCGCCGC
>JBBDXQ010000112.1:0-12158 GCA_040902265.1 Anaerolineales bacterium
TTCGGTGGGGTGTTTACCCCGGGGACCGTAGCCGACGTGCCGGCGATGGAAACAACCCCGGAAAATTTCCCCAAAGTGAAAATGTGGTTATCCAATACACCCAGCGGATTAATTGCGCTTTATAAGGTTTGCCCGCATCTGGGCTGTTTGTATAGCTGGAACGACCAGGAATTTAAGTTCATTTGCCCCTGCCATGGATCGCAGTATGAGCACAACGGCACCTACATCACCGGGCCAGCGCCACGCGGGCTCGACCGCTTTGTGATACGCATTGAAGACGAGAACGGCCAGGTGCTGGCCGAGACGCCGGAAGACGGCGGACCGGTGCCCCTGCCGGCGAATCCCAATGCGGTGGTGCGCGTGGATACCGGCACCAGGATCCTTGGTGAGGCGCATGACTAAACGCGCTTTCCTCGATTGCGGAGAACATTCATGATCAATAGTTTGATGAAGCGCCTGAATATCCCACCGCGCAACGAATGGCGCAGCGCGCTTGGCAAGGTCGTCGATGATCGCGTGCGCATCATTACGGCCGGCTTAAGTATTCGCGAATTACGCGCGGTGATGCGCGGCGATCCCCCGACGGAGAAGCCCAACCCGCGTTACAAGGTGATCACCACTAGTTTCATTGCCCACCTGCGTCCTCGCTATTACCCGGCTGCGGCCACTCGGTTCAGCCATACTTTCCGGTTGGGTTTCTTTACCACGTTCTTTTTTGTAGTTGAAGTGATCACCGGCGTCATCCTGATGGTTTACTACATTCCTTTCCCAGATCAAGCTTATGGCTCTATCCTGGCCATCGAAAGCAACGTCTTTTTCGGGGAACTACTGCGTGATCTGCACCGGCTAGGCGCAGAAGCCATGGTCATCTTCAGCTGGCTGCATTTGCTGCGCACCTATTTCACCGGCTCCTACAAAGGACCGCGCACCTTCACCTGGCTGACCGGGGTGTTGCTGCTGCTCATCACGGCTTGGCTGAGCTTCACCGGCTATCTGCTGCCCTGGGATCAGTTGGCTTATTGGGCGGTGACGGTGGGTACCAGCATCACCGAATCTGGGCCGGTCGTTGGGCCGGCTTTGAACCTGTTGATGCGCGGCGCGCCAGATATTGGCACCGGCGGTTTGCTGCGCTTCTATTTGCAGCATGTGATCCTGTTCCCCCTAATTGCCATCCTCCTGATCAGCATCCATTATTACAAGGTTGCGCGCGAGCACAGTATTTCGCTGCCCGCTGCCGTGGAAGAGACTGAACTGGAGCCTGAGAAGAAGAAAGAAGCTAACCGGCGTATCGATCTGATCCCGGATCTGCTTTCGCACGAGCTCTTCCTGATCTCGGTGGGTATCTTCGCCATGTTGGTCATTCTTTACTTTCGTTGGTTCGTCTCGCCTCTGGAGACCCATGCCAACCCACAGGCGACCCCTTTGGATACCAAAGCCCCATGGTATTTCTGGTGGTTGCAAGGCATGCTTAAGATCGACCCAGCTTCCATTGTTGAAAGCCTGGTCAATCCGCTCTTCGCGACCTTTGGACTGAGTTTCCGCCTTGAGCTAAGCCAACTGCTGGACAGCAAGTTCATCATGGGCCTTATACTGCCGCCGACTCTGGTGCTGATCCTGATGGCGATTCCCTACATCGATCGCAATCCGTCTCGCCTGGCTCGCAAACGCCCATTTGCCATCATTTGGGGGATTGCGTGGATTTTCATCTTTATCGCTCTGAGTTATATGGGTACTCCACAGTATGGCATTGAGACCCCAGCCGCTACGCGCATCATCCAGGACCTGGCGCCTGAAGAAGGGGAAGGTGCTTTGCGCGCCATTCCATATGGCGAACTGACCAACCGGCAAGCTGTCTTTGAAGTTGGCCAGGATTACGGACGAGACCTGTGCCCAGGCTTGGTATACCAACCGGAGCCGGAGATCGATCCCGAGAATGTGGTGATTGGCTGCCCTCAATTGACGGCTGTCTTCTTCGAATTCAGTGAACGATTACAGGAGGCGCAAGCCGAAGGGCGCTTGCCGGAAATGAAGGCAACCCTAACCGTCGAGCAATTCCAGGCGGACATGGTTAAGGTCATTCCCCATGTCCAATGGACTGACGAGGCGTCTGGGAAAACACAGACTTATGAGCATACTTATTTCTTGCATGAAAACCGCGCTCACGGCGAATAAACCGGGCGTTGAGGAGATCCTGATCTGATGAAACGCGTTCAACTTGAAATCGTTCTCGGCACCATTTTGGTGTTGCTCAGTGTCGCGATCGTGGTGGTGATGGGCGTCCGTGAACCTCAGCGCCTGGCTGAATACGAAGTGCAGCAGCGCGCAGAACTTATCGAATTCGGCGCTTCTGTGTTCACTAATAACTGTACACGTTGCCATGGTTCACAAGCTCAGGGCATTGCTGGGGTAGCCCCCAGCTTGCGCGATGAACATTTCTTTTCCGAACGACTGCCAGAGGTGGGGTGGCAGGGCAGCCTTGAAGAATACATCGTTTCGGTGGTTACCACTGGCCGGCAGATCTCCACCCGTCCACATCTTTACGGCGGCGAAGCAGGCGGACGTCCTCCCGTGATGCCCACTTGGTCGGAGAAGTTTGGCGGGCCTTTGCGAGACGACCAGATCCGCGCGGTAGCCGCCTTTGTGATGAATTTCCAGGCCTATGCGCTTGGCGAAGTGCCTACTTCTATACCGGTGGGTCCGCTGGTGGACGAGTCCACTGCAGAGGGTCGCGGCCAGGTAGTTTTCATCACAGCTGGTTGTAACGCCTGCCATGCCATCAGTGGGGTAAGTACGGGTAATATCGGGCCGGCGCTGGATGGCTTGGGCACCCGCGCGGCTGACACGGTGGCAGGGTTGACCGCCGAAGAATACATCCACCAATCGATAGTGGATCCCAATGCGCACGTGGTCGCTGGCTTCGCTCAGGGCGTAATGCCACAAACCTTCGGTGAATCGCTTTCGGATGAGCAGATCGCCGATTTGGTGGCATTCCTGCTTACCCTCGAATAGAAGAAACAACTCGACTTAATCGCCCATCTTCATAATTGGGCGCTTTTCCTTACCCGGAACTGCATGGTTCACGGATGATATACTCGTATCTCAGATGCTGTTTGTGTTCCTTTCCCAACAAACCTCATGAAACGCGCGCTTGAGCTTACTTTCCTGGCCTTGCTGGCTGGCCTTGTTTTGCTGGCCGCCCAGCGTTCGTTTTCTGGCCTTAGCGTTCAAGTTCCTGGCGACGCGATTACCGGCGGGCGGCTCTACGATAACTGGGTTATCGTGCTGGATGCCCCGCTGCCGCAGGGCAACCAAGCTCTATGGGAAAACCAGGATTTCAATCAGCGCAGTGGCATCATTACCTGGCGTTGTGTGGAATGTCATGGGTGGGATTACAAGGGCGTGGATGGAGCCTATGGCGCTTTTTCCACACACTACACTGGCTTCACTGGCCTGGAAGATATGGTTGGGGCTAACCAGGAAGAGGTCATTGCCTGGTTGGATGGCACGTTCAACGAGGAACACGATTTTCTGAGCCTAACGAACATGACCGCGCTAAATGACATAGCCGCATTTCTGCGCACGCAACAAATAAATACTGATCTGATGATCAATGCATCCAGCGGCGCTTCCTTGGGCAATCGGGCCGAAGGCGAAGACCTCTATCTGGAATTCTGCGCAGATTGCCATGGAGATACCGGCGATAAAATCAACTTTGGATCGACGGCAGGTCCGCTTTTCTTGGGGGACGTGGCTGTGGCTGACCCCTGGCAGACGGTGCACAAGATGCGTTTTAGTACTGCCACTGAAACGCGGATGCGCGCCACCGAAGACATGAATTGGTCATTGAGGATGGTGGCCGACGTTTTAGCCCATTTGCAAACCCTGCCTCGCGGAAATCCTAATTTCGATATCCTCGTCGAGAACCGTGAACTACCTGTTGAAGTCGAGAACCAGGGTCAGATCGAGCCGATCATTTGGGCTTCCCTCACGATTTTAGGCGTGATCGCCCTAAACATCGCCTGGGACTATTACAGTAAACGCAAAGCCGGACGCTGATCTAGTTCCTCCCAATTTTTCCTTCGCTAATGCCTCCGAGCAGGTAGAATTTTTAGGTGACACCCGCACGCATTCGTTGGTTCGCCGCTGGTTCCGCGCTCCTTGTTCTTTTGCTTGGCTACCTGGCACTTAATCGCACTTTGACGATCCACGCCGATGGCAGATCGATCACCATCACCACCAAGGCACTAACTGTGGGCGGCGCGTTACAAGGAGCAGGCATCCAACTTGGGCCTTACGACGCGGTCCATCCGGCTGTATTATCCCTGGCCAGCGATGGGCTGGTCGTCGAGGTGCAGCGCGCGGGTCGCTTGCTCTTGCTAGCCAATGGAGAGGTTTTTGAAGATGCAAGCGGCGAGCGCAGGCTGGCAGTGCTCCTGGCCAAATGGGAGCTGACCCTTGGAGAGGGTGATCGTCTGCTGCTTGCGGGCCGGACAATTTCATTGGACGAAGACTTGCCTGAAGGCGCTTTTATTTCTTTGGAGATTCGCCGCGCAGTCAGGGTGAACCTGGAAGAGGTGGGGGAAAGCACCAGCTTTTTAAGTTCAGCGCCTACTTTGGGGGAGGCCTTAGCCGAACACGGCGTGGAATTGCGCTTAGCTGATCGCTTGGAACCGGATCCAGAGACGATACTTGGCAAGTCCATTTCAGTACGCTTAGATCGGGCCAAGCCCATCAATATTCGGATTGGCGCCCAGCGCATTCAATTGTCTACCTCAGCTACAACCGTAGGCGAAGTGCTCGCAACGGCAGGCATCTCGCTACAGGGTTTGGACTACAGCCGACCAGCCGCTGACCAGGCGCTTCCGGAGAATGGCGTCATTCGGGTCGTGCGCGTATTTGAAACAGTGAAGCTGGAGCAGGAAATAATTCCGCACGAAACTGATTGGCAAGCTGATGCAGAGTTGGAAGTGGGGGTTACTGTGGTATTACAACCCGGGCAGGATGGAGTAGCCGCGTCCCGCGTGCGCATCCGCTACGAGGATGGAGCAGAGGTTTCCAGGGCAGAAGAAAGCAGCCGCGTGCTAGTAGAGCCTGTGACAGCCATCGGTGAGATTGGCTCGAAATTCGTGATCCGCACCACGGTAGTGGATGGAGTCGAGATCGAGTATTGGGCCACAATGAGCATGTATGCTACTTCCTATTCACCTTGTCGCTCCGGGGTGGACAGATGCTTGTATGGTACATCCACGTCCGGTGTTAGTGTGGCCAAAGGTGTGGCGGCTACGTATCGAGATTGGCTGTTGGCTGCGCGCGGAGTTTCAATTTACGTTCCGGGATACGGCTCAGCCGCATTCTATGATGTGGGCGGCGGTTTCCCCGATGGGCGCGCTTGGATCGACCTGGGCTATAGCGACGATGATTGGGTTGGCTGGAGCCAATGGGTGACTGTTTATTTCACTACACCGCTACCGGCTAGCGTCCCTTATTTTATTAATCCGTGACAACTCAAAACTCACTGAATATCCCCCAGCTGCTTAAGAGTCATGGCCTGCGCCCCGATAAAAGCCTGGGCCAGAACTTTCTCATCGATGAGCTTCACCTGGCGCGCATCGTACAGGCTGCAGGAGTGGGGTCTGGCGACGAGGTCTTGGAAGTAGGCGCCGGCCTTGGGTCGCTTACCCGGCTGCTGGCTGCCGCAGCCAGGCGCGTGGTGGCAGTGGAGTTGGATGGCGCGATGCTCGCTGTGCTGCGCCAGGTGCTGGTGGATGTTGACAATGTTGAGTTCGTGCAGGGAGATATCCTGCAGGTCGAAGTAGCCAGTCTTTTCCAATCGTCAGGGTTTTTGGTGGTTGCCAATATCCCGTACTACCTCACCTCCAACCTGATCCGACATTTGTTGGAAGCAGAACCACGCCCGGCGCGGCTGGCACTTACCATCCAACGCGAGGTGGCGCAGCGCGCTTGCGCCCAGCCGCCGCAGATGTCGTTGCTATCCCTGAGCGTGCAGCTCTACGGCGAACCGAGTATTGCTCACTACATCCCGGCAGGCGCGTTTTACCCCGCGCCTAAAGTGGACTCGGCTCTACTTATCGTGGACTTGTATGCTATACCGCGCCTGCCTGAGGGCAAGATCGATGCATTTTTCGCCATGGCCAAGGCTGCCTTCTCACAGAAACGCAAGACACTGGCTAACTCACTGGCTGCACTGCCTGGTCTGAAGAAGGCCCAGGCTGAGACCAGGCTGGAAGCCGCCGGCATCGACCCGCGCCGCCGTCCGCAGACATTGTCTATTGAAGAATGGGGCAAGCTGCTCTAATTCACAGCTCCAACCTCCCACTATTCCCTGGCTAACTCGCTTTCAAGCAACAGATCCAGCATTTTGGCATGTAGTGTAGGGTTAGCTGCCAGGATGGATTGTGGTTTTCTGACGAAATCAGGTTTACCACGCACATCGGTTACCTTGCCGCCGGCTTCCTGTGCGATCAAGGCTCCTGCGGCCACATCCCAGGCGTTCAAACGGATCTCCCAAAAGCCATCCAAGCGCCCAGCGGCCACGTAGCATAGATCCAGCGCTGCTGAACCCAGGCGGCGCACGCCTTGGGTGTGCATCGAGAATCGCTGGAATTCGGCGAAGTTGTTAATTGGATTTGTCCAGGCATCATAAGGGAAGCCGGTGACAAGCAGGCTGCTTTTTAGCTCTGCCGACCTGGAAACGCGGATTGGTTCGCCATTCAGCAGAGCGCCAGCCTCCCGCCCGGCGGTGAACATCTCATCCGCCATAGGGTCATAGACCGCAGCCAGACTGAGCTGGCCTTGGTGCGCGTAGGCGATGGATACGCAGAAGATCGCCAGTCCGTGCGAGTAGTTCAACGTGCCGTCTAGTGGATCGATGTACCACACGTCGTCAACGGAACCGGCTTGTTCGCCGCGTTCTTCAGCGAAAATACTATGGCCGGGAAAACGCCGGTTGATCTCGCGCAGGATGGCATCTTCGGATTGGTGGTCGATCTCGGTCACCAGGTCGATCTCTCCCTTAAATTCCACAGTGTGAGTTTTCCCGAATCCGGTGCGCAGAATGTCGCCTGACGTACGTGCTATCTCAATGAGATCGTTAAGTGTCGGTTGCATGGGGTGGTTATACCATCGTAAAAGGACTGAGCCCCGCGTTTATCTCTCCCCGCGTGCTTCAGCGTCCAGCTGGTCAAAGAAGCCATTCAGGAATCTTTGGCGTGCTTCGGCTATTGAGCGAGCCGTGGAGGTTTGCAGCCGTTCCTTGATTTTGCTGAGTTTGAACAGGTACTCATGATACGAGCTGTGAGTTTCGCCTACTTCTTTTTCCCCTGTCTCCCGGAATTGTTGCGAAGGCTCAGCATAGAAAGGCCAGCCCATCACAACGTCGTACCCCAATGTGCGCGCCACGCCAAAAGCGCCGATCACATCCAGCTTGTCGGCGTCGAATAGCACTTTGGCTTCCAAGGTTTGTGGGACTTCCTGGCTGCGGAAGCGGTGGGCGCGGATGCAATGTTGCACGGCGGCAATGCGGTCCGCTGGCCAGCCTTCGGTTTCCAGTACTTGCCTGGCAAAATCGGCCGAGTGATGCTGGTGCTCAGCTCGTCCTTCACCGCCGGTCTCAGCGCCACTGGCATCATGCAGCAAGGCAGCGGCACGGACGATCTCCAGGTCAGCCCCTTCGGCAGCTGCAAGGCGCTCAGCCAGGCGCAGGACGCGTAAAATGTGGTCGAAGCCGTGTACCGGATCGAAATCCGGGTACCAGCCTCGAGCTTGCTCGATGGACGGCATACTAAAGTAGGATGTTTGTGAAGTTCAGAGCAGCGTACACAATGCCAAACAGTATAACGCCAATGACGCCAATGATGAATGCGCGCACAAAGAGGCGGACAAGACCGCGAATGAAGATCACCGACAATCCGACCGCCATGATCACCCCAATGATGACCCAGTAACCGGGGATAGAACTAAGAACCTGCTCTAAGACTGCCATCTATATGGTTATTCGCCTGGAATGGCACACCTTTCTTGATGACTGTATGTACAAGATTGGTGCCAAAGCGATAACCGAGATGGCGATAGTCAGAAACGTCCAGTATGAGCATATCGGCTTGCTTGCCGGCTTCAATCGAGCCTATGGCGTCTTGCCGGCGGATTGCCGCTGCAGCGTTGATCGTGGTAGCGGCGATAGCCTGGGCTGGGGTGAGCTTGAGCATACGGCAGGCCAGCGCCAGGACGAACTGCAAGTTTTCGCACCAGGCCGTGCCCGGGTTCAGGTCTCCCCCGATAGCCAACAGCCCGCCCGCCTTGAGGATCTCCCTGGCAGGCGCATGGTGGTTTTCGGCCAGGCCAAATGGTGTGGCTGGCAAGGCAACCGCCACCGTATTGCTGGCGGCCAAGGCAGCGATATCCGCTGGGGAGGTGCTGATCAGGTGGTCAGCAGACACCGCACCGAGCTCCACGGCCAGGGCGGTGCCCCCCAAATTGTCGAATTCATCGGTGTGTATCTTGAGAGGGAAACCCAGGCCATTGGCCGTTTCCAGAATGAAGCGGGATTGCCCAAGATCAAAGGCTCCCGTTTCACAGAACACATCGACAAAAGGCAGTGTCCGCCCACTGGCATGCTGTGGCCACCAGAGGCGCACCTCTGGCAGCCAAACCTTGCACAGTTCGGTCACATAATCATCGGGGCGATCTTTGAATTCGGCTGGGATCGCGTGCGCTCCTAGGAAAGTGATCGCCAACTCCCAAGGGCCTTCAGTATCGAGTTGGAGCAGGGCCTGCATCAAGCGCAGTTCAGTTTCAAGGTCCAGACCATAACCGGTCTTGGCTTCGATGGTTGTGCTGCCATGGGCGAACATGGCTTGCAGGCGCGGCCTGCTTAGCAGTACAAGATCCTCGAGCGAGGCAGCCCGAGTGGAACGTACTGTAGATAATATGCCGCCACCGGCGGCTAGGATCTCCAAGTAGCTCTTACCTTGAAGGCGCAATTCGAACTCGCTAGCCCGGTCGCCAGCCCAAATCGGATGAGAATGCGCATCCACCAGGCCTGGCAGCACCACACGTCCCGCGGCATCAAGTGTTTCCTCCTCGGAATAGGTGGCGCGCAGGTTCGCACTGGTGCCCACGGCAGCAATATAGCCATCGCGCACCAGCACAGCGCCGTCTTCAATGAGCCCCATGGTGCCAAGTGCAGCCCCGCGTTGAGGGCCGTCAGCCAGGGTGAGGAGTTGACCTGCTGAATGGATGAGCATGCGGGGATTATAGTGCGATAAAAACAGCCTTGATTGATCAACAGTCTCTCCATCCCTTTTTGTTTGACACGCCATACTCGCTATGCTAGAGTTATCCGTCCCGAGAGAGAAGAAGCGAACCTGTGAACAGCACCCGAACCCAACAGTTGGTAGCGCGCTTGCGCGTCCTGCAAACTGATCTGCCCGAGATCGAAGGCGCAGCCATCCTCAGCCCCGATGGGCTGGCCATTGCCGCAGTATTGCATCCTCCGATCGACGAGGACCGCGTGGCAGCCATGTCGGCCGCTATGGTCTCGTTGGGCGAACGCATAGCCAGGGAGCTAGGTCGCGGGGTGATGGAGCAGGTCTACGTCAAAGGGGTGGACGGTTATGCGCTACTCACCGCGGCCGGGCCGCAAGCTGTGCTCACTGTGATAGCCAGCGGCAATGTGCGCTTGGGGATGCTACTGCTCGAGCTTCGCAAAGTGGTAGCTGACCTGGAAGAGCTGCTGTAGGGGCGGGGCTTGCTATGCAGCCCATCCCGAACAGCGGTTTCACCATACCTAACCGCTTAGCCCGTATCACCCTCCAATCGCTCGAAGAGATCCTGACACCTAAGGGGATGGAGCAATTGTTGGTCCTCGCTCAACTCCCACAGCTTATAGATAACTATCCCCCAGCCAACCTGGAGCGCGGTTTCGATTTTGCTGAATTCGGTTCACTAAACCTGGCCTTGGAAGAATTGTATGGGCCGCGGGGTGGCCGTGGCCTGGCGCTGCGCACGGGGCGAAAACTATTTTCCGGTGCGCTTTCCCACTTTGGGGCGCTGGCCGGTATGGAAGCCCTCGCTTTCAAAGTGCTGCCCGCAGGCCGCAAGCTCAAAGTGGGCTTATCTGCTTTGGCTCGCATCTTTAGTGAGATCAGCGACCAAGCCAGCAGTGTGGAAGAAACAGGGCATGAGTTCCACTATGTGGTGCACCGCAACGCAGTATGCTGGGGCCGCGCAGGCGAAGAGAAGCCGGTGTGCTACATGATGGTGGGAATTCTGCAGGAGGCGCTGAACCGCATTTCTTCAGGCCGAGAATTTCGGGTGGATGAAGCTACCTGCCAGGCGGCCGGCAACCGGCTATGCCGTTTCGTCATCCTGAAAGAACCGATAAGTTGACCAATCTGTGAAGATTACCCTCGTCTTACCCACGTTGAACGAAGCAGAAAATTTACCCAGGATTGTGCCGATCCTGATGGACTTGCCTTTGCCCGATTTGAAGCTCTTGATTGTGGACGACCTAAGCCTCGATGGCACCGGTGAAGTGGCCGAGGGCTTGGCAGCCAAATTTCCTGGACGTATTGAGGTGATACATCGCGACGGCCGTCCGGGCCTTGGCCGAGCCTACGTGTTCGGCTTCAATCACGCACTGCGCAGCGACGCCGAGGCTATCGGACAGATGGATTGCGATTTTTCCCATCCGCCTAAAAAATTGTCAGCATTAGTGCTCAAATTGGCCGACTGCGAACTAGCCTTGGGGTCACGCTATATCCCCGGCGGGGGAGTGGACAACCGCTGGCCGGTGTGGCGCACAGCTCTCTCTCGATGGGGGAACTTTTATGCGCGCAGTATCCTGGGGTTGCCCATCCGCGATGTGACCGGAGGATTCCGGTTGTGGCGCCGAGAACTGCTGGAGCGAATCCCATACCAGCAAGTAGTTTCAAATGGCTATATTTTTCTAGTCGAAGTGTTGTACCTGGCTAAACTGCACGGCGCTCGTTTCGGGGAGGTGCCCATTTATTTCGCCGACCGGCGTTGGGGAAAATCCAAAATGAATGTCCGTGTCCAGTTGGAAGCTGCCTGGCGGGTATGGCAGGTACGCTGGCGATATCGCCGCGTGGCTGCCGCACGCAATACGGCAAAAGTCTAAGTTTCGCGCAGTAAGGTCTCCATCTCCATAAAATCATCGCGGGAAGTCATATCCATACTCATGGGGGTCACGGCTACATGGCGCTTCACCACCACGGCGTACACATCAGTATCTTCTGCAAAAGTGCTGTCTATAGGTACTTGCTCATAGCCGGTGGAGCCAGGCTCGCTCCAGGAACCGCGCTTGGGGGCAGTAGGCAGATAGAAACGCAGCCGCGAGAGGCGGGTTAGTGACCAGGCGGTATCCGAGGATGCGTCAGATGGTACTTCTACTTTTAGCACTTGCATATCGGGTGGGAATTTCTTATGCAGCAATCTTTGTGCGAATAATGCCGTGAAATATGCCGAAGCCTTGAAATTAATTTCATTAGAGTTGCTTAGATGGTATTTGTTCTCGGTCTCGAGGGAAACTGCCAGCGAAGGGATCTCGTGAGAGGCGCCTTCCATGGCCGCGCCCACCGTCCCGGAGATGGTCACTCCCGTGCCAAAGTTGGTGCCATAGTTGATGCCGGCCACCACCAGGTCTGGCGGGGAGGGCATGATCTCCAGGATGGCGTGCTGCACGGTTTGGGCGGGGGTGCCGCCCACCGCGTAGGTGGTCCACTCTTTGCCATGAATGGTCAGGCTTTGCGTGGTGATAATTCCATCAGAAGTCGGCGGCATGCTGCGTCCCATCCCGGAGGATTGTTCACGCGGATCTGCCACCCAGACGTAACCAACGCTTGATAGCGACTCGGCCGCAGCCCAAAGGCCAGGTGAGTTGATGCCATCGTCGTTAGTGAGCAGGATCTGAGGTCGTCCGTTATTGTCCATTGGGGATGGGAATTATAGTCTGCCTTGAGAACATAAAGCTTGGTTGAATGAAGTCGGGAGAAATTACGGCAACTTGTTGTTGTTTTGCCAATCAATACCTAGCCGCACTTCCACATCGATGGCGCTGTTTGGGTTAAATTCGTGGACGATGTTGTTGCTTGAAATATTCAAAAGGTCGGCCAGGAAAG
>JBBDXQ010000113.1:0-12137 GCA_040902265.1 Anaerolineales bacterium
GCAAGTTGGATTTTCCGGAACAGTTTGTGGGAGGGTCGACTCTAGATGTGCAAGGTCATCATTTTTTGACAAGACTCCAACGGATAACCTGCAAAATACGAGGGCTGCGGAAAGAGTTGTTTGTATGGAGTCTTCGCTGGAAGTGGTTCGGCGGTCGGGTGAATATAGGAATACCCGCTCAGAATGACACTCTTCGGCGATGGCTATTTATGCATGAAATGGCGGAACAGGGAAGGTGGATGGCAAATTTGTCAAGCTAGAGCGGATAAAGGACGGCATGGTTCGGTCTGCTACAATTGCCGCGAAATCACATGAAACGACTTTTTTCTCCCTGGCGCATGCCCTACATCGGCAGAGATAAAGCCGCAGAAAAGGCCAAGGGCTGCGTGTTCTGCCGGGCGTTGGCCATGGACGACGGCCCAGGCAACCTTGTCATCCACCGCGGCCAGCGTGCATTTGTTATCGTTAATCGTTTCCCCTACACCAGCGGGCACTTGATGGTGCTGCCCTTTGATCATGTAGCCAACCTGGATGAGCTGGAAGCTGGTACGCGTGCTGAAATGATGGAATTAATGACCGCAGCTACCCAGGTGCTGGGCAGGGTGTATAAACCGCAAGGGTTCAACCTGGGCGCCAACCTGGGCTCAGCGGCTGGCGCGGGCATTGAAGAACATGTGCACCTGCACATCCTTCCGCGCTGGGCTGGAGATACCAACTTCATTTCCACCATTGGCGAGACCAGGGTGCTGCCCGAGACCCTGGAAGAGACCTGGCAGCGGGTCAGGGCAGCCTGGTGACCAGGCCGCCAGCTGACCTGGCTACCTCACCATTTATAATAAAGGCGTGCCAACCTTTGGCATTCCCATAACAATCGTTCCCCTTTCCAATTGCGGTCCAAATTGTCTAAAAATTGCCGCACCAAGCCTAAGGAAGGTCAATGACTAAGTCTAATTCCCATAATCAACCGGTCATTCTCAGCGCGGTACGCACACCCATCGGCAAGTTCCTGGGCGCGTTGGGGAGTCTCACCGCCACGGAGCTGGGCGCGGCGGCTGTGCGCGCTGCGGTGGAGCGTGCCGGTCTGGATGGCAGCGCCCCGTTTGACGAAGTGATCATGGGCAATGTGGTTTCCGCCGGGGTGGGGCAGGCGCCAGCCCGCCAGGCTGCTATTTTTGCGGGTCTCGATGCGGCCATCGGCGCTACCACGGTCAACAAGGTGTGCGGCTCGGGCTTGAAAGCCGTCATGCTTGCATCTCAAGCTATCAAAGCCAGCGACGGACAGCTCTATGTGGCCGGCGGCATGGAGAGCCTGAGCAAAGCGCCTTTCCTGGTGGATGGGCGCGGCGGCTTGCGCTATGGCAATGCCCAACTTACGGACGCCATCCAGAAAGATGGGCTCATCGACCCCTTTGAGAAATGGATGATGGGCGATGCTGCCGAGTTCATTGCCGAAGAGTACGAAGTCACCCGCTACGCCATGGATGAATATGCTCTCAAAAGCCACCAGAAAGCATTGGCGGCCATGGATGCAGGAAAGTTCAAGCCGGAAATTACGCCGGTGGAAGTCAGGGACAAGAAAGGCAAAGTGACTCTGGTCGAGACAGATGAAGGGCCGCGGCGGGATACTTCGCTGGAAGCCCTGGCCAAGTTGCCGGCTGCTTTCAAGCCGGATGGCAGGGTGACAGCAGGCAACGCTCCCGGGCTGAACGACGGCGCCTCGGCGTTAGTGGTTGCCAGCCGCGGCAAAGCCGAGGAACTCGGCAGGCAACCTCTGGGCCGCGTGGTCGGTTATGCCCAGGCGGCAGTGGACCCCAAGCACATCTTTATCGCCCCGGCGCGCGCCATTCCGCTCTTGCTCGAAAAAATTGGCTGGTCGCTAAAAGATGTGGACCTGGTCGAATTGAATGAAGCCTACGCCGCCCAGGTGCTGGCGGATGGCTACGCGCTGGCCGACCAAGGTTGGGATTGGGACAAGGTCAATGTGCATGGCGGAGCCATCGCCCTGGGCCATCCATTGGGAGCCAGCGGTGCCCGGGTGCTCACCACGCTGATCTACGCGCTCAAGGATCGCGGCCTCAAGCGCGGGGTTGCTTCGCTGTGCCTTGGCGGGGCGGAGGCAGTTGCTATGGCGATTGAGATCGAGGATTAATGGACAAGAGCGAACGCAATGCGCTTATCGAAAAGTATGGCAGCGCCTACGACGATTTTGTAGCCGCGCTGAGCGTCATCCCCAAAGAGGCCTGGCTCTTCAAGCCGGCGCCCGAGGAATGGAGCGTGCACCAGGTGATCGTGCATCTGGCTGACTCCGAGACCAACGCCTACTTGCGCATGCGCCGCCTGATCGCCGAACCCGGCGGCACCCTGATGGCTTACGACCAGGATGTATGGGCGGATAACGTGGATTACCATGCGACGAACACGGCGGACGCGCTCGAGGTGACCCGCTTGGTGCGCCAGTTGAGCTATGATCTGCTAAAGCGACTTCCCGAGGACGTTTTTGAGCATTCGGCGGTGCATCCAGAATACCCTGAGCCATATACCTTCGAAAAGTGGCTGCGCATCTATTCCAACCATCCACGCGCCCACGCCGAGCAGATCAGCGAGAATTACCGCTTGTGGAAAGGGCAGCAAGGAAAGTAATGGCGATCAAACAACTTTTTGTCGTAGGCGCAGGCACCATGGGTAACGGGATCGCCCAGACCGCGGCTGTCTCTGGGTACCAGGTCACCATGATGGATATAACCGAAGAGTTCGTGCAGCGTGGACAGGCTGCCATCCGGAAGTCCGTGGAGAAGCTGGCGGAGAAGGGCAAGATCACCCCGCTGCAAAAGGAAGCCGCACTGGCAATAGTGGGCACGCCAGAGCTGGCCATGGCGGCCAGCGCTGACCTGGTCATCGAGGCGGCCACCGAAAACCCCGAACTTAAATTAAAGCTATTCAAAGATCTGGACAAGATTGCAAAACCCGAAGCCATCCTGGCATCCAACACATCGTCGATCAGTATCAATAAGCTAGCCGCGGCTACCCAACGACCAATCCAGGTGATCGGCATGCACTTCTTCAATCCCGTGCCGCTCATGACCCTGTTGGAGGTGGTGCGCGGCCAGGCCACCAGCGAGCAGACCCTGGCCGCGGCCCTCGAAGTGGGCCAGCAGATGGGCAAGATTGCAGTAGTGGTGAAAGATTCGCCAGGCTTCGTCTCCAACCGCTTGTTGTGTCCCATGATCAATGAAGCCATCCTGGCGCTGGGTGAAGGCGTGGCGGATGCCGAGGGCATCGACACGGTGATGAAGCTGGGCATGGCGCATCCCATCGGCCCGCTGGCCCTGGCGGACCTCATCGGCCTGGATGTGGTGCTCTTCATCATGGAAGTCTTGCACCGCGACTTCAGCGACGAAAAGTACAAGCCAGCGGAGCTATTGCGCCGCATGGTAGCAGAAGGCAAGCTCGGTCGCAAAAGCGGGCAGGGATTTTATGAGTATAAGTAAATGATATTGAGGTCCAGCACATTGAACAGTCCATGCCCACCGATGAAGCCGTCATAGGCCCGGAAACCCAATCCGCAACCTACTATGCCTACCTACGAAGCCGTCATAGGGCTGGAAACCCATATCCAACTCAACACCGCCAGCAAGATCTTTTGCTCCTGCAAGGCGGATTCCTGGGACGACGCGCCTAACATCAACATCTGCCCCGTGTGCACCGGCCTGCCCGGGGTGTTGCCCGTGCTCAACCAGGGCGCAGTGGAGAAAGCTGCGCTGTTGGCGGCGGCCATGGGCGCTGAACTGCAGCCGGAATCCTTCTTCGACCGTAAGAACTATTTTTACCCCGACCTGCCCAAGGGCTACCAGATCTCGCAATACGACCAGCCTCTGGCGAGCGGCGGCGGCATGCACCTGCCCACCGGCGATGGCCAGACCCGCCGGGTGAGCATCCGTAAGCTGCACCTCGAAGAGGATGCGGGCAAGACTGTCAACCGTCCCGATGGCACGCGCCTGATCGACTTCAACCGTTGCGGCGTCCCGCTGGTCGAAATGGTTACCGGCCCTGACCTGCGCTCTGCGGACGAGGCCGCCCAATACCTCATCCGCCTGCGCCAACTGCTTCGCTGGCTGGGCGTCTCGGAAGCCGATATGGAAAAGGGTCACTTGCGCGTGGATGCGAACGTATCCATCCGTGAAGTGGGCAGCCAAGTGCTCAATACCAAGACCGAAATTAAGAATGTCAATTCCATCGACGCCCTGCGGGAAGCCATCAAAGTGGAGATCGAACGCCAAACCCGCGCCGTGGAAAATGGCGAAACCATCCAGCCCTGGACTCTAGGCTGGGATGAGAAGACCGGCAAACTTAGCATGATGCGCTCCAAAGAGACCGAAGCCGATTACCGTTATTTCCGCGAGCCTGACCTGCTGCCAATCGTATTGGATGATGATTGGCGTGGCGCGATTCACAGCAGCCTGCCTGAATTGCCGTTGGCGCGCCGCGCCCGCTTCATGCAGCAGTATGGCCTGCCCGAATACGATGCAGATATCCTCAGCGGGGAGCGCGCCCTTTCGGATTATTATGAGACCAGCCTGGCCGCATACGGTGGTGACCCCAAGCGCGCCTCCAACTGGCTAATGAACGATATCCTCGCCATGCTCAATGAAAGCGGAGCGCGCGCCGACCAATTAAAGCTCACCCCCCAATATCTGGCGGACATCCTAAAATTAATGGACGCAGGCAAGCTCAACACACCCACCGGCAAGTCCTTGCTGCTGAAAGTGCAGGCTACCGGGAAATCACCCGCCGAGCTGGTGGAAGCCGAAGGCCTGGGGCAGGTGAGCGACGAAAGCGCTTTGCGCAAACAAGCCGAAGAGATCCTGGCTGCCAACCCTGACCAGGTCGCCAGCTTCCACGCCGGCAAAGAAGCGCTGATCGGCTGGTTCGTCGGCCAGATGATGGCGCGCACCAAGGGACAGGCCGACCCCACGATCGCCCAGCGTATTTTGCTGGAACTTCTCAAGCAATGAACGCGGGGCCTAAGCTGCCTCCGCCTGCTTTCAGCATCCAAAAAGCCTACGCTCAGCATGCCGCCCCCATCCGCAAGCTGGTCTGGGCTTCCGGCATCAATCCCACAGGCCTGGATTGGCAGCGCTTCATGGTGGCGCTGTTACCCCAGGGCGAACTCATCGGCTGCGGGCAGTTGAAGCCCCACGCCGATGGCAGCATGGAATTGGCCTCTCTCGCCGTGGCACCTGCCTGGCGCGGCAGGGGGGTGGCGCGTGCGCTCATCGAACTCCTGCTGAACGCCCATGCCGGGCACCTCTATCTGATGTGCCAATCCAGTTTGGGACCGCTCTACGAAAAGTTCGGCTTTCACGCCATCCGCGCTTCAGAGATGCCTACTTATTTTCGCAGAGTAAGTAAACTGGCCGGCGTATTGGAAAATTTGAGCAAGGCAGGCGAAAAGCTCCTGGTCATGCAGCGGCCTGCGGCTCGATGATGGCTGCTCCCCTGGTGCTCTACGATGGCTATTGCGTGTTGTGCAGCCGCAGCGTGCAGTTCATGCAGGCCCGCCAACGGCCCGGCACTTTGGATTATGCATCCCAGCATTCGCAGCGCGGCCAGGCTGCGTTGAAGTCGTGCAGCGTCCCCATTCAGAATGGGGACATGTTGATATTTTTCGAAAAGGGTCGTTGCTTCCAGCGTTCCACGGCCGCGCTGCGCGCCTTGCGCTATTTGCGCTTCCCTTGGTTTCTTCTCTCCGCCCTGATCCTAATTCCCCGTTTCCTGCGCGACCCGGTTTACAATCTGATCGCCAATAACCGCTATCGCTGGTTTGGCCGCCTGCCGCGTGGATAAATTTCGTTCCCTTCCTTTAACCGCCCGCCTGTTTTTGTTGGCTCTCCTTCTGCGCCTGGTGCCGGTGCTCTTCACCATCCAATTGCCCATCGGTTTGGACGACATGTTCCAGTACGACATGCTGGCGCGCAGCCTGGTCTCCGGCAACGGCTTCCGCTGGTATTCCCAGGAAGACATCGACCTGGTGAACAATTACGTCGACCTGGATTTCATTGTCGAGGATTATGACCCGCGCGGCGTGCTGACTTCGTTCCGCGCCCCGGCCTACCCCGCCTTTCTTGCGGCGGTGTATTCCGTCAGCGGGCTCGAGTGGCGCCTGTTTGGCGCCCGGTTGGCGCAGGCCGCCCTGGGCGCCACCCTATCGCCGCTCAGTTTCCTGCTCGCCCGGCGGCTTTTCCCAAAGCAAGGGGAGATCGCCCGTTTCGCCGGTACCACCCTGGCGCTGTTCCCGCTGCTGATCCTTTATCCCCTGGCATTGGCCACCGAGAACTTGTTCATCCCGTTGACCCTGGCTGCCACTGTAGCTCTGTTGCGGGCTGCGCATAGTTCGCGCCGCAGAGACTTCCTGTTGGCTGGGGCTTTGTTTGGGCTCGCCACGCTCACTCGCTCGGTTATCTTCGCCTTCGTTGGTTTCGCCGTGTTGTGGATCTGGTTTGCCGCCCACCAGCGCCGCGGCGCGCTTTTCTTCCTGCTGGCGGTGCTAGCCTTCGTGCTGCCTTGGACAGTGCGCAACAGCTTATTGCACGATGGCTTCAGCTTCGTGGAGAATTCCCTGGGATATAACCTGCACATGGGCTTTCACCCGGAGGGCACGGGCAGTTTTCAATATGGTATTTCCCTTGAACTGGTACCCTATCTCGACGATGGGCTGCGCAATGACCTGGGAGTGCAAGCCGGCTTAGGTTTCATCCAACATGATCCAGGACGCGTGCCGCAACTGATGCTCAACAAGCTGGGCTACTTCTTCAGCCTGGAACGCCGCGCCCTCACATATTTTTATTCGAATAATTTCTTTGGCTACATTCCCTCCTTTCCTTTGCTTGGTCTCTTCCTGCTCTTCATTTTGCCTTTCCCCCTGCTTGCAACCCTGGCTGCGTTGGCCATCCCCTTTGTGCGGGTGAACAAAGAGCGTTTGCTGATCTACTTACTGATCGGAGGATATCTGTTACCCCATTTGCTGCTCGTCGCCGAAGACCGCTTCCATATGGCGCTGGTTCCCATGCTGGCCGTCTTCAGCGGCGCTGCCTGGGTCAACCGCGCCCAGTTCTGGGCGGCGGCCAAAGCCAACCGCCGGCTGCTGGCGGTGGCGCTGCTGCTGGCTGGCTTGTTGTTGCTAAACTGGGGGGCAGAACTTTGGCGTGACGCCGATAAGCTGGCTATTCTCTTTGGGCCGGGAGGCAACCAGGCCGGGTTCTCCTATTGATGCGTAACCTCTTCACGTCTGGGCTTTTCAAATTCGATCTGAAATTCGACCGTGAGGTGGTAGCCCTCACCATCCTCAGCACGCTGCTGTTGATGGTGGATTATTACCAGCGCCTCACCCCGCATAAAGAGCTCGATCGGGTCGGCCTGTATTTGTTCATCCCCTTGCTGGTCATCATGCTGGCCTTTCGCAAAATGCCGCGCCAGTACGGATTCCAATGGGGTGATTGGCGCGCCGGGCTGGCCCTCAGCGCCCTCATCATCGCCCTGGCTGCACCCCTGCTGTGGCTCATCGCGCACAGCGATCCGGCCATGGTGGGCTATTACGCCCAACAATGGAACGCAGCCGCTCCCCTGTTCACCTTCCTCGACCTGATCGGCTGGGAATTTTTCTTTCGGGGATTCCTGTTATTCGGCTATGCCCGCGTCTTCGGCGCACATGCCTTGTGGCTGGCCGCTGTGCCCTTCGCTCTGGCACACCTCAGCAAACCCCCGCTGGAGACTTACTCCACCATCTTCGGCGGCTTCTTGTTCGGCTTAGTAGCCTGGCGCACGCGTTCTTTTGTCTATCCCTTCCTCATTCACTGGTTCATTGCCACTTTTACTATGTTTGCCGCTAGCTTGGCCGCTTTCTAATCCTGCTTCCATACCAATTCCGTCACCAGGCCGCGATGGTCTGACCCACCATAAAAATCCGCTAACGCGGCGTTCCTGGCCTGAAATGGCGCAGAATAAAAAATGTGATCGATGCGCACCAGCCAATGGGGGATGACAATAAAGCTGACCCGCGTGAACCAATCGTCCGGCTCGACCCTCCCGGGAAACGTGTGCCCCAATCCCCAGCCGGCTTCCCACCAGGCATCATCCAGTACGGCGTCCAGCAGCTTGTAGGGTTTGTTCAGTCGCGTGGTGTTGGCATCCCCGGCCACGATTACCGGCCCGTCCTGTTCGGCGACGAAATCCGCCAAGGCGGAGAGTGCTGCCAGGCGTTCACGGGTTGTGTAGCGAACCAAACCCGGCCAAGGTGATCCGGTCGACACAGCATGGATATTTACCAGGGTCACAAGTCGGCCCTCCCAGTCCATACGCAGCACCTGCGGAGCGCCTTTCCAACGGCCGGGCACCAGGACAGCCAGCCGTTCAATGGGAAAGCGGCTGAAGACAGCCAGGCCGTTCGACCCGACGCGCGCTTCCAGGACCTGGTAGGGCAGCGACTCACGCAGGCCCTTGCTGAGCGGCGAAACCAGTTCTGGAGTGAATTCCTGCACGAAGACCACATCCGGGTCTGTCGCCTGGATGCTGGCCAGCACCGCTTCAGGGTAGCCTGCCTTGCCGAGCACGTTGATGGTCATCACCCGCAGGCGGGGGCCAGCCAGGTTCGGGCTGGGGGAGGGCAAAAACAAGGGACCCCACAGCCAGGCAAAGAGGCTTGCAGCCAACAGGCCGGCAGCCAGCAAACGCCGGTCACCGGCTTTCCAGGCGCTGAATAAGGCTAGCGGCAGCGGTACAAAGAAAAAGACCGCTAGGGCATTAGCTAGGCCAAGATAGCCAAAACCATCTTCAAAGGTGAGGTAAAGCAGGAACCAGATAAAGAGCAAGGCCAGGTACAGGCTGCTGGTTGCTTTCATCAGGCGTAAAAAGAGGCTGGGTCGCGTAGATTCAGTCATAAAAAAGGCGTTCCCCGAAGGGAACGCCTGATGCTACTTGATTTGGATGCAGGTTGGATGAGAAGAGACTTAGTGCTTGACCTTGCCATTGGGTGAAACCATGCTCTTCAGCGTGGCCTGGGCGGCTGCCAGGCGAGCGATGGGCACCCGGAAGGGCGAGCAGCTAACATAGTTCAGGCCGATGCGCTGGCAAAACTCGATGGAGGCTGGGTCGCCGCCGTGTTCACCGCAGATACCCACTTCGAGGTCGGGGCGCGTCCTACGGCCTTCATCGACCGCCATGGCCATCAGGCGGCCTACGCCGGCCTGGTCCACAGTCTGGAAGGGATTGTTGGGCAGGATACCCTCCTCGACATATTGCAGAAGGAAGTTCCCTTCAGCGTCGTCACGGCTGAAACCGTAGGTCATCTGGGTCAGGTCGTTGGTGCCAAAAGAAAAGAACTCAGCCACCTGGGCAATCTCACCGGCGGTTAATGCCGCCCGCGGAATCTCGATCATGGTGCCAAACTTATATTCGATAGTCAGGCCGGAGGATTTCATCACTTTTTGGGCGACGACTTCCAAACGCGGTTGGATGAACTTCAGCTCATTGATGTGCCCGGCCAGCGGGATCATGACTTCAGGCTTAGGCTTGATACCCTCTTTGCTGACGGCCACTGCGGCCTGGAAGATGGCGCGCACCTGCATTTCCACGATCTCCGGCATCACGATGCTGAGGCGCACGCCGCGCATCCCCATCATCGGGTTGCTTTCATGCATGGCGCGCACGCGACCCAGCAGTTGTTCCTTTTCATTGAGGCCATCGCGTTTATCGAGGGCGCGCAAGGTAGCCACTTCTTCGATCAACGTTTCCAGGTTGGGCAGGAACTCATGCAGGGGCGGGTCGATCAAACGGATGATGACCGGCAGGCCATCCATGGCGCGGAACAAGCCTTCGAAATCGGATTGCTGGTAGGGCAGCAATTCGTCCAAGGCGGCGCGGCGTTCTGCCACCACCTCGGAGAGGATCATGCGCTGCACGATGGGCAATCGCACTTGTTCGAAGAACATATGCTCGGTGCGGCACAGGCCGATGCCGCGAGCGCCATAGCTGCGCGCTCTTTGCGCATCCGCCGGGTAATCGGCGTTGGCCCACACCTGCAGGCCGCGGCCTTTGCCGTTTCCCTTTAGGGCGATTTCGTCTGCCCAGCCGAGAAGCTTGAGCAGTTCGACCTGCTCTTCAAGCTTGGGGGCCACGGTGGGCAGGTTGCCAATGAACACATCGCCGTTGGTGCCATCCACCGAAATCCAATCGCCTTCCAGGATCTGGATGCCGTTGACCCGCATGCGGCGTGTTTCGAGGTCGATTTTCAATGAAGACGCGCCCACTACACAAGGCACGCCGAACTGGCGAGCCACCACGGCGGCATGCGAGGTGGCGCCGCCTTCGCTGGTGAGGATACCTTTGGCGGCCAGCATGCCGTGCACATCATCTGGGCGGGTGAAAGGGCGCACCATGATCACGTCCTGGTGCTCATCCTTGGCCATATGCTCGGCTTTGGTGGCGTCGAAATAGACGCGGCCCACGGCCGCGCCGGGGGAGGCGTTGACGCCGTGGGCGAACAGTTGACCGTTCTCGCGGGCCTGGGCCTCTGCGCTGGGTTCGAACTGTGGGTGCAGCAAAATATCCACCTGGTCGGGACTCACCCGCCGCACTGCTTCTTCGCGGGTGATCAGGCCTTCGTCCACCATTTCAGTGGCGGCCCGCACGGCGGCTTTGGCGGTGCGCTTGCCAGAGCGCGTTTGCAGCATCCATAACTTTCCCTGTTCGATGGTGAACTCCACATCTTGCAGGTCTTTGTAGTGCTTTTCCAGCTTGGCGCAGATGCCGATGAATTCGCTGTAGGGTCCTGGGAATTCCTTTTCCATCTCAGCGATGGGCTTGGTGTTGCGAATGCCAGCCACTACGTCTTCGCCCTGGGCATTGATCAGATAGTCGCCATACAATTTGCGTTCACCGGTTGCTGGGTCGCGCGTGAAGGCGACGCCGGTGCCGGAGTTGTCCCCCATATTGCCAAAGACCATGGTCTGCACATTGACCGCGGTGCCCAGTGCGTGCGAGATGCCGGCCGCATTGCGGTAATCCACCGCCCGCTTGCCGTTCCAGGATTTGAACACAGCTTCAGCGGCCATCTTCAACTGCTGGTAAGGGTCTTGCGGGAAGGCTGCCCCGTATTCTTTTTCCACCAGGTCCTTGAACAAGGCGCACAGTTCTTTCCAATCCTCGGCTTTTAATTCCACGTCGAGCTTGACTTTGCGTTTCTTTTTCTGGACTTCAATAAGGTCTTCAAAGGGTTCGTCGGCAATGTTCAGTACCACGCAACCGAACATTTGCAGTAGGCGGCGATAGAGATCGTAGACCACGCGCTCATCCCCGGTGCGGGCGATCATGCCCTGCACGGTTTCGTCGTTCAGGCCGATGTTGAGCACGGTATCCATCATGCCCGGCATCGAGAATTTTGCGCCTGAGCGGCAGGACACCAGCAAGGGGTTGCTGGCGCCGCCAAAGACTCGCCCTGCTGCGGCTTCGACGCGCTGGATGTTGGCGAGCACCTGGTCCCACATGCCCGCAGGGAACTGCTGGTCATTCTGCTGGTAGGCGTTGCAGGCTTCGGTGGTGATGATAAAGCCGGGAGGAACGGGGATACCCAGGCGGGTCATGTCGGCCAAGTTAGCGCCCTTGCCGCCTAACAGCGACCGCACATCGTCCCAGTTTCCCCCTACTGATTTTTCGGCTGCTTCAACTTCATTGAATGCATAAACCCAGTTTTTAGCCATTAGGCGTCTCCTTGTAAACGCATACCTATCCCGTCTATCTTACTCAAGGGTGGGGGTGATGACAGGGGGCAAACTTCCCCCGTGCTAAGGGCATTTGGCCTGTGTGCCCATCTAGCTGCGCACATCAAAAAGGGTAGGCTCGCCACACCATTCCCAATAACTCCCGCCGGACTCAGCGCAAAACCCCCTGCTCATGAAGTATTACCAGTGTGATGAAGCAAACAAACTCATCCACCATTACCCTTGTTACTTGGCGGTCTTGATCAGCGTAGACTAGCTATTTTGTATATGGGGGGACAGCTCGCTGGAGAACACCCTCGCTTGGCGCGTGGTGAATAAGTTCAGATACATGTGAGACAGTTGGCCTAGACAAAAAAGTGCATCGGG
>JBBDXQ010000114.1:0-11957 GCA_040902265.1 Anaerolineales bacterium
GCCTTGCGGCACATGATCCTAAGTCATGCTTGTCTGCCAATTCCAACACTTCCCCGGCGCGCCGAATTATA
This sequence comes from Anaerolineales bacterium, assembly GCA_040902265.1. Lineage (GTDB taxonomy): Bacteria > Chloroflexota > Anaerolineae > Anaerolineales > UBA11579 > JAMCZK01. Next base: position 72 of record JBBDXQ010000114.1, read on the forward strand.
GCAAATCAAGTGAGCTAGGTAACCGTGTAACTAATGACTGCTAGCAGGTTACCGATTGCGAATGTGTATAATGCCGCGCGATGGGAAGAGTCATCTATACAGAAAACTTGGCTGCAGAACGAAACCGTATGATGAAGGCGATGTCGGTGGCTCTGCGCGAATTGACCAAGCAGACATCCTTTACTCACCAGACCCGCGACCTTGCGGCCTTCCTGGTGTTGGCGCTGGATAGTATTTCGGTAAGTATTGAGCGCAGCGTGCTTCCCTGGGAGAAGCGCGATTATTGGGTGAAGGCGGACCGCTTCCGAATGGATTGGGCTTGGGTAGAGCCGCTAAGACTGCAGCTGCGCAAAGCCGTGGAAGGGGAAAGTCTGGATGATATCGCCATTGGCGCAGCCACCTTGGCAGTGAAATTGAAGAATATTAAGGTTTCTGAAAAACACCGGCTAGGCAGTCCTTGGCAAGGCGCGTGGGGAAAACTGAATTCAATAAGTTGAACCAGTTGCGCATAGCCACAATGCCTCTTCATATCCTGGTTGTGCCGACCAAAAAACATTGGTATGATGAAAATAAACTGCCATGCGCGAAAAAGTACTGATCGTTGAAGACGATGCCGCCATACGGGAGGCCCTTAGTTACAATCTGCGCAAAGAGGGCTATGAAGTTAAAGAAGCTGGCGATGGGGCGGCCGCTTTAGAGGCTGCGCGTACAACGAAACCAGACCTGATCGTTCTCGACCTTATGCTGCCGGAGGTCGATGGCTTCGATGTCACCCGCATCTTGCGAAAGGAAAGCTCGGTTCCGATCCTGATGCTTACTGCGCGTGATGATGAAATTGACCGCGTTCTCGGCCTGGAGCTGGGCGCGGATGATTACCTCACCAAACCATTTTCGATGCGCGAGTTGTTGGCTCGGGTCAAGGCCATGCTGCGCAGAGTAAGGATCGGCAAAGAAGAAGCCATACCACCTACAGGGCAGGCGGGGAAAACACTGAATACTGGCAATTTGCAGATCGATCTCTTACGGCACGAAGTTCAATTGGATAACAAAGTGATCCCGCTGAAACCTAAGGAGTTTGACCTGCTGCTCTTCTTTATGCAGAATCTCGGACAGGTATTTACCCGCGATCAACTTCTTGAGCAAGTTTGGGGTTGGGAATTTTCAGGTGGAAGCCGCACGGTGGATGTGCATGTGCGCTGGCTTCGTTCCAAGATCGAAAAGGACCCAGAACAGCCAGCCAGGGTCATCACCGTGCGCGGCGTAGGCTATCGGTTTGAGGGGTAAGCAATGGCGACTCTGCCAAAGATTAGCGTTCGGCACGTTCTAGCAGCACTCCTTTTACAGGGGTTCATTTTCGGCGCAGTCTACTTACTGATTCACCTGAGTTCCTTTCGAAGCGATTTCTCCCTTGGGAAAGCCCTGACCGCTGTATTCCTCACCTTCCTGGTTAGTGCGATCACATACGCTTATAAAGCATCACCTGACTTGTTGTACAGGATAGGAGTCCTTGAAGATGAAATAGAAGATAACCAAAAGGAGCAGGTTAACCAGGCAGCCATAATGGATGCATTATTCAATAAAGTGGGTGTAGGCGTTGTCCTGGTTAACGAAGATGGGGAAGTAGAGCGCTCCAATGACGCTATACAAGGCATGTTCGCGCTGAGTCCTGACGAGGCAAAAACTGTATCGTTGCCGCACTTGTTGCGTCATTTCCAATTCATTGATCTTTGGCGGAAGGCGATAGAACAAAATGTCCCCCAAACGCTCACCGCGGAAGTTCCCCATAGTAGGCGGTTCTTGCGTGCTTCCGTGTTTCCGCTAGGTGAACTGAGGAAACACTTAACGTTAATTGTGTTCGAAGACGTCACCGAACTAAGGCGACTGGAAACCATTAGAAGGGATTTTGTAAGCAATGTTTCCCATGAGCTGCGTACACCGCTGACTTCGATCAAGGCGGTGACGGAGAGCTTGCGCTCAGGCGCCCTGGATGAGCCTGATACGGCCCGACGGTTCCTGGGACATATTGAAGCCGAAGTGGACGCTCTGTCCGAGCTGGTATCCGAATTGCTGGAGTTGGCGCGGATCGAATCGCAACAGGTGCCCTTGCATCGAGGCCCGAGCGACCCTTGCGAGATCTTACGCCGTGGAGCGGAACGCTTGCTGGCGCAGGCAGAGCGCGCCGGCCTGACGCTGACGGTCAGCTGCGCGGACGGCCTTCCGCAAGTTCTGGCTGATTCACCGCGTTTGGAACAGGTGCTGGTGAACCTGATCCACAATGCGGTCAAGTTTACTGCGCGGGGCGGGTCGATCACAGTCTCAGCCGACCGCGGTGATCGCATAGTCGAGTTTTCAGTGGCAGATACGGGTGTGGGCATCTCGCAGGAAAGCCAGCAGAGGATCTTCGAGCGTTTTTTCAAGGCTGACCCTGCGCGCAATAAGGCAGGCACTGGCCTGGGTCTGGCTATCGTGAAGCATCTGGTTGAAGCACATGAGGGCAAAATAGGGCTGGAAAGTAGGGAAGGTAAGGGAAGCCGCTTTTACTTCACTATCCCGGTAGCGGAATAGTGAACACCCCCTCGTTTGTCCCAAGATCAAGGTAACAAATGTCTCTATAGTCTTGGTGTAAAACGTCCTAATATATTCAAGGAAACGAATATGTTAGACCTACGCCAAACTCAGGATCTAAGCCAATTATTCAAGGGGTTAGGAGACCCGTTTCGTATTTGCCTCCTGTTGACCTTGGAGCAGGGAGAGGCGTGTGTGTGCCATCTGGAATGCTTGCTGGGGAAACGCCAGGCTTATATCTCCCAACAATTGATGACCTTGAGACAGGCTGGGTTGATCAAAGCGCGCCGGGATGGGCGTTTTGTTTACTACAGCCTGAGCAACCCAACCCTGATCGGGGCGATCCGTACAGTGGCTGAAAGCATGGGAGTGCTGATTGATGCGCGGTCCGTTCCAGCTACGATTACTGGCGAGGCCACCTGTGCATGCCCGCAATGCGGGATATCCAATCTGGTTCCAATTGTTGATTAACTAAGGAGAGCATAATGCTAAAGATCAAGATCTTAGGTCCCGGATGCGCTAACTGTAAGAGACTTGAGCAGATCACCCGCGAGGCCTTAGAAAAAACTGGGGTTAAGGCTGAATTTGAAAAAGTGACCGATTATGCCGAGATAATGCAATTTGATATCTTGTCCACCCCAGGTTTGGTGGTGAACGACAAAGTGGTCAGCTCCGGGCGTATTCCTACTGCGGCAGAGATCAGCAGTTGGCTGGCCGATGCTGAACTGGCTACGGCTGAATAATTGTTTGAGACAAGCGTGAGTTGAGTAAAAAATGGACATCTTCTCCTGGATCCAAGACTTTGCTGATGTTGTAACCGGTAGTTGGTTTAATCTTGAGAATGAGTCTTATCTTGGTAGTGCTGTCAATTTCTTTATTTACGACACTATCAAGATAGGTATCCTTTTGGTGGTAATAAACTACGTAATGGCGATCACTCGCTATTACTTCCCGATGGAAAAAGTTCGCGACCTGCTGACCAAACGGCGCTGGTATGGGTTGGATTATCTGTTTGCGGCTATGTTGGGGGTGATAACACCATTTTGCTCCTGTTCTTCCGTTCCCTTGTTTATTGGCTTTGTAAGTGCAGGAATTCCCTTAGGTGTGACCTTTACTTTTCTCATCAGTTCTCCTTTGGTTAACGAAGCGTCCTTGTACTTATTTCCAGCCTTGTTTGGATTGAAAGTAACTTTCCTGTATAACATCGTTGGAATTGCAGTGGCTGTCTTGGGTGGTATGTTGATCAATAAATTGCATGTCGAGAAGTTTATTCGGCCTGAACTTTTGAAATTTAAAACTCGCTCACAAGTTGAAGACGAGGTTCAGGGGACCAAGTTAACACCTGGGAAATTGCCTTCTCATTTTTGGCAGGATGGGATGATGATCACAAAGCAAATCATCCCCTTTGTGGTAATTGGCGTGGCCATAGGAGCGCTTATCCATGGATTTGTTCCCGCAAGTTTCGTCGAAGCTAATTTATCTACAAAGGCGTGGTGGAGTATTCCTCTCGCCACGCTATTAGGCGCTCCACTCTACGCCAATTCAGTTAGCGTGATCCCGGTCATGGAGGCACTTGTCGGGAAAGGTGTTCCTATCGGAACTGCCTTAGCTTTCATGACTGCGATAGTTACTCTTTCAATCCCGGAGGGGCTCATTCTTAATAAGGTAATGCGTTGGCAACTGCTCGCCTTATTTTTTAGCATCACAGTAGTCGGAATCACTCTTATGGGATTTGTACTTAACTGGTTGGCCTAAGGATGCTGACCGTCCTGGCAGCTTGTTTGCTAGAAACACTTTCTAAGATAGTCTCCTACGTCTGATATAGAGATAGCCGAAAATCGGCATGCAAGAGAAATTGTTAACCCACTCTTAGCATTCCGTTAATCATCGCACCCCAGCCGGTTAACCGCAGGATGCTAGTATTCACCAGATGAAAAACTTACCCAATTTCCTAAGGAGGAATCAACTATGAATCGCAAGTTTCAAACCCTGCTGGCTTTACTGGTGATGTCGGGGGTGTTGCTGGCAGCCTGCAGCCCTGCTGCGGCTACCTCAGCACCTGCCCAGCCCACTGCGGCCTCTGGCGAGCCGACAGCTGCCGTCGACGACCCGATGGCGGCATTCAGCCCGCTTAACGTCTCGGGAGATGTGATCACTGCGGGCAGCTCCACAGTGTTCCCGCTCACCGAGCGAATGTCAGAACGGTTTCGCAATGAAGGGTTTACCGGAAATATCACCGTAGACAGCATCGGATCTGGCGCGGGGTATGAGCGCTTTTGCGTGGAAGGGGATTCGGACATCTCCAACGCAAGTCGAGCTATCCGCGAGAACGAAGTCTCCTCGTGCGAATCGATCGGCCGCACTCCCCTCGAGTTCCGTGTGGGAACGGATGGCTTATCTGTCGTTGTGAGCACCGCGAACGACTTTGTGACAGATGTGACCATGGAAGAGCTGCAGATGATCTTCTCCGACGCAGCCACCAACTGGTCTGATATACGTGCCGAATGGCCGGATGAACCCATCCAACGCTTCATTCCTGGTACTGACAGCGGTACTTTTGATTTCTTTGTCGAGATCGTTTTCGATGAAGACGAAACCGGCCACCTGGCGGCAGCCAACACCCAGCTGAGCGAAGACGACAACGTGTTGGTGCAGGGTGTGCTGGGCAGCCAATATGCTGTAGGTTACTTCGGGTACGCATACTACATTGAGAATGCAGATACTCTCAACCTGGTGGCAATAGACGGCGTACTTCCGACGGAGGCCACCGTGGAGCTACCTGAAGACGACCCAGGTGCTTACGCTTTAGCTCGGCCGTTATTCATCTACTCCGATGCCTCGATCATGAATAGCAAACCGCAAGTTGCCGCCTTCATCCACTTCTATCTGGCCTACGGAGCGGAAGAAGTCGTGGATGTAGGCTACTTCCCCGCTTCTCAGGCTGCTTCGCAACGAGCCTGGGATAATTTCAACTCGGCCATGGGCACGGATTTTTCATCCAACTAAACTTTTAGTAGTAAAAGTCACAGGCTCACATTGGGGCGGCCAGTCATAAAGCACTGGCCGCTCCCAAGGTTTTTTGCAAGCCAAAAGCACAGCGTATAATGCGGTTCAAATTCTCGCTCACAGCAGCTGGTAGGTCTAGAGCCAAAAAGAAGCAATGAGCACTCCAACCACCACACAGACAACCTTTGCGGCAGGTCATGATCTTCGCAGGCGACCCCGCATTCGCGAGATCACCATCAAGGGCTTCCTGTTTTTGTGTGGCTTCCTTTCCATTTTCGTGACAACCGGAATTATCTACGAATTGGGCAAAGAATCCCTTTTGTTCTTTGGTCGCCAGCAGTGGGGAAATACGAATAAACAAATAGCGGTTGCAATCGATGCGGAGCAAACAGTATTGGAATTAGGTACCCAGGGTGCCTCAGTCAGTGCTGGCATCTATCGTATTGAGAATGAGATCATTGAAATAGAAATAGTTGACGGCGCCATCGTGACGGTGCAGAGGGGAGTACAAAATACTCAAGCGACACCGCATCGTGCTGGTCTTGCGCTTGAAGAGGAGATCCGCCCCGATGTGGTTGAATTTTTTACTGGAACAGAATGGGCACCGCACCTGGGTAGATTTGGAATTTGGCCGCTTTTGAACGCCACCCTGATGGTCTCAGGGATAGCCATCCTCGTGGCAGTCCCCCTTGGTTTGGCGACTGCCATCTACCTCAGCGAATATGCTTCCAGTAGGGCCCGCAATGTCTTAAAGCCGATCTTGGAAGTGCTGGCCGGGGTGCCAACCGTGGTGTATGGTTTTTTTGCGCTAACCTTTATGACGCCGCTGTTGCGCTCCATATTTGGAGTGGATGTTGTCAATATTTACAACGTGGCTTCAGCCGGCATCGTGATCGGCATCCTCATCCTTCCATTTATCAGCACTGTGAGTGAAGATGCGCTAAGTGCCGTCCCGCGCTCATTGCGCGAGGCTGCCTACGCCCTGGGAGCAACTCGGCTTGAAACAGCTCTTCGCATTGTTGTCCCAGCAGCCATTTCCGGCATCTTTGCCGCTGTGATCCTGGCTGCCTCTCGGGCAATCGGCGAAACGATGGTGGTAGCCATCGCGTCTGGAGCCGGTCCTAACTTCACCTTCAACCCGTTCAAGGCAGCCGAGACCATGACGGGCCACATTGTACGCATTAGCGGTGGCGATCTCACCTACGATTCACTCGATTACAACAGCATCTTCGCTATTGGATTGTTCTTGTTCGTAACCACACTTTTCCTAAACGTAATTAGTCAGCGTATTGTGCGCCGTTTCCGGGAAGTGTACGAATGAGATCCAAGCGAAGACGATCAGAATTTACTGAAGTTGGAAGTAAGCTGACCAGCCGGCATACCTGGGGCAAAATCTGGTTGGTTGCTTTTCAGGCAGCCACTCTGATCGGCGTGGTCGTGTTAACTGTGCTGCTTTTGACCATCATCAATAAATCTTTCGGTTACACCGCAATTGAAAACCAAGTGGACCCTGATAGCCTGGCAGTTGCTGGCATACCTCTGGAAGAAATGTCCAAAGAAACGCTAATTGAAGCCTTGCGCGCGAATGTTTCAGCTGGGTTATTTGCCAGGTTCGAGAACGATCAACCCTTTGATGAGCGCCCGGCATCCGATTTGTATGACTTGATTCAAGAATGGGTCATTAATCCTGCCGTGCTTGAAACATGGAATTTGTCAGACTCTCTATTGCGCAGGGACGAGATCGCGGCCCTTGTTCAGCAGAAGTATCCCGGAGCAGAGCTCCAGTTTCGCAGCTGGCTTAACCCGGATTTTATTCGTTCTCAACAATCCAGCCATCCCGAGATCGCCGGAGTACGAACAGCCATCCTGGGTTCGCTGTGGACCATCTTTATCGCCATATTTTTCTCCCTGCCGGTTGGGGTTGCAGCCGCCATTTACCTGCAAGAGTATGCGCCCGATAGTTTCATCAATCGAATTATCCAAACGAATATCAACAACCTGGCTGGAGTGCCGTCCATCATTTATGGCATCCTTGGCCTGGCGATTTTCGTGCGCGCCTTCTCCATGTTCACCAGCGGGGTTGCCTTTGGGGCTGCCGATCCGGCGACAGCCAACGGGCGCACCATCATTTCAGCCGGCCTGACCCTGGGTGTGCTTGTTCTCCCACTGATCATTATCAACGCGCAGGAAGCCATCAAGGCTGTGCCGCAGTCTCTGCGCGAGGCAAGTTTCGCCTTGGGAGCTTCTCGCTGGGAGACCGTACGCAGCCATATATTGCCGAATGCGCTGCCTGGGATCCTCACAGGCAGCATCTTGGCGGTGTCACGCGCCATCGGCGAAACAGCGCCTTTGGTGGTCATCGGGGCATCCACATTTATCCAGGTTGATCCAGAAGGTCCATTTTCTAAATTCACCAGCCTGCCAATCCAAATATTCCAATGGACCGTCAGGCCACAGGGAGCCTTTCAAAACATTGCTGCCGCAGCCAGTTTGGTCTTGTTGATCCTGTTGTTAACCCTGAATGCTACCGCCATCATTTTGAGGAACCGCTTCCGCAGGAGTTACTAGCATGCCGAATGGAAATACGAACATTGATAAATCCGCTTCACCAGGCGATGGAACATATGCCATTGAAGCCAATGACCTTGCAATTTACTATGGAGACTTTAAAGCGATCAGTGAGGTCAATTTACAAATTGAACCCAGGAAGATAACCTCTATCATTGGACCTTCTGGATGCGGCAAAAGCACTGTGCTGCGCTCCTTCAACCGCATGAACGAGCTCATCCCCAATGTGATTACACAAGGCCAGGTCCTTTTTAGGGGACGAAATATCTATCAGCGAGACATTGACCCCGTTGAGGTGCGGCGGCGGATCGGGATGGTATTCCAGAAGCCGAACCCCTTCCCCAAATCCATATTCGAGAATATCGCTTGGGGAGCGCGGATTAATGGATTTAAAGGAGACATTCAAGCCTTGGTGGAGGACGCGCTTAAAAACGCAGCCTTATGGGATGAAGTGCATGACAAATTAGACCAGAATGGACTATCGCTTTCTGGAGGCCAACAGCAGCGCTTGTGCATTGCGCGCGCCATCGCCATCAAACCCGATATCATTTTGATGGATGAACCTTGCTCGGCGCTGGACCCGATCGCTACCTTGCGTATCGAGGAGTTGATGCGCGTCCTGGCGAAGGAATACACCATCATCATCGTCACCCACAACATGCAGCAGGCCGCCAGGGTTTCGGACCACACCGCTTTCTTTTCGCTATCCGACGATGGCAAGCGCACGGGCAGGCTGATGGAATATGGGGATACGAAAACGATGTTCACCAACCCGAAAAAGAAGTTAACCGAGGACTATATTACAGGCCGGTTTGGGTAGGAGGTTTGACGAGAAATGACAGCTGACCAAAAGAGAGTCTTGTTCCTGTGCACTGGCAATTCGGCGCGTTCGCAGATGGCCGAGGCCGTGGTGAATGCCCGTCTGGGAGACCGCTGGCGGGCATTCAGCGCCGGCGTGCAGCCGACCGGACGGGTAAACCCGTACGCCATCCGCGCCCTCGAGGAGATCGGGATCCAGCATGAAGGGGAATCGAAGCATGTTAACCAGTTCATTGACCAGGAGTTCGCCGTAGTGGTCACCGTGTGTGATGATGCTGCTGAGAATTGCCCGGTATGGGTCGGCAAGGGCAAACGCGAACACCTCAGCTTTCCGGACCCGGCCAAGATGACCGGAACAGATGACCATGTGATGGCTGCCTTCCGACAAGTGCTGGAAGACATCAACAAAAAGGTTCCGGCCTTGCTGGTGGAAAAAGAAATACAATTTAAAACAAAAGATGCCAAACCCGGTCTTTAGCCCGGCGCGCCATTCTTAGGAGATCTTCAGCCAGCGGTATCCCAATGGGGGCAGGGTGAGATGCAAAACACCGTCCAATAATTCCCCGGTAGCCTGGCCGCTAAACAGATCCGGTGGGGGGAAGAATAAGTCATCTCCGTTCAACCTGATCTCAACCCGCTTTGGTTTCGATCGAAGGTTGTTCAGGATCAATAATTTTTCGCCTTTATAACTACGGTAATAAGCGGCAATTCGCCGAGGATCGTTCACTTCTGCCCAGGAGAAATCACCCCAACCAAAAGCGCGATTCAATTTGCGCACTGCGATCATGTTCTTGATCATGTAATACATGGAGCCAATATTGGCAGTCTGGTCAGACACATTGACTTCCTCTGGCGAATAAGGGGCGCTGTTGATCACAGGCGAGAAGACCTGCTCAGCATCCGAAAAACCCGCATGCTTGCCTTCATCCCATTGCATAGGGGTGCGTACCCCGTTGCGATCGTCAAGCTGGATATCATCACCCAGTCCGATCTCGTCGCCGTAGTAAACGATCGGCGAACCCGGAAGAGTGAAAAGCAGGGAATTAGCCAGCATGATCTTGTTGAAATCGTTTTCCAGCAACGGAGCCAACCGCCGGCGGATGCCTAAATTCAGACGCATACGTTCGTCCGGCGCATATTCTCGCCACATCCATTGCCGCTCTGCCTCGGTCACCATCTCCAGGGTCAATTCATCGTGGTTGCGCAGGAAGGTGCACCATTGGTTGCCCTCAGGGATATCCGGCGTGCGCTTCAGGATTCGGCGCAGCGGGTTGCTCGACTCACGGCGCAAGGACATGAAGATGCGTGGCATCACCGGAAAATGAAATGCCATGTGCATTTCATCACCATCACCGAAATACTCCCGCACCTTTTCAGGCCACTGGTTGGCTTCCGAAAGCAGCACGCCTTGTTTCGAATACTTATCAAAGAATTTTCGTACCCTTTTCAGGTACTCATGCGTCTCAGGTAGGTTCTCGCAGTTCGTGCCATCGCGTTCGAATAAATATGGGATTGCATCTACGCGGAATCCATCAATTCCCAGGTCTAGCCAGAATTTCATAATGTCCAGCATTTCTTGCTGGACTTCTGGATTGTCGAAGTTCAGGTCCGGCTGCGACGAGAAAAAGCGATGCCAATAATATTGGCCGGCTTTCTCATCCCAGGCCCAGTTGGATGTCTCGGTGTCCAGGAAAATAATACGCGCCCCGGGATATTTTTCGTCCGTATCGCTCCATACATAGTAGTTACGATACTTCGACTGAGGATCCTTGCGCGCCTCCTGGAACCAGGGGTGGGCAGCCGCGGTATGGTTGAGCACCAAGTCCGTGATGACCCGGATGCTGCGTTTGTGCGCCTGGAGGATGAGCTCCTTGAAGTCGTCCAGGGTTCCGTAATCGGGATGGATACTGCGGAAATCGGCCACGTCGTAACCGTCGTCTAAAAGAGGGGAGAGGAAGACGGGAAGCAGCCAGATGCAATTAATTCCCAGGTCTTGCAGGTAATCAAGTTTTTCGATCACGCCGCGCAGGTCGCCGTGTCCGTCCCCGTTGCTATCGCGAAAGGCGCGCACATACAACTCATAGAAAACAGCGTCCTTGTACCAGAGCGGCGTGTGGTCCATATGTTGGATGATGATAAACCAGTTTATAGTTTCAGCGGGGGGATTTTGGCAGCGTCGGCAGAAGCGTGTAGCGCAAGGTCAATAAAAACAGAGGCTGTCCATGCAAACATTGGGGCGGCAGCAGTCGGCGCAATTCCGGTCTCCGCGTTGTAATATTCTCGAATGTCAGGTTGGTTCATGATGAGATCCAATGTGTTATCACGCAATTCATGGGACAGAGTTACCTCGCCGACCTTTTCCAGCGCTTCGATAAAGAAATAATTGATGTTCGCCCAAACGGGGCCGCGCCACATCGTCTCCGCATCAAAAGCGGGATCGCTCTTGGCAACCGTTGAAAGGGGATAAGCTCCCCAAAAGAGTTCTGGCGACAGCAGTTGATGGATCAACCGCTGTACGATCTCTTGCGGGAGGAGACCTGTCCATAGAGGATAGAGATTGAATGGTGTTAAGCTTGGAATGACATTATTGTTATGTAAAGCCTGAAAACTACCGCCTTTTTCATCCCAGAGCTGGTCGACCATGCGTTGGGCCAGTTGCTGGGATTGTTGGCGCCAAGAATCAGCCGCCTGCTTATTGCCTAGTTCTGCGGCAATGACAGCAAGGCATTCCATCTGGATGCACAAATAGGTATTGATGTCTGGTGATATGACAGGCAGGCCAAAGTCCCATAGCGGGCTGTTATCTAGCCCCGAGGAGTAAGGATGGGAGTAATGCACCAGGCCCGCTTTATCACGATTGTCCGAACTGAACCACCAGGCATTGCATCGCACCAGAGGATCATAGATTTCTTCGAGAAAATGAATGTC
>JBBDXQ010000115.1:0-11816 GCA_040902265.1 Anaerolineales bacterium
TGACAATAGAAAGCTCTTCCACATCCAGGCTTAAATTATTAACGGCCACCAGGCCGCCGAAGCCCTTGGTCATGTTGCGGATAGAAAGTAGAGTTGGCATGCGAGGCTCGATTACCGGGCGATCTTCTTGCGGCGCGGAATATTTTCCTGCTCTCCAGCATGCAACTCGCGTTTGCGCCGCAGGGAGGGCAGCAACCCTTCGGGGCGAATGGCCATCATGGCCACTAGCAGTGCCGCGAAGGTGACGATGCGATATTCGTTAACGCTGCGCAGAACCTCAGGAAGGCCGATCAAGGCGATTGCGCCAATCACTACGCCCTCGATGCTGCCGATGCCGCCGATGATAATGAGGGCTAGCACGTTGATCGAGACGTCCAGCGCAAAATTATCTGGGAAGATGTTCACTTGCCGCACGGCGTAGAGCGTCCCACTTAGCGAGGCGAACACGGCGCCGAAAGCAAAGGCCAGCAATTTGGTGGACACCAAATTGATGCCCATGGCCTGGGCTACATGCTCGTCCTCGCGCATAGCAACCCATGAGCGGCCAATGCGCGAATCCCGGAGTCTGACGGCGATAAAGGTCACGATCGCGGACAAGGCGAGAGAAAGGAACAAGATATCACGCGGTTTGCCCAGGCTGACGTCAAAAATAAATGGAGGTGGGACTCCAATCACTCCACCGGGTCCGCCCGTGTATTCACGCAGGTTCAGCAGGATGAGCCGGATGATCTCGCCAAAACCGAGGGTGACGATGGCCAAATAATCCCCGCGCAGGCGCAGCACTGGAATGCCCAGCAGGATACCGGCGATCAGACCCAAAACGATAGCAATGGGCAGCCCTGCCCAGAAGGTGACGCCTTCAAAGCCTGGCACGTTCTGGAGGATCCAGGAATCCGGTGATGATAATAGCGCGTAGCTGTACGCCCCCACGGCGAAAAAGGCTACATAGCCAAGGTCGAGCAGACCGGCAAAGCCCACCACAATGTTTAACCCGATGCCCATGATGATGAAAATGACGACGAAGCCTAGTACCGAGTTTTGGAATTGATCGTTTAGTAGGGGAACACTTAGGGTTGCCAGCATCGCCACGATCATGAAGGATGTCTTAGCGTTGCCTTGCGGGATAGCGCGCAGAGCGAAAAGCGAGGCTCCAAAAAAGATGTAGAGCAGCAAGAGCCCGAAAATATTCTCTTGAGAGCCGAAAAGTTGAACGCTGGGCAGCTTCAAGCTAAGGTAGGCTGTAAAGAGCGCCATGGGAACCAATAGGGGCAGCGTGGAAAGAAGACTTTGTGTCTTCTCACTGTGAATGGTTTTGAGTTTTTCATAGGGTAGAAGACTTACCACGCCACCCAACACAGATGCCGATGTCAAGATCAGAACCAGGCTAGCAAGTCCAGGCAAAACCGATTCGCCAGCGATAACCTGCTCGCCAGTCAAGCCGGTTAGCGCTGCGGTGTGTGGCGGGAGGATCTGGGCAAATACGGCTTGGACTGTGACCTGGCTGGCCTGCATAAGAGCGAAAACATAAGTTAGCAGGGCCAAGCCGAGACTGGGGAGTAGGCCGATAATGAGCGATCTTGTTATCGCAAGGATTGGGGATGAGCCTTTGGCTCGCCGGCTGACGACAAAGGAAAATAAAAACAAGACCGCAGCAAAGACCCAAATTGCCACAGAACCAAATTTCAAGGGGAACCCGATGAGGTTCAGGTAGAGGACGATGGCAAAGACGATCAGGGCAGGGCGCAGGCCGCTAACAAAGGTGCGCATGGACTTTAGGCTTTTCCCTCGCTGAGCACCTCGCCCAAAATGCCAGTCGGGCGGAAGATGAGTACAAGGATGAGGACGGAGAAGGCAATGACGTCTTTATATTCGCTGGGTAATCCCAGGGCGCTAGGCCCCACGGCCTCCAGAATACCCAGCGAGAAAGCCCCCAGTAAGGCGCCGGGGAGGTTGCCAATGCCACCGATAACCGCCGCGGTAAATGCTTTGATGCCCGGGAAAAAGCCACTGTTGAATTTCATTACCGTGTTATGCAGACCAAGCATCACCCCCGCCGCCCCGGCCAATACGGAGCCCAAGGCGAAGGTGAATACAATCACCTTGTCCACGTTCACCCCCATTAAGGCCGATATTTCCTTGCTTTCGGCCACCGAGCGCATGGCGCGACCCATCTTAGACCTGCTCACGATCAGGTAAAGCATGAGCATCAGGAAAATTGACGAGAAGAAAATAAAGAGCCCGGTATATGAAATAAAAACCCCGGTGTCTCCCACCGATAACCCAGAACTTATGATGGCGGGTTTTTGATAATAATGAGGGGTGACGCCAAAAATTAATAAGACTGTGTATTGTAAAAAGAACGAAGCGCCCACCGCGCTGATCAGCGGAACCAGTCGCGGCGCGTTGCGCAAGGGCCGGTAGGCAATGCGCTCTAAAGCTATTCCGGCAATTAGGGAGGCGAGCATGCCAACCAATAATGCCAGCACAACCGAAAGCCCTGATTCGAATGGCGTGCCATTGGTCCAGCCCAGAGTTTGAAAACCCGTTAGCGCGAAGTATCCTGCAAAACCCCCGATCATCATCACTTCGCCATGGGCGAAATTGATCATCAGAAGGATTCCATACACCAGGGTGTAGCCCATCGCAACCAGCGCATAAAGGCCGCCCAGGATTAGCCCATTGATCAATTGCAAGGTCCAGTATTGGGCTGTGTAGGATTGCAGGCTAAGCACATTGTTTACCCGCCAAGCCAGGGCAGCCAACAGAATCACCAAGCCTACCAGCCGGTAGGCAGATGGTCCAAGACTAATGCCCCAGGTTTTCTTTGCAGGATTGAGAAAAGCCATGTTGGATCCCGAAAGCGTGACTGTAATTTTAGCTGTTATAGAAACTGGGGCGGATAAAGCCGCCCCAGTTTCTATTTTTTGAGCCGTGGTTCTTTAGTCAGTCAAACCGAAGCCGGAAACTTGCACAAAGGCGCCATCTTGAACAACGTAGATCGCAATGCCGCCCGCACTGCAGTCGCCGATCTCAGTGCAGGTTAATGTCCCGGTAATACCAGGGAAACCTGAGGTGCTGCGGATGGCGGTAATCAGGGCTTCGCGCTCGATGATCAGGTAACCTTCGCCGCCCTCATCGGTCTGTGCTACCTGCTCGATGGCGGCAGCGATCATCATTATCGCGTCATAGGCGTGATAGTGATAGGGGCCATCGGGAGCAGAGCCGAATTTCGCTTCGTACTTGGCGTCGAACTCCGCGGCGGCATCCACGTTGAGGTCCCCGACTCCGGTGCTAACGTAGGTTCCTTCAGCTGCCGCGCCGGCTGCGTCAATGTACTGTTCGGTAAGGGCTCCATCGCCGCTCATGAAGATCACGTCCGTCAGGCCTGCTTCTCCCATCTGGCTGGCGATCAAACCAGCTTCTGTGGCATAGCCGCCGAAGAAGATCAAGCCAGCACCCTCAGTTCCGATCGTAGTCAGGGTGGAGCGGAAGTCGGTGTCCCCTACCTGATGACCATTGATTGAGGTCACAGTTCCACCCAAAGCTTCGAATGAACCCTGAATTAGCTCGGCCAGGCCCAGACCATACTCGCCGCTGTCGTGGATCAAGGCGATCGAGGTGATACCCAGGTCGTTGTAGATATAAGCGGCATCAACATCGGCTTGCAGGGTATCGGGTAGCGGAGTACGGTTCATGACCGTCCATTCCGGGGCGGTCACTCCTGGGAAGGTCGAGCTGGCGGAAACTAAGGGAATGCGGGCCTCTTCCATAATGGCGCGCAGGCCGATAGTTTCACCAGTGCACAAGCCGCCCTGGACAGCGACGATGGAAGGATCAGCGGCGAACAAATTGCCCACTACGGTCCCTTGATCGCCATCGCAGGCCCCGTCTTGAAGGTCAGATTCGTACATATGACCCATCAGTCCGCCAGCTGCGTTCACGTCGTCAAAAGCCAACAAAGCGCCATTGGCCGTATCTAGGCCAAGGTCTGGGATGGGGCCGGTAAGGCCGGACGAAATGCCGATGCGGATCGGCTCGCTGGGAGCATAAACCACATACCCGGCGGCTTCGAGCTCGGCTTGATCCATGCCCATCAACAGGCCGCCTTCTGCAGGGGCCGTGGTAGCTGTTGGTGCCGGACCGCAAGCCGCCAGCGCTAGGCTGGCGATGGTCAACAGGGCAAATAGCGTAAACAATTTTTTAGACATTCTTACTCCTCCGTGTAAAATGCACGATAGAACTTCGTTTCAGTGATCCTCAGGGCGAATGCTTGAAGCGCTCACCTCCTTTCGTAGAGCATGCTGCAAATAATGAAGTATAAGAGTGCACATTACGCGTTAGCAGCGTGAACTCAAATCGTCGGCTTTACATCTGATTGTGAAGTTGCCCGAGACCAATCGTTTTTGCGAAAGGAAACAGTTACCTATAACAGTTTATTGTACATAGATGGGCAGCTTAGGTCAAGAAACGCGTTAACTATGCCACAACGTTGTCTATACGGGTTTGACCAGCCGGTTATTAAGGTTTTTATGAAAAAAAATTTAGGATATGGTAAAATAGAACATACAGTCGAATACAGCAATTGATGCTGGAAGATAGCCTTGAAAACCCCAGCAAGCAAATCTTGACCTGAATAGAATGATTGGGGATGGTCTGTATCTAGGCTTTTAAGAGCAGCACGGAGGTAACCCATTGGCAAAAGCACGGCCCCGGTCCTATCAGGCTGAAAATATCCAGGTCCTGGAAGGTCTTGAAGCCGTCCGCCGCCGCCCCGGCATGTACGTGGGAGGCACGGACATCAAGGCCTTGCATCACCTTATCTACGAAGTGGTGGACAACTCGATCGACGAGGCGTTGGCCGGCGCCTGCGACCGGATCGACGTGATCATTCATAAGGATAGCAGCGTCACGGTCGTCGACAACGGTCGCGGCATCCCGGTGGACCAACATCCCAGCGTGAAGAAATCTGCCCTGGAAGTGGTGATGACCATGTTGCACGCCGGCGGCAAGTTCGACGGCGGAAGCTACAAGGTGTCTGGCGGCTTGCATGGGGTGGGCGTGTCGGCGGTCAATGCACTCTCCGAGTGGTGCGAGGTGGAGGTAAGTCGCGAGGGGCAGGTGTATGCACAGCGGTATGAGCGCGGCAAACCCAAAGGTCCGGTGAAAGCCGTGCGCAAGATGGCCAAAGGCGCCAGCACGGGCACGCGCACCACCTACAAATTCGACGCGACCATTTTCAAGGGCGACGTCGACTATCGATTCGAGACCCTGGTGCAACGCTTCCGCGAGATGGCCTTCGTCACTAAGGCGGTTACGATCACCCTGTCGGATGAACGCGACGGGCGCGAGATGACCTTCTACTTCGAGGGCGGCATCCGCTCCTTTGTGCGCTATCTCAACCGAAACCGCGAAGCCCTGCACCCCATTTTCCAGCGCGAAGAAGAGATCGACAACAATGTGATCGATGTTGCCGTCCAGTTCACGGATGCTTACACCGAATCTGTGTTCGCCTTCGCTAATACAATCAACACCATCGACGGCGGCACGCACCTTACCGGCCTGCGCTCGGCGCTAACGCGAACGATCAACGATTACGCCCGCAAAGCCAGCCTGCTTAAGGAAGCCGACCCAAACTTCACCGGGGATGACACCCGTGAGGGACTCACCGCCATCATCAGTGTCAAAGTACCCGAGCCGCAGTTCGAAAGCCAGACCAAAGTAAAGTTGATGAACCCCGAGGTCCAGACCTATGCCGCGCAGGTAGTCAACGAACATTTTGCTGCTTTCCTGGATGAAAACCCGTCGGCTGGCCGCGCCATTGTGGCCAAGTGCCTTACTTCGGCACGCGCCCGCGATGCAGCCCGCAAGGCGCGAGACCTGGTCATTCGCAAGTCAGCGCTGGAGAGCCTGACCCTGCCCGGCAAGCTGGCGGATTGCTCCGAACGCGATCCGCACCGCACCGAACTTTATATTGTCGAGGGTGACTCGGCCGGCGGCTCCGCCAAACAGGGCCGCGACCGGCACTTCCAGGCCATCCTGCCGCTGCGTGGCAAGATCCTGAATACCGAACGCGCCCGCCTGGATAAGATCCTGTCCAACAACGAAGTCAAGTCGCTCATTTCGGCCTTGGGGACCGGCATCGGCGAGAACTTCGACCTGAGCGGGCTGCGCTACAAGCACATCATTATCATGACCGACGCGGACGTGGACGGCAGCCACATCCGTACGCTGCTGCTTACTTTCTTTTTCCGCTACATGGAGCCATTGATCAGCAACGGCAATCTATATATTGCACAGCCGCCGCTGTACAGCATTGCCAATGGCAAATCGTTGGTATACGCCTTTTCCGAAAAAGAGCGCGATGGAATTTTGAAGTCGCTGGGTAAGAAAGCCGAAAAGGTTGGTGTGCAACGCTACAAAGGTCTCGGTGAAATGAACCCCGAGCAATTGTGGGAGACCAC
This sequence comes from Anaerolineales bacterium, assembly GCA_040902265.1. Lineage (GTDB taxonomy): Bacteria > Chloroflexota > Anaerolineae > Anaerolineales > UBA11579 > JAMCZK01. The sequence goes on from JBBDXQ010000115.1 coordinate 6,462, forward strand.
CATGGACCCGGATAAGCGCGTGCTATTGCGCGTGGATATTGACGACGCAGCTGAAGCTGACCATACTTTCGATATGCTGATGGGCGACGCAGTGCCGCCGCGCCGGCGCTTTATCCAGACGCATGCCAAGGATGTAAAGAACCTGGATATATAAAACCGCGATGATTGATTGTGGCTAGGAAGTTGATTTAGTAAATCAAATACTTAACTATGAAAAGCGGCGAAAGCCGCTTTATTTTTACTATTCATTTATCGTGAAGGGACTGAGTGTTTTATTATTGGCTTATGCTCGTATAATCTAATTATGACTACCAAAATTCTCGATGGGAAAGCCCTGGCCGCCAACGTGCGCGCCAACCTTGCCGAACGCGTAGCGGCGCGCACTGCCGCTGGTCTACCGCGACCCGGCTTGGCCACTGTGCTGGTGGGAACTGACCCAGCATCCGAGACCTATGTGCACAATAAGCAAAAGTCCAGCGAAGAAGTGGGCATGGCCTCCTTTGGCCACAATTTGCCCGCCACGACCAGCCAGAAAGAACTTTTGGCGTTGATCGCGGAACTCAACGACCGCAAGGACGTCCATGGCATCCTGGTGCAGGTGCCTTTGCCAAAACCGCTTGACCCCATGTCGGTGCAATCGGCGATCGACGTGTATAAGGATGTCGATTGCCTGCATCCGGAAAATATCGGCTACCTGGCGCAAAAGGGCAGGCAACCGCGCTTCGTGTCTTGCACGCCGGCGGGCATCATGCGCCTGCTGGAAGAATCCGGCGTGAAGCTTTCAGGGGCCAACGCGGTGGTGCTGGGGCGTTCCAACATTGTGGGCTTACCCGTATCCATGCTGCTCACCAAGGCGGACGCCACTGTCACCGTGGCGCACTCACGCACGGTTAATTTGCCTGACGTTTGCCGCCAGGCAGATGTGCTGGTGGCTGCAGTCGGCCGGGCGGAAATGGTGCGCGGCGACTGGGTGAAACCTGGCGCGGTGGTGATCGACGTAGGAGTGAACCGCGTCGATGACAAGGCCGCTAAACGTGGCTATCGGTTGGTAGGGGACGTGGCTTACGCTGAGGTGGCCCAGGTGGCGGCCGCCATCACCCCCGTTCCAGGCGGGGTGGGGCCGATGACCATCGCCATGTTGCTTGAGAACACACTGCACGCCGCCGAACTGGCGGATGGCTAAACAGTTCCTAAGGGGTGGCTAGAAACCCAGTTGGCTTCAAATTGAGCATTTGACAGGCAGGCTGCCGTACGGTACACTAGTTGTCAGACAACTGACAACCGATGAGCACTTTGCTGGTTCGTCATGCGGCCCTGGTGGCCACGTTTGATGAAAAGCGCCGCGAATACCCCGACGCTGGTCTCTTTGTACGTGATGGCCTTATCGAACTGGTGGGCCCGACCAGTGAACTGCCAACCCAAGCTGACGAGATCCTGGACCTGCACGACCACATCCTGCTGCCAGGGCTGATCAATACCCACCACCATTTCTTTCAAACATTAACCCGGGCAATTCCCGCCGCTCAGAATGCCAACCTGTTCAACTGGCTGGTGACTCTCTATCCGATCTGGGCGCGGTTAACGCCTGAAGACATCATTATTTCAACGCAAACCGCCCTAGCGGAACTGGCGCTTTCTGGCTGCACCACGGCAGCAGACCACCTGTATCTATTTCCCAACGGCTCTCGATTGGATGACGAGATCGAAGCAGCGAGAGGCATCGGACTACGCTTGCAGGCTGCGCGCGGTTCAATGAGTGTGGGTGAGAGCCAGGGCGGCCTGCCGCCTGACAGCGTGGTCGAACCCGAGGAACACATTCTGACCGATAGCCAGCGCCTGATTGAGGCTTATCACGATTCCAAACCGGGAGCGCTGACCCAGATCGTGCTTGCGCCCTGCTCGCCGTTCAGCGTCTCCCAGGATTTGATGCGAGCAACAGCCCAGTTAGCGCGCCAGAACAAAGTGCATATGCACACCCACTTAGCGGAAACGCAGGACGAAGAGGGATACACCCAGGAGCACTTCGGTTTGCGCCCGGTCGCCTGGATGCAAACCCTGGGATGGCTGGGTGATGATGTTTGGTTCGCCCACTCGGTGCATGTTAACCAGGCTGAAATTGACCAGTACGCGCAATCGGGATGTGGGGTAGCGCATTGTCCCTGCTCTAATATGCGCCTGGCTTCAGGCATTGCCCCGATCGCAAAAATGCTGACGGCCGGCGTCAAAGTGGGCCTTGGCGTGGATGGTTCGGCCAGTAACGACTCCTCCCACCTGCTGGCGGAAGCTCGCCAGGCCATGCTTCTGGCGCGCCTGGAAGCCGGGCTGCGCGGCGCGTCGCTTTCCTCACACGACGCGCCTCCATTAATGAGCGCGCGCCAGGTGCTGGAACTGGCCACACGTGGCGGGGCGGATGTCTTGGGCCGCAGCGATATTGGATCACTGGCGCCCGGGCTGTGCGCGGACTTCTTTGCAGTCAGTTTGAAACAACTCGAAACTGCCGGCGCGCTTAGCGATCCCCTGGCGGCGTTGGTATTCTGCGCTCCCTTGAAAGCTGACTACACTGTGGTCGGCGGGCGCTTTGTAGTTAAGGAGGGACAAATGATGACCCTTGACTTGCCAACCCATATTGAGAAACACAACCGCGCCGCACGGCGCTTGTTGGTGGAGCGATGATGGCAGGCGGGCTGAACCTGTTTAATCGCCTGCATACCCAGCTAGGCGAGCTGATCGCCGCTACCGCGTCTGGCGACCGCTTACCGACCGAGCCCAAGTTGGCGAAGATGCTAGGCGTGTCGCGAGCCACCTTGCGCGAGGCCATGCGCACCTTCGAGACCCAGGGGTTCATCCAACGGCGCCAGGGGGTGGGCACCTTTGTTGTGCGCCCCGCCGGGGTGATGGAAACTGGCCTGGAGTTGCTGGAGAGTATCGAAAGCATGGCTGTACGGCGCGGGCTTTCCGTGCGAATGGGCGATTACGAGACCAAACTTCGCCCGGCGGAAGACCCCGAGAGGGAACAGCTTAAGGTGAATGAAGTTCTGGAGCTATCTCGAGTCATCGAAACCCAGGACCGACCTATCGCCTATCTGGTGGATGTGCTGCCCAGCAATCTTTTGACAGAAGCAGAAGTGCAACGCGACTTCACCGGGTCGGTGCTGGATTTGCTGCTCAAGCGCGGTAACCCGCAGGTAGCCACCGCCAGCGCAGAGATCCTGGCCACGGCCGTTGAGTCCGATGTGGCTCGCATTCTGCGCATTCAGCGCGGCGATGTGGTGCTGCACTTCAAGTCTTTAGTTGGCGCCGTGGACGGGTCGGTCATTGACCTGTCGCGCAGTTACTTTTTGCCGGGGTATTTCCGATTTCATGTAATCCGCCGTGTTGAACCGCGGCTTTTTGAATTGCAGTATTCTCGAAACTCAACCATGGAGGCTGAAGATGCGTAGTTTTGCAGGACGTGATATTCTTTCGTTGAAGGATTTCGAACGCCAGGAATTTTTTCGGGTATTTGAGATTGCCGAAAACCTGGAACCTATTGCCCGTGATCGGCAAAACACTGATCTGCTAAAAGAAAAGACCCTGGTAACAGCTTTTTACCAGCCAAGCACCCGCACCCGGTTAGCGCATGAAGCTGCCATGATCCGTTTGGGCGGCCAGGTGACTGGTTTTGCAGACGCCAAGATGACCCGCGCTGGCGATTTCTATCAGGAATCGATCAAGGATACGGTCAAGATGCTCGAATTCTATGGGGACGTAATCGTGATGCGCCATTTCCAGCAGGGCGCACCGCACGAGGCCGCCAAGTGGGCCAGCATCCCGATCATCAACGGCGGCGATGGCTGGGGCGAGCATCCCACCCAGATCCTCACCGACCTGTATACCGTATATCGTGAAAAAGGCCGCATCGATGGCTTGAAGTGGCTGGCCGTCGGCGATATGCGCATGCGTACCATGCACTCGTTAGCCTATGGATTGACGCAATTCGATTGCCCCATCACCTTCGTGTCGCCGCCAGAGCTATCACTTACCCAGGAATTCAAGGATGAGTTGAAGGGCTACAGCCTCGATTTCAGCGAAGCCGAGCATGTGGAGCAGGCCATCGCGGAAGCCGACGTGATCCTGGTGGAACCTGTGGTGCAACCTGATTACACCAAATCGCGCGATGAGCGCGCCGGCGATGTTGGCCTCACCCCGGCCAATTACAAGATCACCCGTGAGTTACTGGCGAACAAGGCCAAATCCGACGCGATCTTGCTGCATTCCTTGCCGCGTATGGACGAAATCCCCGCGGACGTGGATATCACTCGTTGGTCACGCTACTGGCAGGAAGCCTTCAATGGGGTAGTGATGCGCATGGCGCTGCTGGCGCTAGTTCTTGGGGCGACGGAGTAATCATGCAAACAGACCTGCACGGCCGCGACCTGATCGGCGACCTGGATTTCAGCAAAGAAGAAGTTGAAACCGTTTTAGATGTGGCCTGGGACCTGAAGCGCAAGCGTGCCCTGGGCGAATCGCATGCCTTGTTGCGTGACAAGGTGCTGGCGATGTTGTTCTTCTTTTCCAGCACGCGCACCCGGGGTTCCTTTGAAGCCGGCATGGCCCAACTCGGTGGACACGCGGCGTTCATCGAATCGCGCACCACACAAATTGCTCACGGGGATACCGAAAAGGAAATGGGGCAGATCTTTGGGCGCTATTTCGATGGCATTGCCATCCGCCATGTGGAATGGGGCGTAGGCAACCGCTACCTGAACTTGGTAGCTGAGGCTTCGCGAGTGCCGGTTCTCAACATGCAGTGCGAGATCTACCACCCCTTCCAATGCCTGGCGGACATCATGACCATGATGGAGAAATTGAGCACGCGCGATCTGCGCGGCAAGCGCGTGGTGGTTTCCTGGGCTTACGCAGCCAGCTACCTCAAACCCATCTCGGTGCCCCAATCTCTGATCCTGCAATTGCCCCGCTTCGGGGCGGATGTGGTGCTATCCCACCCTGAAGGTTTCGAGTTAATGCCGGATGTGATGGACCAAGCCAAAGCTCAGGCGAAAAAGCATAAAACTGGCTTTGACGTGGTGCATGATATGAAAGAAGGTTTTGCTGATGGGGATGTGATCTATGCCAAATCCTGGGGTCCGCTGTTGACCACCAGCGATGCGGACAAGGGGAAGGACCTCCAGGATGCCAACCGGGATTGGATCACGGATGCCAAAAAGATGGCAGCCGCCAAGGATAACGCCTTCTACATGCATCCCCTCCCTGCTGACCGGGATGTGGAGATCACCAGCGAGGTGCTGGATGGGCCGCAATCCGTTGTGATCGATCAGGCTGAAAACCGCCTTCACGCGCAAAAAGCCGTGATGG
>JBBDXQ010000116.1:0-11662 GCA_040902265.1 Anaerolineales bacterium
GATTGTTGGAAGAGCATGCGGTCCTCCTGGTGTACCCCATTCCCGAGACCAAGTGGATCGTGCGCACGACAAAACGTGGGCGTGAGCTCACCCGGCGAAAGTCGCCAAAACGGGGTCGCGTGGAGAACTTGTTCAACGAACTCTTATATATTCCTGAGATCGCCTGCCATCCAAATTTTCGCTTTTGTGTGCTGCTCACCCAGCAAGAAGAGATCTGGCGGGACGATGGTCGTGGTTCCTGGCGGCGCAAGCATTGGAGCATTGCTGATCGCAAATTGCTGGAAGTCACCGGCCGGATTGATTTCACCCGCGCAGCCGATTACCTGGCCCTGCTCCCGGGCGAACTGGCCGCCCCGTTTACTCACCGGCAGTTAGCAGCAGCGCTGAAAGTACCTGTCTGGCTGAGTACGCGCATGAGTTATTGCCTCCGCAAGATGGGTATGCTTGAAACGTGCGGCAAACAGGGCAGCGAGCTTCTGCTCGCCCCGGTGATTGCCGCTGATACAATCGGGGCGGCATGACCGACGGAATTAATCTTGATGGTTTAGTGCTAATTGATGGGGGTCATTCGAATACACTTCAGGATTGGATTCGCAAATCAACTGAAGTCAACCTGATCGATCGCATCTGGGCTCGAGACCACACCATCTGGAAGCCGGAACCAGCAGAGATCAGCAACCGCCTGGGTTGGCTGGATGTGGTTACACGCGTCAGAGCCGACCTACCCGGTCTTCAAACATTTGCCCAAGAAGTCAGCCAAGCCGGGATCAAAAAGGTCTTGCTTTTGGGTATGGGTGGGTCCAGCTTGGCGCCAGAGTTATTCGCCAGACTATTTGGGGGTACCACGGCTGCCTTGAACCTTGAGGTGCTGGATAGCACCGACCCACAAGCCGTGTTGGAAAAATCTAAGTCTCATTCCCCAAAGGAAAGCTTATACATCGTTTCAAGTAAATCCGGTGGAACAGTAGAAACTTTTTCGCTATTTAAATATTTTTTTAATCTCGCGTTTGAGCAGCTCGGCGCGCAAAAAGCCGGATCCCATTTCATAGCCATTACCGACCCAGGCAGCAGCCTGGCTAAGACCGCCGCCCAATTCGGATTCCGGCGCACTTTCATGGCAGACCCAAACATCGGCGGCCGCTATTCGGCGCTCTCTCACTTCGGCCTGGTGCCCGCCGCCTTGATCGGCGTCGATCTGAACGCCGTATTGCACAGCGCTGAGGCGATGAGCCTCCGCTGCCAAAACGAAACTGTTATCGAAAACCCCGGCGTAATGTTGGGCCTGACGCTTGGGTGCCTTGCAGCCGCTGGGCGGGACAAAGTAAATTTCATTTTGCCAACGGGCCGCGCTAGCTTCGGCGATTGGGTGGAGCAACTGATCGCCGAAAGCACGGGTAAGGAAGGCAAGGGCATTTTGCCAGTCGTCTCTGAACCAGCGCTGGAAGCTGAGTTCTACGGGCCAGACCGGGTATTTGTTAACGCGGTCAATAAAAAAAGCAGGCACGATGGCCATCCGACCATCTCGATGGAATGGAACTCTGAGGAAGAAATTGGCGGGCAATTCTTCTTGTGGGAATTTGCCACCGCTGTAATGGGTTGGGTGCTGGGGATCAACCCATTCGATCAACCCAATGTGGAAGCCGCCAAGACTAGCACCAGGCATTTCATCGACGAATACAAAAAAAGCGGATCACTGCCTGCTGGCCAAGTTGAACAATTATCAGCACAAACTCTCGCCAGGTTCCTGGGGCAGGCTGGACCTGGCGATTACATCTCCTTGCAAGTTTACGCCGCGCCCAGCGACCAACTCACCGCAACCTTGCAGGCTCTCCGCGGCAGACTGGCGCAAAAATACGGCGTAGCCACCACCCTTGGTTATGGGCCGCGCTTCCTGCATTCCACCGGGCAACTTCATAAAGGCGATCGAGGGAATGGGCTCTTTGTTCAATTAGTTGCCTCCCCACCTGAGCAGGACCTGCCCATCCCCAATCACGCCGCTCAGGCCGGTAGTGATATTTCCTTCGGCGTGCTGAAAACTGCCCAGGCGCTTGGTGATTCAGAAGCGCTACGTGCAGCAGGTCGCCGGGTGATCACCTTCGAAGTGAGCGGCAACGTTTTAAGCGCAGTGCGATCACTGGAGAAAAATTAGAGTCCCATGTCTGCTGCGCGCGATCAATATAAAAAGCATGCCGCCGAAGCCGCAATCGAATTCATCCGCTCAGGCATGGTGGTCGGACTGGGCCATGGCAGCACAGTCCATTTCGTCCTGGACATATTGGCAGCAAAGTTGAAGTCTGGCGAGATCAAGGATATTTTAGGCATTCCCTGTTCAATGCAAACAGAAGCCGAAGCCAGCCGTCTCGGCATTCCATTGGGCGATTTGAATGAGCATGACTCAATTGATCTGACCATCGATGGAGCTGACGAAGTCGACCCCCTGCTCAACTTGATCAAAGGCGGTGGCGGCGCGCTGTTGCGCGAAAAAATAGTAGCTCAGGCGAGCCGCCGCGAGATCATTGTGGTGGATGAAACCAAGCTTTCAGACACCCTCGGCACAAACCACCTGCTCCCGATAGAAGTCTCCCGCTTCGGGTGGAAACACCAGGTAAATTTCATCAGGACACTCGGAGGGTCAGCAGAACTTCGGCTGGACGCAAAGACACAACCTGCCCTCAGCGACCAGGGAAACTACTTGCTGGACTGCCAGTTTAAACCTATTGCTGACCCAGCCGCGCTGGCTCAAGCCCTTGAAGCCCGCAGCGGAATTTTGGAACATGGCCTCTTTTTAGGATTGGCCACTGATGTGGTCGTGGCCGGGCCTGGTGGCTTACAGCACCTGAAAGCTCCGAGGTCGTGAAGCTTCGCGTCTTCGCAAACGTGGCCCTGCTGGCTGGTGCTGCCGCGGACTTTTTGGTACAGAAAGCGCGGGCAGCCGTTCATGAACGGGGCCAATTCATTATCGCCCTATCCGGAGGCACAAGCCCCGCGGCTCTATATCAGCGTCTGGCCCAACCGCATTACGCAGACCAAATAGACTGGGAACACGTGCACGTGTTCTGGTCTGACGAACGTGCTGTTCCACCAGAGCACACGGACAGTAATTTCCGTACCGCTTGGGAAATTCTGCTACAGAATGTCCCTATCCCTCCAGCGAATGTCCACCGTATAAAAGGCGAGTTACCCCCTGCCGAAGCCGCGGCTTTGGCCAACCGTGATCTGGCCGCTGTTTTCGCGCAAGCTGCCCTGCCCAAATTTGATCTGATCCTGCTGGGCCTGGGTGATGACGGGCACACGGCATCCTTATTCCCGGCCAGCCAGGCATTGAACTCTGACATCCCATGGGTGGCTGCCAACTACATCGCTAAGCTGGCAGCTTGGCGGCTGACCTTCACCCTTCCGCTGATCAATGCAGCCAGGCAAATCGTCTTCCTTGTTTCAGGGGAGAGCAAAGCTAAGACAGTAAAAGCCGTGATCGAGGAACGCAGTGAGGCGTTGCCGGCTAGCAAAGTGCAGCCTTTGCTGGGCGACCTGCACTGGTTTCTGGATCGCGCCGCGGCTGGGGAATTAAGCCAGACGCTCGGCGATTAGCTCCATGGGATGCTTAGCGGCGCGGCTGGTACCCGAAGCGATCTGCGCTCGACAAGACACACCGGAAGCTACTATATGCTGGCCCACGCTCGCAGCCCGTACTGCGGGAAACAAAGCCAGTTCGCCAATTTGCATTGACAGCGTGTAATGTTCCGCCTCATATCCGAACGAACCGGCCATGCCACAACATCCGGAATCCACTACTTCAACTTCGTACCCTAAGGCGCGTAACAGAACGGCGGTAGCCTGCTGCCCACTGGGCAGCCCATCGTCGGCTGGCGGCTGGGTCTTCTGATAACAATGGCCATGCAACAGGACGCGCGGATCGTGACCATTCCCACCCAACACAGCGCGCAAAGTCTCGATTGGCGCAGGGCCATAGTCCCTCGGACGCACCAGGAATTCATCCAGCATGAAGGCGCGCCGTGCCAGGGCGCGGATGCCGGGTTTGGCAGGCAGCAGATCCAGGTATTCATCTCGCAGAGTATAGATCTCTGAAGGTTCGATGCCAAGGACGGGCAGCCTTCCTTCAGGATCAAGCCTGGCGATCTCGCCGACCACACTCTGTGCATGGCGCCTTGCTTCGGAGAGGAACCCTTTTGAGATCAGGGTACATCCCGCTCCCACGACTGACAGCATGTAGGGCTTGTATCCGGCCGCCTTTAATACTTTGATCGCCGCACGAGCAAGCTCGGGATAGAACAGATCTGTGAACGGATCCCGCAGGAAAAGGACATCGGCCTCGCTGATCGAATACGGCTTAATCGAACCACTCCATCTGAACGGCGGCAGGCCCCGTTGCGCAGACAAACCTGCCAGGCTTTCTCCGGCAGATTTTCCTACCCCGCTCTGCAGGACAAGGTTGACCAGCGGTGCGAACGCCCGTGCAGCGCGCCCAAGCGAGCCGATATAGCCAAACAAGTAATCTCGAAGTGGTCTGCGGTGATGCTGGTAATAATTGTGCAGGAAGTCATACTTAAGCTTGGCCATATCCACGCCTGAAGGGCATTCCGCTTTGCAGCCTTTGCACTCCAGGCACAGGTCGAGCGCACTATGCGCGGCTCTTTCCGCATCTTGTCCTGGGAGACCTGTGGAGATCATGGCGCGCAACAGGTTGGCGCGCCCGCGGGTGCTGTGCATTTCATCGCGTGTAGCCTGGAATGAGGGGCACATCACCCCGCCGTCCTTACGGCATACTCCAGCACCGTTGCACATTTCAATGGCGCCGCCCAAGCCACCCTGCGTGGCAAATTCCAAGATAGGCAGCCAGGGGTCGGCGCTGTAGTTGGCCCCATAGCGCAAATTGGTATGCATGGATTGCGGGGTCAGCACCTTGCCCGGATTGAGTAAGCCCTTGGGGTCAGCCGCTTGCTTTAGGTCGCGAAAGGCCTGGTCGATCTCAGGTCCGTAAGTTTCCTCCAGCCATTCCCCGTGCGAAAGGCCGTCTCCGTGCTCGCCGCTCATTGCCCCACCCAACCGCTTGGCAACTGCCATCACGCTTTTTGTTATTGCGCGCATCTGCTCAATGCCGCGCACAGTTTTCAGGTTGATCAGTGGGCGCACATGCAGGCAGCCCGCGGAAGCATGCGCATAAAAGTCTCCGCTGGTGCCATTGGCTGCCAGGATGTCTTGGAATTCGCGCACGAACTCGCCCAGGCGTTCAACCGGAACAGCTACATCCTCAATGAATGGCAGGGGCTTGGCATCTCCGGGCCGCGACATCAATAATCCCAACCCTACCTTGCGAACAGACCAGACCTGCTCTTGCTCAGCAAGTGTTAGCGCCAGTACAGCATCCGCACCCAAAAGTCGAAGTTTGGATGCTGCTTCCTCCAACGTTCCGCCTGAGAATTCAATGATCAGAATGGCTTCAGGATCGCCTTTGACAAAGGACAGGCGTTTGGCATACGCCGGCACAGAACGCGCCAGGCGCACCATTGCTTTGGGGATTAACTCGATGGCAGATGGTTCCAAATTCAGCAATCCGGGTGTTGCTTCGCAAGCCTCGGCAATGCCTGGATACGAAAGCACGCCCAGCACGGTGAAAGCCGGCTTTGGCACCAGGCGCACTTTTATTCGTTTAAAGATAGCCAGGTTACCCTCGGAACCAACCAATAACGGCGCCAGGTTGATCGAGCCTGGCTCCACTGGCGGATATTGCTCACCAGCCCCAGCCCGCACCCACATGGGCGGCTGGCTGGCAGACCAGGGCAGCAGATAATTGAGGCTGTAGCCCGAAGCCCGCCGCCAGGTGCGCGGCCAGCTTTGCCGGATGGCCTCGCCGCGTTGCTCTCGGATCTGCAAGGCCTGGCGATAGAGCTTTCCTTCGAGAGTTTCCGCTTCAGCCCGGCTTAATGCTTCCTGCATCTTGACGGGTTCTAGGCGGGCTTGGGAACCATCCGCCAACAATACTTCGATAGCCAGCACGTTATCGGAAGTCATGCCGTAACTGATGGAATGCGCACCAGTGGAATTGTTGCCCAACATGCCTCCAAAGGTGGCGCGGTCCGCTGATGCTGGGTCAGGACCGTACATCAGCTGCTTGCGAGCCACGACTTGATTGAGTGAATTCAGCACGAGGCCAGGCTGCACCCAGGCAGCCCGTTCATCTGGATTGACCTCCAGTACCTGGTTGAGATGACGCGAGAAATCTATGATGATGGCCGGCCCGACGGTCTGGCCAGCCAGGCTGGTCCCTGAACCGCGCGGCAGGATCGGCACGTCGAACGCGGCTGCCAGGGAGACCAGCCCCAGCAGGTCATCTTCGTGGCGCGGCATGGCCACGCCCAAGGGGTCTATCTGGTAAATGGATGCGTCAGTGCTATACAACTTTCGCGTGGTCGCATCCAGTCTCAATTCCCCCAACCCCTGCTTGCGTACCTCGGCGGCGAACTGCGTGAGCAGCTCGCTCATCATTCAGCCTTGGCCTTGACCGCCCGCTTTTTGGAAAATGGGGAGAACCGGGCCAACAGCCTGCCAGGCACCCGACCGGCGATCTGGACGCCATTGCGCGTATGCTCAATGCGATCCACGCGGCCCTGCTCATGGAATAACGCGATCAGCGCGCCTTGCTCGTAAGGCAGCAGCACCTCGATGGGCGACAATGTCTCGTAGAGCTTGCGGCTGGTGGCGGCGATCAATTCGTCCAAGCCATGGCCGCGCAATGCGGAAACCGCCACAGCATCATCGAAATCTTCCAATGCAGCCTGGGCTGCATCCGGGTCTCCCAGCCGATCGATCTTATTCAGTGCAGTCAGAATGGGAACATGGCTGGCCTCGATCTCTTCGAGGGTTTGCAAAACTGCAGCTGCCTGGGCGTGCACATTGGCATGGGTGATATCCACCACGTGCACCAGCAGGTCGGCTTCTTTAATCTCTTCAAGGGTTGCCTGGAACGCCTCGACCAGGGTCGTTGGCAGTTTCTGGATAAAACCAACCGTGTCGGTAAATAGCGCTTCGCGCCCGCCGGGGAGCTCAACCCGCCTGGTGGTTGGGTCCAGTGTGGCAAACAATTTATCGGCCACATACACATCTGAATCGGTCAGCGCGTTAAGCAAGGTCGATTTGCCGGCGTTGGTGTATCCAACCAAAGCGACCACCGGCACGCGGGCTTTCTTGCGCTGGTTTCGGTAGCGGCTGCGATGAGCGCGCACTTTGTCCAGCTCTTTTTTCAGTTGGGAGATACGCTGCCCGATCTGGCGGCGGTCGGATTCAAGCTGCGTTTCACCAGGGCCGCGCAGACCCACGCCGCCCACTCCGCCCGAGCGTCCGCCACCGCCGCCCGCTTGGCGCGCTAAATGCGTCCAGGCGCGGGTGAGACGTGGCAGGCGATATTCATGCTGAGCCAACTCCACCTGCAGCGCGCCTTCATGCGTGTTGGCGTGCTGAGCGAAGATATCCAGGATGAGCGCGGTGCGGTCCAGGACCCGGCGCGCCTCTCCGAGGATCTTTTCCAGTTCGCGCTGGTGGCGTGGAGATAGCTCTTCATCGAACAACACTACCGTGGCATCCAGTTCCTCTGCCAACGCCTTGACCTCTTCAACTTTCCCTTCTCCAATTAACGTTTTGGGATTGGGTGAAGAGATCTGCTGGGAAGCCTGGCCGACTACGTCCAGACCGGCGGTCTGTGCCAGCAGGGTCAATTCCTCCATAGAATCTTCCATCTGCAGGCTTGAGCGATCGTTAGCCAGCCGCACCCCGACGATCAGGGTACGCTCTGGTCCTTTAACAGAAGGTTGTGTTTTTCTCTTCGCCATAATACTAGTTAATGCCGCTTTGGCAGCCAGGCTGCAATGCGTTCAGCGCCTTCGCGCAGGCGTTCGACGTCAGTGACCAGGGAAATTCGTAAATATCCTTCGCCATGTTTTCCAAATACTATTCCCGGCGTAGTGCTCACCGCGATCTCTTCCAGCATTTGGTTACAAAAGGTCATACTATCTTCGCCCTCTGGCAATGGCACCCACACATACAAAGCCGCCTGGGGCGGGGCTACGCGCAGGCCGGCGCGATGCAAGGCGTCCACCACGGCATCCCGCCGGGTTTGATACACGCGGTTGCGCTCAGCTAGCCAGGACTGGTCGCCCAACATGGCCGATTCGGCCGCCACCATAAACGGTGCAAACAAAGCCGAATCTTGCTGGCTCTTGTAGGTATCGATGAACTTGATCGCCTGGGCTTGCCCGACAGCCATGCCCAAACGCCAGCCTGCCATATTGTAGGTCTTGGAGAGCGAGTTGAATTCGATGGAAACGTCCTTTGCACCTGGTACCTGAAGCAAACTAGGGGCGTGATATCCGTTAAAGCCAACGTCACAGTATGGGTTGTCATGCGCTAGTAAGAGCTCATGCTTGCGAGCAAATGCAACCGCCCGCTCGAAGAATGCCAGGTCGGCTACAGCGCCGGTCGGGTTATTTGGATAGTTGAGCCATAGGAGCTTGGCCTTTTTCAGGATGTCGGCGGGAATCGCATCCAAGTCAGGCAGGAAGGCATTCTTTTCGAGCAAGGGCATTGCATAGGGTTGGCCTCCGGCGATCTCTGCGCTTTTGGCGTAAACGGAATAGGCGGGGTCCGGTACCAATGAGACATCGCCCGGATTCAACATGACCTGGCTCAATATAAACAAGCCTTCTTTTGAGCCGATCAGATCGACTGCTTCGGTTTTGGCATCCAATTGGACTCCAAACCGTTTTTCATAATATGCCGCAACCGCAGAGCGATATGGCTGGGTTTGCCCCAAGGTGTAGCCATGGGTATTGGCTTGGCTGGCTGATTCGAACATGGCCTCCAGGATGAAGCCAGGGGGAGGCAGGTCAGGGCTGCCGATGTCTAGTCGAACTACGTCCGCCCCTTTGGCGCGCAAAGCAGTAATGCGCTTGCCCAATTCGGCAAAAAAATAGGGCTTCAGTTGAGCAATGCGATTGGAGGGTGTGAACATCCTTCAAGTGTAAGGCAGGAAAGTGCTTTTGCCAACATGGATCTTAGCGATCCAGCAACCAAGCCAACAATGTGTCGCCCACGATTTGTAAACTGGATGCGGAAACTTTATCGAGGGTATCCGCCTGCGTATGCCAAAAGGGGTAATCGAAATCGATAATATCTATGGCTGGGATCCCCAACCTGAGGAAGGGTGTATGGTCATCCAGCATGCTGTGCTTGACAGTGTTGATGAACACTTCGGAGTGGCCCAGCGCAGCCGCCTGCTCCCATATCTCAGTACGCAGCTCCACATCTGAGTTGGCCTCAAGATAGATCTGCAGATCGGCATCGCCGATCATATCAACGATCACCACTCCGTCTGGAAAAGTGGTCAAGGATTCAGCGAACACAGAGGAACCTAAGATCCAATCCCATCCCTCGATGCCGCCATTGTCCTCGGCGTCGAAAAGCACCAGCCAGATCTGCCCGTCAACTTGGCGGGGTAACACTCGCGCTAACTCCAGTAGCACAGCTACCCCGGAGGCGCCGTCGTTAGCGCCAGGCACCGGTTGTAAGCGCGCCTCTGGATCAGGGTCGTGGTCCGCCACCAGGCGGCTGTCATAGTGGGCGCCCAGGATGTACCAGGGACCGCCGCTGCCGCGTTTTGCCACCACATTCCTGATCGGATGCCCCAATCGCTCAGCCAACTGGACATCCACCTCCCAGTCCGCGGCTTGCAGCGATTCGACCATCCAGCCGACCGCAGCGTCGTGGGCAGTTGACCCCGGCGTTCGTGGACCCAGCGCCATTTGGTAGGCAACATCCGCCAAAGCGCGCTGTCCATCGAATGCCACCGGAACTGGATCGCGCAGCGTCAGAACCAGCAAAATTCCCAGCGTGATAGTCAGCAAGAAAGCAATGGCTAGCGAAAATGACTTAGCTCTATTCATTTTAGGTACGGCTATGCGAAAGCTAGCTCAGAAAATGCGTTTTGCGCCAAATATTCATCCAGGGCTGCAATCGCTCGGGAAGCATATGCTTGAGCACGTTGTCTTCGTCCGGCCTTGACTAGCTCTGTTAGTGGTGGCAGGATCCCGAAGTTGGCCTTCATCGGCTGGAAGTCTTTGATTGCTGCATGGGTTACGTAATGGCATAGAGCCCCTAGCATGGTGGTTGGAGGTAAATCCAGCAGCATCTCGCCAGCGTAAGTTCTGCTTGCGTTCAATCCCGCCAGCAGGCCAGACGCAATGTTTCCGATATAACCTTCGATACCGGTAAGCTGTCCGGCAAAGAATAAGTCGGGCCGAGCGCGGAACTGCAGCGTGCTATGCAGCAAGGCCGGCGAATTGATAAAGGTGTTGCGATGCATCTGGCCATATCGTTCGAATATGGCATTCTCGAGGCCTGGGATCATACGCAGCACGCGGCGTTGTTCTTCGAATTTAAGGTTGGTCTGGAAGCCCACCATGTTATACAGCGTGCCAGCCAGGTTATCCTGGCGCAACTGCACTGCCGCATAGGGTCGCCGCTTAGTGCGCGGGTCATCCAGGCCAACCGGTCGCATCGGACCGAAGGCCAGGGCGCGCTGGCCGCGTTCGGCGATGATCTCCACCGGCAGGCAGCCCTCGAAGAATTCGTGCAGACCGGCGCGCACCCCTTGGCGGATCTCCTCTTCGAAGCCGCGCAACTCGATGCGCTTCGCTGCTAATAGCCCCGAAACAAAAGAGTCGTATTCTTCTTTGGTGAAGGGGCAATTGATGTAATCCCCCTCCTCCTCTGCACCGCGGCCGTAACGCGAAGCGCGGAAGGCGATGTTCATGTTGATCGAATCCAGGCTGACGATGGGGGAAATGGCGTCATAGAAATACAAATGTTGCGCCCCACTAAGCTCGGCCAAAGCCTTTGAAAGACGTGGCGAGGTCAGTGGTCCAGAGGCGATCACGCTCAGGCCTTCCGGGATGGTAGCCATTTCCTCACGGATGATCTCAATCTTTGGGTGTTCTTCCAGCTGGCTGGTCACCTGCGCGGCAAAGCCCTCCCGATCCACCGCCAGGGCCCCACCTGCAGGCACTGCGCTTGCTTCCGCCACACGCAGCAGCAGCGAACCCAGGCGGCGCAGTTCATTTTTGAGCAGGCCGGACGCCCGGTCTGGCAAGTTCGAGCCCAGCGAGTTGGAACAGACTAGCTCAGCCAGCGAACTGGTTACATGGGCGCCGGTCTGCAGGCTGGGCCGCATCTCGTATAGGGCCACCTGCAGGCCACGTTCGGCGGCCTGCCAGGCCGCCTCGCTGCCCGCCAGGCCGCCACCTACCACGGTCAGATCGGCATGTTTCTTGGACATCCCGGTGATTCTAACAAACTGGAGTGGCATAGAACTTGCATCCTTGGGGCTATCTCTCTATAATCTTCATACAGGAGCGCAGCATGGCCTTTCCCTCTCACTCCCAGAACCTTTACCAAGGTTCACGCCAACGGCCGCAAACGACTGCCCATTTAGCGCAGACGATGAGCCTTTTGGGGCTGAATTCCCAGGAACTAAGCCAGAAGATCGACGCAGCCCTGGCCGCTAACCCGGCCCTGGAGATGATGGAAGGCCGCCATTGCCCCACCTGCGGCCGCCACCTGAAGAAGGAGTCTTATTGCCCGGTTTGCATGAGCG
>JBBDXQ010000117.1:0-11645 GCA_040902265.1 Anaerolineales bacterium
GTATTGGTCGGCGTGTTGCTAGGGGTCTGAGTATTGGTGGCCGTGTTGGTGGGCGTGTTGCTCGGTGTAGGCGTGTTGCTGGGCGTCGACGTATGTGTTGGCGTGTTGCTAGCCGTTGGGGTGGCGGTGGCCACCGCGGGGGCTTCGTAGGAGCCGATATCGCAAAGAGCGGAACCATTCCCATCCCCGTCCAGCGGGCGAGCGGCGCTGTTCTGAGACGCATTGTTCACTGGCGCGGCGGCGCAGGCCGTGTTGGAGCCGGCGTCGATGGCCGGGCTGTTGCTGTTGAGCGGGTAGTAGCCTGGGCTGCCGGTGAACGTGCCCAACAGCGGGTCGGTGCTGCTCATCGAGCCGTTGTTGGAGCCAAACCCGCAGGTGGTCCCGAAATCGATGTTATTGCCTCCGTTGACGAGGGGATTTGAGCAAGCGGGCGCGCCGCCTGGATGGTTGCCAATAATGGTATTGGATACCGTTCCGCCTCCCCAAATAGCGCTGCCGGTGTTGTTCGCACTATTGCCGGAAAAAGTGCTGTTGATAATGGTCACAGCGCCTTCGACGACGGCGCGGTAATTGGAAATAGCGCCGCCATAAGTGGCGCTGTTACTGGTGAAGGTGCTATTAACTATCGTCACCGTCCCCGCCACCCCACCATTGATCAAGCCACCGCCCTCACCGGCATTATTTCCGCTAATGGTACTGTTGCTGATAGTCAGCGTGCCGGAGTTAGATATGCCGCCCCCGGCGTAAACGCCGCCTCCATTAGCGATGGTGATGTTTTGGATCGTCACCGTCGCCCCGGCAATCACGTTCAGGACCTGCACCTGGTTATTGCCGCTGATGGTCACGTCCCCGCCGCCGTCGATGGTCAGCGAACCCTGGCCGGAAACGATGGTAGGCAGCGTGGAACCGAGAGTGATAGTCTCGCCTACGCTGAAGGTGATGGTGTCGTCCGCGCTGCTTCCGGGACCACAGTCATCATTAGCCACCGCCGCATTGGCGGCCAGGATCGCCTCGCGCAGGCTGCAAAATGCATCCTCGGTCGTGTTGTCGGCGCTGGTATCGACCAGGTAATTAGTTGGGGAAGACACCGAGGTCGGTGTGCTGGTTGGCGTGTTACTGGGTGTGGGCGTATTGGTGGCTGTGTTGGTTGGCGTCAGAGTCGCTGTGGGCGTGTTGCTTGGCGTGAGAGTATTGGTAGGCGTGTTGGAAGGCGTGCTTGTTGGCGTGGCCGTTGGTTCCAGCAACCCAAACTGGGCGATGCGGTCGGCATTGGCGTCCCCACCGGCATCCAGGAAAGCCCCTCCGGCATAAAGCGTGTCACCAGCTATTTGCAAGGCATAAACGTTGCCGTTCAGCCCACTACCCAGACCCCCCAGCGAAGACCAGTCCACTCCATCGAATTTGGCGATGTAATCGGCGTTGTTGTCGCTTCCAGCATTGAGGAACGATCCTCCGGCGTAGATCAACCCGGCGTCAATTCGAATGATATTTACATCGCTGGTCAAGCCGCTTCCCAACGCAGACCACACCCCACCGCTGAATTTGGCGATTTTGTCAGCATTTGTATCCCCGCCTGCATTAGTGAATGATCCGCCAGTGTAGATCACTCCGCCGGCACTCTGGATGGCATAAACGGTGAAGTCGGAAATGTCGCTGCCTGCCCCACCTAACGAGGACCAAGCCGCGCCGTTGAACTTGGCAATACGATCAGCATTCGGGTCTCCACCCGCATCGACGAAGGCTCCTCCAGCGTAGATCACTCCATTGTCAATATGAATCGCATATACGCTGCTGCCCAAGCCACTCCCCAAGGCAGACCAGACCCCGCCGCTGAATTTGGCGATTTTATTAGTATTTGAAACCCCGCCGGCGCTGCTAAAATCTCCCCCAGCATAGATCACCCCGTCGTCAATTTTAATGGCGCGCGCTACGTTGTTTAAGCCAGTATTTGCCCCGCCCAGCGAGGACCAAAGCCCGCCGCTGAACTTGGCGATGAAATCGGCATTGCTGTCCCCACCGGCGTTTTGGAACACTCCACCAGCATAGATCACTCCTTCCTCGATCTCAATATCCAGCACGGTGTTGGTCAGACCCGTTCCCAATGAAGACCATACCCCGCCGCTGAACTTGGCGATGTAATCAGCATTGGGGTCCCCGCCAGCGTCGGTGAATGATCCGCCAGCGTAGATTACTCCACCATAAACTTGGATGTCGAAAACGTTGTTGTTGTTCAAGCCGCTGTTTGGGCCGCCCAGTGCGGACCATTGGCCTTCGAGAGCAGGGACAGTTGTGGAGGTGGCTGAAGGCGTCGCCGTGTTTGAGGGCGTTGGCGTGTTGGACGGAGTGAGTGTGTTGGTTGGCGTATTGGATGGCGTAAATGTATTTGTAGGTGTCGGCGTATTTGAGGGTGTAAAAGTGTGGGTCGGTGTGTTGCTCGGCGTCAGCGTATCCGTCGGCGTGTTGCTCGGGGTCAGCGTATCTGTCGGAGTATTGCTCGGGGTCAGTGTATCCGTCGGCGTGTTGCTCGGGGTCAGCGTATTCGTCGGTGTGTTGGACGGCGTAAGCGTGCTGGTCGGCGTGGATGTCGCCGTGTTAGTCGGAGTGTTTGTGGGGGTCGGTGTCCAATCATCAGGATCGGGAGCTTCATACGAACCTATATCGCAGGTCGCTGTGCCATTGTTATCGCCGTCCACCGGCCGGGTCAGCCCATTCTGCGAAGCGTTGTTCACCGGGAAGGCTACGCAAACGGTGTTGTTGCCCGCATCGATGGCCGGGCTGAGGGGGTCGAGCATGTAAAAGGCGGGGCTCCCGGTGAGCGAGCCAAGCAGCGGGTCAGTGCTGCTAATCGAACCGTTGTCGGAGCCAAACCCGCAGCTGGTGCCGTCGTCGATATTATTGCCGCCGTTGGTTGGCTTAGTCTCGCCCAAAGAACTTATGCAATTCCCACCGGAATTGTTGGAAAGGATGGTGTTTTTAAGAGTGAACGCGCCGGCGTTCATATGTTGGAAGATGCCGGCGCCCCCCGTATTTCCCGATATAGTGCTGTTTGATATAGAAGCAGTGAAATTATTCGCAATAGCTCCACCATACAGAGTGCCATTGCCCGAGAAGGTGCTGTTGCCAATAGTGACAGACCCATCATTGAGAATAGCGCCTCCGTAGCCATTTACGGCATTATTGCCAGTGAAGGTGCTTTTGGTGATCGTTAATGTGCCAATGTTGTAAATGCCGGCTCCAGAATCGTTTACCAATCTTCCGTTTGCGATAGTGATGTTTTGCAGGGTCAGGGTTGCGCCGGAATTCACCTGCAGCACGCGCACGGCGTTGTTTCCGCTGATGGTATGTCCCTCCCCATCAATGGAGAGGGTCCCTTGGCCGGCAACGATGTTGGGCAGCTGCGAAGCCAGGGTGATGGTGCTGTTAATATCAAAAGAGATCGTGTCGTTCCCGGCGCTGGCCGTGCCGCAATCGTCGTTTGTTGCAGCATTATTGGCTGCCAAAATCGCCTCGCGCAGGGTGCAGGAAGCATCGTCGGTCGTGTTGTCCGCGGTGGTGTTGACTACATAGGCGACGGGGACCGGTGTATTGGTCGCCGTCGGCGTGTTGGATGGGGTGAGAGTATTCGTGGGTGTATTGCTCGGTGTCAGCGTATTGGTGGCTGTGTTGGTTGGCGTCAGAGTCGCTGTGGGCGTGTTGCTTGGCGTGAGAGTATTGGTAGGCGTGTTGGAAGGCGTGCTTGTTGGCGTGGCCGTTGGTTCCAGCAACCCAAACTGGGCGATGCGGTCGGCATTGGCGTCCCCACCGGCATCCAGGAAAGCCCCTCCGGCATAAAGCGTGTCACCAGCTATTTGCAAGGCATAAACGTTGCCGTTCAGCCCACTACCCAGACCCCCCAGCGAAGACCAGTCCACTCCATCGAATTTGGCGATGTAATCGGCGTTGTTGTCGCTTCCAGCATTGAGGAACGATCCTCCGGCGTAGATCAACCCGGCGTCAATTCGAATGATATTTACATCGCTGGTCAAGCCGCTTCCCAACGCAGACCACACCCCACCGCTGAATTTGGCGATTTTGTCAGCATTTGTATCCCCGCCTGCATTAGTGAATGATCCGCCAGTGTAGATCACTCCGCCGGCACTCTGGATGGCATAAACGGTGAAGTCGGAAATGTCGCTGCCTGCCCCACCTAACGAGGACCAAGCCGCGCCGTTGAACTTGGCAATACGATCAGCATTCGGGTCTCCACCCGCATCGACGAAGGCTCCTCCAGCGTAGATCACTCCATTGTCAATATGAATCGCATATACGCTGCTGCCCAAGCCACTCCCCAAGGCAGACCAGACCCCGCCGCTGAATTTGGCGATTTTATTAGTATTTGAAACCCCGCCGGCGCTGCTAAAATCTCCCCCAGCATAGATCACCCCGTCGTCAATTTTAATGGCGCGCGCTACGTTGTTTAAGCCAGTATTTGCCCCGCCCAGCGAGGACCAAAGCCCGCCGCTGAACTTGGCGATGAAATCGGCATTGCTGTCCCCACCGGCGTTTTGGAACACTCCACCAGCATAGATCACTCCTTCCTCGATCTCAATATCCAGCACGGTGTTGGTCAGACCCGTTCCCAATGAAGACCATACCCCGCCGCTGAACTTGGCGATGTAATCAGCATTGGGGTCCCCGCCAGCGTCGGTGAATGATCCGCCAGCGTAGATTACTCCACCATAAACTTGGATGTCGAAAACGTTGTTGTTGTTCAAGCCGCTGTTTGGGCCGCCCAGTGCGGACCATTGGCCTTCGAGAGCAGGGACAGTTGTGGAGGTGGCTGAAGGCGTCGCCGTGTTTGAGGGCGTTGGCGTGTTGGACGGAGTGAGTGTGTTGGTTGGCGTATTGGATGGCGTAAATGTATTTGTAGGTGTCGGCGTATTTGAGGGTGTAAAAGTGTGGGTCGGTGTGTTGCTCGGCGTCAGCGTATCCGTCGGCGTGTTGCTCGGGGTCAGCGTATCTGTCGGAGTATTGCTCGGGGTCAGTGTATCCGTCGGCGTGTTGCTCGGGGTCAGCGTATTCGTCGGTGTGAGTGTGTCTGTAGGTGTGTCCGATGGGGTAAAGGTGTTGGTCGGCGAGAGCGTGTCTGTGGGAGTGTTACTCGCCGTGGGCGTATGGCTCGGGGTCAGTGTATTCGTCGCTGTGTTGGATGGCGTATTACTTGCCGTCGGTGTACTGGTGGGAAGCGTCGTCATGTAGAGATTTGATATCTCGGACGCGCTCAGCGCGACTGGATAGATGCTGATTTGGTCCAGGATGCCATACCAGCCACCATTCTGGCCAAGGCCAATGTATAAGGCAGTGTTATCGTAGTTAATCGATCCGCTCACGGAATCCGCAGCAAGTAAAAGTCCATCGTCCACATATAGCTTTCTCAAATGACTTGGCTGATCGTAAACCCCAACAACGTAGGTCCATGTATTCAGGGGTAGAGAGGAACCTGTCAATGCGTTGACAGACAGGTCCGTTGTACCGAATTCGATCTGTCCGCTGGAATTGGTCCTTAAAAAGAAATCGATCCCGCCAAAGCTCTTGGTTAAGATGTACCTGAATCCCCCACTTGTAGGGTAGACCCAGGCCGCAATGCTGAAACTGCCACTAGGTTGCAGGGCGGCGCTCGCTGGCACCTCAACCCAACTGTTGCCGCTAAAATTTAGCCTACATCCTCCAATGCCAGTGGTCCAAGTGGCCCCATTTATAGTCCCATGGTTGACCCCATATGAATCGTACGCGATTTCGCCGTTGCACTCGTTGAAACCCCACTCGGCCGAGGGGACCGGGTTGCTCGCGGTGCCGGCGGGTAGACGGAAACGAAAAAGGCCGCGCTGCCAAACAGCGCGGCCAAGAGAGCCAAAAACAGCGGGATATTAAGTTGGGAGGGTACGGACTGACGGCGAAGGCGTTTCAATGCTCGTTGCCCCCAAGAGCGAGGCTTAATCTATTGATTATCCGCTTACTTTTTTGTTAAGTCAACCAGGACTAGTGAAGGATGGCACAAACTATAGCTGCACTTATCGGATGACGAAAAACCGAACCTCGGACCAAAGGCTGGGCCCATTGGCCCCAGTGGCCCGTACGCGCCAATATATCGTGGTGTTCAAGGGCAAATTGGTCCCTATGGTATAGGCCGAGGTCGCCGGGTTGGCCACTTTCAACAGCTTGGAAAAATCTTCGAGCCTCGAGATCTGGATGGTGTAGCCCGCGGCTCCGG
Source organism: Anaerolineales bacterium (assembly GCA_040902265.1). Taxonomy (GTDB): domain Bacteria; phylum Chloroflexota; class Anaerolineae; order Anaerolineales; family UBA11579; genus JAMCZK01. The sequence goes on from JBBDXQ010000117.1 coordinate 6,251, forward strand.
GTACGTCTCCCCAATTGAAAGCCGGGGTTCGATCACTAAGGATGGAGCGGCGGGCTGGGCTCTGCAGCTTTGGGTATTGCAACGCGGTGCGGAAGCTGCCGATGGCGGACCAGGAGCCACCTACGTTGAGCGAGTTGAAGGCGCGCACCCTCCAGTAATAGGTGGTGTTCGCCGCCAGATTGGTTTTGGGAGTGAATTGAGAGACCATCACATTGTTTTGCTCGATGACAAGATTGGAAAAATTGTTGAATTTTGAAATCTGAATGGTGAAATGGTGCCAATTGCTGGGGTTGTTCCAGTTGAAGCGTGGGGTGTAATCGCTGACCAGCCTATTAGATATGGGTGATTGAAGAATGGGCCGCCCCGGGGCTGGGGGAGTATTTGTCGCCGTGGGTGTGTTAGTCGCCGTGGGTGTGTTAGTCGCCGTGGGCGTATAGCTCGCTGTGGGTGTGGCTGTGGCCGTGTTAGTCGCCGTGGGTGTGTTGGTCCCTGTGGGTGTGTCTGTGGCTGTGGCTGGGACGAATGACGCTTCGTAGGAGCCGATATCGCAAATAGCGCTGAGGTCGCCATCGCCGTCCACCGGGCGGGCTACGCCATTCTGCGAGGCGTTGTTCAGCGGGGCTGCTGCGCACACTGTGTTATCGCCGCCGTCAATGGCCGGGCTGCCAGGGTTCAGTGGGAAATAGGCCGGGCTGCCCGTGGGCGCGCCTAGACCAGGATCGGCGGTGGCAATGGTGGCGCCGCAGGAGTCAGCGGTAGTGCCGCCGAACTGCAGGTTGTTGCCGTCGTCTGTAATAGTAGATCCATCCGCGCAGTTCTTGCTCGTGCTATTGGCAACTATGGAATTGGCTAAATGGACTGTGCCGGCCAGGGCGCGATAGTTGCCGGAAAAGGTAGAGTTGTAGATGTATGCGGAGCTGGACTCCGAATAAATAGCGGGACCGTTAATATTGGCGGAGAAGGTGCTGTTGGCGATGACAATCGTCTGCTGACCGATTCGGATGGCCGCGCTGTTAACCGAGCTGTTGCCGGTAAAGGTGCTTAAGGTGATGGTGGATGTGCCTGCCGCATTGCCTGCGTTAATAGCGCCGCCGTGGGTGGCGCTATTGCCGGAGAAGACGCTGTTGGTAATGTTGATACCGCTGCCGGTAGAGATGGCACCGCCGAAGTTAGTGGCCGTGTTGCCGGAGAAAGTACTGTTGGTAATAATAACGGGGCTGGCCGAGATAGCGCCGCCGCTGCCGCTATTGGCGCTGTTGCCGGTGAAGGTGCTGTTGGTGATCGTTGTGGAACCACCGTAGATGGCGCCACCATCGCGGCTGTATACGACGTTACCAGAAAAGGTGCTGTTGATCACCGTCAGTATGCCGTAGCTTTCGATTGCCCCGCCATTAACCCCCGAATTACCATTGATGACCGTGATGTTTTGAATGGTCAGCGTAGCCCCGCCGGCGTCCACCCTTAAAACGCCCACGGTGTTATTGCCGCTGATCGTAATATCTCCCCCGCCATCAATGGTCAGCGTGCCCTGGTTGGCGACGCTGGGTAAGCGCGAGGAGAGCGTAATTGTTCCGTCTCCGCTAAAGGTGATCGTGTCGTCGGCGCCGCTTCCCGCGCCGCAGTCGTCATTGGCGGGAGTGTTATTAGCAGTAAGGATCGCCTCGCGCAGGGTGCAAAATGCATCATCGGTCGTGTTGTCGGCGCTGGTATCGACCACGAAGCCGGCCGCCAAAGCGGTGGCTACAAAAACGGCGCTGCCCAGCAGCGCGGCCAAGAGAGCCAAAAACAGCGGGATATTAAGCTGGGATGATCCGGCCTGACGGCGAAGGCGTTTCAATGCTCGTTGCCCCCAAGAGCGAGGCTTAATTCTATTAGTTATATACTTACTTTTTTGTTAAGTCAACAATTTACTAGTGAAAAGTAGCACAAGATCCATGCAGCCTCCAACTAATCGTCAGTCTTGGGTTTGGGGAGTAAGAGCTTTTGTCAGAGTCAAAGGCGTCGTTTCTGTGGTGGTTCACTGGGCTAGACTAACGCGGTTGAAACAGCTCGACCACATTCCCGGAAGGATCTTCCACAAGAATCTGTTGTCCACCGGGGCCAGTGACGATGTCATTTCGGAATGTTGCCCCACCCTCCTTGAGTTTCGCAACAAACGCTGCCAAGTCCTCGATCTCGATCAGGAGGCGATTCCAGCCGCCGGGTTCTGGTTGGCGGCCGTCGGGCATTGGCCGCGAAGCCGATGCCTGCGGCCCGGCCAGCCAGAGCGTCAGGTCGCCACGCCTCACGATGGCCATGGCGCTGCCAAACTGTTCGACGAGCTCGAAGCCAAGGTGACTGGTATAGAACTGGAGAGATATATCTACGTTATGGACGAGGTAACGAACAATAGCCATGGGTCCTCAGCAGGGGGCCAAAAACAATAACCAGCGCTAAATGCTGGTTATTAGTCGTCGGTTTGGGGCGTGGTGGCGTAAGAGCTTTTGCCGCAATCACAGCCGCCGTTCTCGTGCCGGTCGCATGGCGCTTCGGATTTGCGGCGCAGGGCTTCCAACTCGTCCCAGGGCTCGATCTCGTGTTTGAGGAACTCCGCCCGTTTACCCTCAGCCAGCGAAACGATTACCGCCTGCTTCAAGGGCACGATATCCAGCACCCTGCCCTTGCCCAGCGGGGTCACCACGTCCTTGCCGCGCTTGGGCAGCGTCTTGCGCGCTTCGACATATTGTTCGTATTCGTAGATCAAGCAGCAGCGCAGCCGGCCGCACATGCCGGTGATTTCGCTGGGGTCCAACGAAATGCCCTGGGCTTTGGCCATCTTGATCGAGATCGGGCTGAACTCAGTCAGGAACATCGAGCAACAGCGCGTCTCCAGCCCGCAAGCGCCCATGCCGCCCAGGATCTTGGCCACATCCCGTGGTCCAACCCGGCGCAGCTCCACCCTGGATTTGCCATACTTTTGCTGCATCTCCTTTTGCAGCTTGCCCAGATTCATTTCTTCATCCCCCTCGGTGTTGTAAAGCAATGTCAAAGACTTTCCGTCAAATGTGAATTCCGCTTTGACGATCTTCAGTCCTTCATATTTAAGTTCGGATGCCGCCGCCCGGCATTCGATCATGGCTTCCACTTCCTTTTTCTGCCAACCCTTGAGGTTTTCCAGGTCACTCGTAGTGGCCTTACGTTCGATCGCCTTGAAACTACCCTGCTGCGGCTGGGGCGGCTGGTCCAGGCGTTGCACCACCTGGCCGATTTGCACGCCGCGGCTCGTTTCCACAATAGCATAGTCACCTGGTTTCAAATCAGGGACCTTGCTGGCGTCGAAGTGATACAGTTTGCCTATCTTCTGGAAGCGAATCCCCACGATCTGCGGGGCGCTTTTCTGCGAACTTGCCTGCACAGCTTCACTCACGGTTTTTTCTCCGTTATTTCTACTATGGCGATCCAAACCCCTGAAATGAATAGCTTTCCTGTATTTGACGAAAGGTCGTTCTTTGTCAAACTGGTAATAGCCTACGGCCTATTTCTTATTCGTCATCTATTCTAATCGGGATTGCCTGGCTTTGTGTGCCCAACGCGGCCACAGAAGCCAGCAGTGAGAGTTCTGCCGCGATCGCCTGCAGTGCTTTGGCTGCCTCAGACTCTGGATGGGTATGCACAATAGGTTGGCCGCTATCGCCACCCGCCCGCACCTGGCTTTCTAGTGGCACAGCGCCAATGAAAGGGATCTCAAACTCCTTGGCCAGCGCCATGCCCCCACCGCTGCCGAACACCTCGAGATGCGAGCCATCCGGCATGACCATATAGCTCATATTCTCCACTACACCGACTAGTGGCACGCGTAATTGGCGGAACATTTCTGCGCCCCTTCGGGCATCATCTACCGAAACCTTCTGCGGTAAAGTGACGATTACCCCGCCGCTTAGCGGCGTGGTTTGTGCCAGGGAAAGCTGCACATCGCCAGTGCCCGGCGGCATATCCACGATCAAATAATCCAGGTCGCCCCAGTCTACATCGTTCATGAATTGGCGCATGGCATTATGCAGCATGGGGCCGCGCCATACCATCGCCTGCTCCGGTTTTACCAGGAAGCCGATAGACATCAGTTTGACGCCATAAGCTTCAGCCGGGGTCAGCTTACCGCTGCTATCCGCTGGCATCGGCAGGTGGTCCACACCTATCATCGTAGGGATGTTGGGGCCATAGATATCCGCGTCCAGCAAACCGGTGCGGGCGCCTGCCTTGGCCAACGCCACCGCCACATTCACAGACACCGTGCTCTTTCCCACTCCTCCCTTGCCAGACGCGATCGCGATTACGTTCTTGACGCCCTCGGCCTGCCCGCTGCGCGGCCTGCCATCGCCGGGCACTTCAGCTCGCCGCTCGATTATTACCTTGGTCACCCCAACCTTTTCCAAGGCCGCGCGTGCCTCTTGTTCGATCTTGCCGGCAAACGGATGCAATGGTGTAACTAACGCCAGGCGGAAACTAACTTCCGCCCCTTTGACGGACAAGTCCCTGATCGCATTCAGCGCGATCAGGTCTTTTTTCATGGCGGGGTCCAGCACGGTGGTCAGCGCGGCAAGAACGGATCCTTCAGTCACTTCGTTTTTTGGCATTTTTTACCGGGCTTTCTTCTAGCAGGCGTTTCTTACAGATCCAAGTCGGAACGTGCCTTGGCTACCATTTTCAGCAGCGCTTTCTCCCCACCTCGATACCGCCGTACGGCATCCTGGGCACATAGTGTGCATCCCTTCATGGCGCGAAAAGAATCTGCATTACAGCTCTGGCAGCCATCGATGCGCGCCATGGCCAGTACGAAGCTGATCGCTTCGGGAGAATCCGGGGCAGCCTTGGCTACCCGATCCGAAACCTTGCGCCAATTCGCGCCGTGCAGATCGCGCAACGCGGGGACAACTCGAAGGGGGAAAATGATCTCAGTATCTTCGTTATACATGGCGCCTTTACATCATAGCGTGGAGGACGAGTGAAACAAGCTTAGACCTACCATTAGCGCAGCTAACGGGAAGCAATCTCCAACATTGTGGCAGGCAAAACTTCGCCGCGGGCAGCCAAGGTTAACTTGGCGGTTGAGCGGGAACCGCCCGGGCAGCGGCTGCTTCAGCCTTCTTGACCGCTTCGGCTGCCTTCACCGCTTCTTCACGGGTGTAGTTGGCCGGGCGAATATCGGCGTAATACGAAACCGGTTTGGAGAGCTTCTCCTTATTGTAGATGTGCTGCGTGTGCCGGTCTTATGAAGAAAGCTCGTAATCATGGTCCATCTTGATGGCATCAAAGGGGCAGTATTCCGCGCAATAACCGCAGTTCATGCAAATATCGATATCGATGTAGAACTCGACCGGCTCGGGCACCGGTCGCTTCGTCACCGGGTCCTCGGTGC
>JBBDXQ010000118.1:0-11542 GCA_040902265.1 Anaerolineales bacterium
GGTAAGCCAAAACAAAGAGCAAGTAGCCCAGCAAATATACGAGAAAAAAAGGAAGGGGCAGGCGCTCAACCCATGAGAAATAACGATCGATCCAACTCAGTTTTTCATGTCTGGATATTACTTTTTTGATTGCCATGCTACCTCGCTTGGTTGAGGCGGCATTATAATCTTGTATTCGCCCCATGCACCTCAGAAACGTGATCCTGCTCGCTTTATGCCAGGCGCTCGGTATGGCCGGCCCTGGCACCATCGTGCTGCTGGGCGGCATCATCGGAGCCCAACTGGCGCCCAACCCCGGCCTGGCCACGCTTCCCGCCTCACTGGGCGTCGTCAGCATGGCGCTGATGAGCATTCCCGCCTCTTTACTGATGCGTCGCATCGGGCGCAAGCGCGGCTTTATGCTCGGTTTCCTGCTAGCCGCCATCGGCGCTTTGCTGGCAGCCTACGCCATCGCCCAGCAAAACTTTGCCCTGTTTTGTGTGGCCATCCTGTTCATTGGCCAGAATTCCGCTTTCATCCTGCAATTCCGTTTTGCAGCCGCCGAAAGCGTGGGAGCGCCGTTTGCCGCCCGCGCGATTTCGATGGTGTTGCTGGGCGGCATCGCCGCCGGCTACCTGGGACCGGAGCTCGCCCAACGCAGCCAGAGTTGGCTGCCCGCCGGCCTGTATACCGGCTCTTTCGTTGCCCTGGCTGTCCTTTATGTCGGCGCCATTGTGCTGCTAAGCCTCCTGCGAGATATCCGACCCGCCAAGATCGAGGGCGAACTGGCCGGCCGCCCATTGGGCCAGATCGCCCGGCAACCCGCTGCGCTCACCGCTGTGCTGGCCGGGGTGGTGTCCTACGGACTGATGACCTTCGTGATGACCGCCACACCGGTGCATATGCACAGCACTGGCTTCGACCTGGGCTCCACGGCCTGGGTGATCCAAAGCCACATCATCGCCATGTATGCACCCTCCTTATTCACCGGCTTCCTATTGGAGCGGCTGGGTACCCTGCGCATCATGCTGGCTGGTACATTGCTGATGATCGGCAGCAACACGGTCGCTCTACTTGGCGTGGACCTGATGCACTACTGGGGCGCGCTGGTTCTGCTGGGGTTGGGATGGAACATGCTCTTTGTTGGTGCCACTGTGTTGCTCACCACCGTCTATCGTCCTCAGGAGCGCTTCAAAGTACAGGCAGCCAACGACTTCACCATCTTTGCGATGCAAGCCATCTCCTCGTTCTCCGCCGGCGCGGTATTGAATTCAACTGGATGGCTGACAATCAACTGGTTCGCACTCAGTTTGCTGCTGGTAGCCGGTTTGCTGTTCCTGCTTCAACGCAAGAGCATTGCAACTAAGGCGGCAGCGATTTAGCAACACACCTTCGAAATTCGCATCACGCACTGCAGCCTACTAAACTAAGTCCAGATTCATGTAAACACGTATAACAAACTATGCCTTTTTCTCGCCGCGAGTTCCTGAAAACGTCGATCTTGCTGCCAGCCGCTGCGTTGCTGGCCGCCTGCGCTCGGGCGCTGAACTTGGAGACCGCCACCACAGCTCCTCCCGCTGGGTCGGGCGCAGCCACCGTGCCCCCCAAACCCTGTCGCCCGCGCTGACCCTGCCGCCCACCCCGGCCTGCGGCGATGACGATGACAAACCCACCCTGCCGCAGACCGCAGGTCCGTTCTTCACGCCCAACTCTGCTGAGCGAACCTCTTTGCTTGAGGAAGGGTTGCGCGGTGTTTACATGATCCTTAGTGGCCAGGTGCTGGGCAACGATTGCCAACCGGTGGCTGGCGCCTTGCTGGATTTTTGGCACGCCGACGCCGATGGTGTCTACGACAACGCCGGTTCCCGATTGCGCGGCCACCAGTTCGCCGACAACCAGGGGCGCTACCGGCTCGAGACCATCATGCCCGGGTTGTATAGCGGGCGCACGCGTCATTTTCATGTCAGGGTGCAGCCCCCCAACGGACCGGTGCTCACTACTCAGCTATATTTCCCCGATGAAACCGCCAACGCCAGCGATGGAATTTTCGACGAACGCTTGCTGATGACCATGTTGCCCGCCGACAGCGGAGCGCATGACAATTTCGATTTTGTGTTGGAAATCTAGTCTTCTTTTTCCCCTTTCGACTAGTTAAGTTGTTGTCCTGGTCCGAAGTTATAACGTAAAACCGGTGTTCCCTTTCACCGTTTTATTTTAATTTTGCGTTCTGCCCGCTACGCGCCCGTTGTCGCAACAGCACGCAGGCCCGATAGCGCTCTTCGTGGTATTGGTTGAATAAATGATCGAGCACGGCTTGCACTTTGTCATAGCCGAGCGCTAACCCCCACTCCACTGGACCCCGGGGATAGTTGACGCCCAGTTTCATGGCCAGGTCAATGGTAGCTCCGTCGGCAACGCCTTCCAGTTCGGCGAAAGCGGCTTCGTTGGCCAACTGGCACACGATGCGCGGCAGCACCAACGCGGGCGTCTCCTTGACCCATACGGAAATCTTGCCCAACCTGTGCATAAGTCGATCAACATGGTCGCGCAGCCCACCTTCAAGCGCCACCAGGGTGGCCACTGCGCCACTGGCAAAGAATAAGCCATCGAAGCCGATCAAGCGTTGTGGATGCTGCACCCAGCTGGCGGCCTCCGATAAATCGATATCCGCGCTTTGCACGAAGAGCGGCACCTCTGGCGGCAAGCTTTGGTCGTACCAGGCCACCAGGCCGGCGGCTTCCTCGCCGCGCCCGGCCACCACGAAGCAGGCCACCGGCTGCTGCTCAGGATCCGGAACCGAGTCGACTTCATAGCCCGCCTGTCTGCAAAGCCCCGCCAACCCATGCGCCCAGGTGCCTTCAGAGATCAGCAACTTGCCAGAACCGCCCCCAACTTCCAGCTTTGTTTTTTTATCCTTCATCCCCCCTGCCTCATCCTTGTATTCGTAAAACCCCCTGCCGCTCTTGCGACCCAGTGCACCTTCTGCCAGCTTTTGCGCCTGCAGCCAATGCGGCCGGTAGCGCGGCTCGCCAAAGGTTTGATCAAAAAGCGAGCGCATGGCAGCTGCATTCACATCCAGCCCGATCAGGTCCATCAGTTTGAATGGCCCCATGCGGAAACCGCCGCCTTGCTCCACGATCTGGTCTATCTGCTCATGGCTCGCCACTCCTTCGCCAAGTAACCGCAACGCCTCACCGTAAAATGGCCTTGCCACGCGGTTGACAATGAAGCCGGGCGTATCACCGGTGACTACCGGCGTCTTGCCCAGTGCCTGTACCCAGTCCACCAAGGCGGCCATCGTCTCGGGGCTGGTTTGAGCGGCGCGCACCACCTCCACCAGGGGCAGCACTGCGGCAGGGTTAAAGAAATGCAGCCCGGCCACCCGACTGCGGTGTTGTGTGGCGGAAGCGATGGCCGTGACCGAAAGCGTGCTGGTGTTGGTGGCCAGGATGGCCGTCGGCGCACAGATGGCATCCAGCTGGCGGAACAGATCTTGCTTTAGTTCGAGCAGCTCTGGCGCAGCCTCGATGACGATCTGGGCAGGCGTTAGCCCTTCCAGAGCGCTAGTCAAATGCAGCTTCTTGAAACTCGCAGCCTGGTCTTTTTTCTCGAGAAAGCTCTTTATATATTCGGAGGCTTTTTCCAGCATCTGCGGATAGGCGTCTTGAAGATAGACTTCGCAGCCGGCATACAGGGCCACAAGGGCGATGCCCGAGCCCATGGTGCCGGCGCCGATGACGCCGATCGTAGGGTGCGTTTTATCTGCCATAGAGAGGAAAGTTAAAGACGAAGGTAAAGATTTATTGGGAAGGCTATGCGCATCATTTTCCTTTAAACTTAGGCGCGCGTTTTTCGAGGAAGGCATTCATGCCTTCCTTTTGGTCTTCCGTATCGTATAGCAGGCGATAGTTGCGCCGCTCCAGTTCCAGGCCTTCCAGCACTGTGCGCTCCGCGCCGAAACGCACCGCCTGGCGCGCCAAACGTACAGCCACGGGCGGTAGTTTTGCAACCTGGGCGGCCAATTTTTGAGCTTCAGCCAGCACCTGGTCATCGGCCACTACGCGGTTCACCAGGCCAGCCAGCTGCGCCTCTGCCGCGCTGATAGGCTCCCCGGTGAGCACAAGCTCCATGGCCCGGTAGGGGCCAATAGCACGCGCCAGGCGCTGTGTACCCCCTGCTCCTGGCATGATGCCCAACTTCACCTCCGGCTGGCCGAAGCGCGCAGATTCACCGGCCACGATCAGGTCGCAGGACAGTGCCAATTCGCAGCCCCCACCAAAAGCCACACCGCACACCGCGGCGATGATGGGCTTATCCAGCGCCCACAGGCGCTGCCATAGCTGTCGCGTGTTGCGCAAATAGATATCCACCGGGGAGGCAGCCGCCATGGCCTTGATATCAGCCCCGGCGGCGAAGACCTTGGGTCCGCCGGTAAGCACCATGCAGCGCACCTCCGCGTCGCTGTTGAGCGTTTCCAGTTGGTGCACCAGGACTTGCAGCAATTCCGTACTCAAGGCGTTGAGCTTCTCAGGCCGGTGTAAAGAGAGCGTGGCTACTGCGCCTGATTTCTCGACAACGACAAGTTCTGAGCTCATGTGGTGATTATAAGGCAAGAGCACATTTCACCCGTTGGGGTATTTCTCACGATGGACGGCTTCTGGCAACCTATAGATTTTGCTGCCATTTTTATAATTCTGGCAGCACTCGATCCGCGTAGCTTGACAACCCTTGCTATATTAGAAATTATGTTCTACTATTGTTAGGTGGATAGATTCGCTAAGCTCACCACGCTCTCCAAGGATATGGTGTTGGAAGCGGAAAGCGAGAATGACTGCCAGCCGATCGTGCGCGGCACATCTTTGCCGCCCATCCCCATCACCCAGATAGCCCTGCCCGGTGGCCGCAAGATGTATGTGCTGAAGACCATGCTCACCACCGGGTGCAGAACGCGACCAGTTGCGTCGCGCCATGCAGTTGGCTGACCGCGTTTCGATCAACCTGGAAGCCGCCAACCCCGGCCGCCTGCCCGCACTGGCGCCGATGAAGAAGTTCACTGAGGAATTGCTGGCGCCGTTGAAATGGGCCGAGGAGATCCGCCGGAGCGAACCACCCCGCACATGGAATGGGCGCTGGGCCTCCACCATCACCCAGTTCGTAGTGGGCGCATCCGGTGAGAGCGACCTGGAACTGTTGTCCACCTCGGAATATCTATACAAGCAGCTCAAATTGAAGCGCGCCTACTTCTCAGCTTTCGTGCCCATCCAGGGCACGCCGCTGGAAAACCATCCCGCCGAAAACCCCTGGCGCGAGCATCGCCTATATCAAGCTTCCTACCTGCTGCGCGATTATGGCTTTAGCATGGAAGAATTGCCGTTTGCGCAAACCGGCCAGCTTCCGCTCAACCAGGATCCCAAGACCGCCTGGGCCGAACAGACCCTGTTGCACAAGCCCATCGAATTGAATAAGGCCAGCCGCGCACAATTGATGATGGTGCCGGGCATCGGCCCAAAAAGCGCAGCCGGCATCCTGAACGCGCGGCGCAGCCAGAAAATTAAAACCTTGGATGACCTGCTCAAGTTGGGCATTGCCGCCAGGCGCGCCGCACCTTACGTGTTGCTGGACGGCAAGCTGCCCGCATACCAAATGCGTTTGATGGAGCCTGTAGCACTGGCGCGCCTTATGTGATCGGCGATTTCTGGATAGAATGAAGGCCAGCCTTTCGCCAAACAGATCGATCCATGAAACCCCGCCCCCAAAGGATCCAGGCTGTCTACCTGGTCCTAACCCTGCTCAACACCTTAGCCACTTCCCTTATTTGGGGGATCAACACACTGTTCTTGCTGGACGCTGGTCTCAGCAACGCCCAGGCTTTCCTGGCGAATGCGTTCTTCACAGTGGGCCAGGTGCTCTTCGAGATCCCCACCGGTATCGTGGCCGATATCAAAGGGCGGCGCCTGTCCTATTTACTGGGCACACTCACTCTGGCAGCATCCACCTTTCTTTACCTGGCCGCCTGGATGACCCACGCTCCGTTTTGGGCCTGGGCTGTTTCATCCGTGCTGCTTGGGTTCGGCTTCACCTTCTTTTCGGGTGCAACCGAAGCCTGGCTGGTGGACGCGCTTAACTTCTCCGGCTACACAGGCGAGCTGGAGGCCGTGTTCGCCAAGGGCCAATCGGTGAGCGGCGTGGCTATGCTGGTCGGGTCGGTAGCTGGCGGCCTGATCGCCCAAACCACCGACCTGGGAGTGCCTTACTTGCTGCGGGCCGGCTTCCTGCTGGCCACCTTTGTTGTGGCTCTCTTCTTCATGTGGGATTGGGGTTTCAAGCCCGAAAAAAGCGTTAGTCTGGGTCAGGATATCAAGCGGCTGTTCGGGACTTCAGTCTCTGTTGGCCTCAAGAAACCTGCCATCCGTTGGGTGATGCTGGCCGCTCCCTTCACCACCGGCGTAAGTTTCTACGTCTTCTATGCCATGCAGCCGCACTTGCTGGTGCTGTATGGCGATCCTTCAGCCTATGCCGTGGCTGGGCTGGCCGCGGCCATCGTCGCCTGCTCACAGATCGTGGGCAGCCTGTTGGCCCCCTATGTACGCCGCTTGTTTGCCTTGCGCACCACCGCACTGTTAGCCGCCGCCATCGCCAGCGTGGTGTTCTTGATCATGCTGGGTCTGACCTCCGTTTTTTGGCTGGCCATCGTTTTTATCAGCGGCTGGAGCCTGTTATTGGCCGCCGCCACACCTATTCGCCAGGCCTATTTGAATTCGCTGATCCCATCGGAGCAGCGCGCCACCGTGCTCTCGTTCGATTCTCTGCTGGGTTCAACGGGTGGAGTCGTGGTCCAACCTGTGCTCGGACGCGTGGCAGACGTCTGGTCCTATGCCACCTCTTTCTTGGTCAGCGGTGTTATCTACACGCTGGCGGTGCCTTTAACCATCCTGGCACGTCGCGAAAATATTAAGGCGCAGGGCGAAACAAGCACCCAGGCTTGATCCGGTTGTATGATTGGGGAGATCTTCACTGGGTAACAATCATGATTTCGATCCTGCGGGATAACCCGCTTCTGCTGCTATTCGTCATCGCCGCCATCGGCTGGCCCTTGGGCCGCATTAAGGTCGGTGGCGTGCGCTTGGGAGTGGCGGCGGTGCTTTTTACCGGCCTGGCTATCGGTGCCGTCAGCCCGGACCTGCGACTGCCTGAGATCGTCTATCTCCTGGGCTTGGTGGTCTTCGTCTACACGGTGGGGTTGAATAGCGGTTCGAACTTCCTGGCCTCCTTGAAGCGCAAAGGGTTGCGTGACAACTTGTTCGTAATTGCCCTGCTGGTCACAGCTACCGGCTTGTCCCTGGTCGCTTACGCTGTCTTCAGCCTGCAGCCGGCTGAAGCAGCCGGCTTGTTCGCTGGCAGCCTGACCAACACCCCAGCCCTGGCCGGCGCAGTGGAGTTCATCCAGGTGAACTCGCCGCCTCACCTGGTGGATGCCCTGTTGGCTGAGCCGGTGGTGGCCTATTCGATCACTTACCCCATGGGCGTGCTTGGCATGATCCTGGCGATCTATCTGGCCCAGCGCCTCTGGAAGATCGACTACCGCGCCGAAGCGCGCAAAGCCGGAACTGCGCGCAGCGGCGGCATCCTGCTGGACAATCGCACAGTGCGCATCACCAAACGACGGGCTACGCTTGGCAATATCGCCCAGTTGACCAGGAAGCAGGGCTGGTCAGTGGTGTTCGGGCGCATCCAGCACGGCGCCGAAGTCAACCTGGCCAAACAACGTGCCCGCTTCCAACTTGGTGACCTGGTCACGGTGGTCGGCTCCAGCACGGAGCTGGACCGCGTGACCGAGTTTTTGGGCGAGACCAGCCAGGTGCCGCTGGACCTGGATAGGAGAGAGCTCGACTACCAGCGCGTATTCGTCTCCAATCCCAACGTGGCCGGCCATACCCTGCGCAGCCTGAATTTGCCGCAGCAATTCGGCGCGGTGATCACCCGCGTGCGCCGTGGCGATATCCAATTGGTGCCGTATGGCGACACAGTGCTGGAACTCGGTGACCGCGTGCGAGTGCTCACTAAAAAGGATCACTTGGCTGCGGTCACCAGCTTCCTGGGCGACTCGTACCGCGCGGTGAGTGAGATCGATGTGCTCACCCTCAGCCTGGGGTTGGCCTTGGGCATCCTGCTGGGGCTGCTGCCTATCCCACTGCCCGGCGGCTTGACGCTGAAGCTGGGGATGGCAGGCGGGCCGCTACTGGTGGCCCTGGCCTTTGGGGCTCTCGGCCGCACCGGGCCTTTCCTTTGGAACATTCCCTTTGGCACCAACCTGACCCTGCGGCAATTTGGCCTGATCTTATTCCTGGCCGGCATTGGCTCGCGCTCGGGCTATATTTTCGTCGCGACCCTGTCTCAAGGGTCCGGCTTGGCTCTGTTTGTGTCAGGCCTCATCATTACATTAGCTATCGCATTCGGGATGCTTTGGGTCGGATATTTCATTTTAAAGATCCCCATGGGCTTGCTCACCGGCATGCTGGCCGGCCTGCAAACCCAGCCCGCCCTGCTCAGTTTTGCCAGTGAGCAAAGCGGAGACGACTTTCCCAACGTAGGGTATGCCTCGGTGTACCCGGTTGCCACCATCACCAAGATCGTGCTAGCCCAGGTGATCCTGGTTTGGTTGCTGAGTTAAATTGCAGGGGAATATCGAACCGCCGCGCTCAGCGCAGCCCGTTGTTCCACGATAGAATTGCGCGATTCTTAAACCAGATGGGAGCTCTTTCTGTACTATAAAAACAACATAGGCTTCTGGGTCTTGGTGGTCACCATCCTGGGGTCCAGCATGTCCTACATCGATGCCACGGTCATCTATATCGCACTGCCAGTGCTGCAGAGCGACCTGAACGCCACCGTCGTTCAAACTCAATGGATCGTGGAAGCATACGTCCTCTTCCAAGCCGCCCTGATCCTGGTGGGCGGTTCGCTGGGTGACCGGGTTGGCCGCCGCCGCGTATTTGCCATCGGCATCGTGATATTTGCCATCGCCTCCGCCTTTTGCGGCTTTGCCACCAGCGCCAACTTCCTGATCATCGCCCGCATCGTGCAAGCCCTGGGTGGGGCTATGCTGGGGCCTGCCAGCCTGGCCATCATCAGCGCTACATTCGAGGAGCGGGAACGCGGCAAAGCATTTGGCCTGTGGTCTGGCGCTTCGGCGATCACCGTGGCCTTGGGCCCGCTGCTGGGCGCCATCCTGGTGCAATATGCATCCTGGCGCTGGCTGTTCTTTATCAATGTGCCCATGGCCGCGCTGGCCCTCTTTGTGCTCTTCCGCAAAGTTCCCGAAAGCCGGAACGAGGAATCCGCCGGCACTCTGGATTGGCGCGGCGCTTCGCTGGCCACCCTGGGGCTGGGCGCTTTCGTCTTTGGCATCATCGAATCGGCTAATTATGGTTTCGAAAGCCCCATCGTGTTCGGCAGCATCCTGCTCGGATTGATGTCTTTCAGCCTTTTTATCTACAGCCAGTCAAGGACCAGGTTTCCGCTGCTGCCCTTGTACCTGTTTCGCTCCTCCACGTTTAGCGGAGCGAACCTCATCACCTTGCTCTTGTACGGCGCGCTCTCCGGCCTGATCTTTTTCCTGCCCTTTAATCTCATCCAGGTGCAGGGCTACGACATCATCCAGGCAGGTTTGGGCTTTCTGCCATTTCCGCTGATCGTGGGTACATTCTCTGGTTGGGCTGGCGGGTTGGTCTCGAAATATGGCTCAAAGATCCCCTTGGTTATTGGCCCGCTCATCGTAGCCATCGGGTTGGTTCTTTTCGGTCAGGCTGGGTTGGGCGGGTCCTTCTGGCTCACCTTCTTCCCGGCGGTGGTCATCATGGCGATGGGCATGACCGTGGTCATCGCCCCGCTGACCACCACTGTGATGAGTTCTGCGCCCAAGCGGCTGTCGGGCACAGCTTCTGGGATCAATACCGCCATCAACAGCACGGCTAACGTGCTGGCGGTCGCCATCCTGGGCGTGGTGGCCCTCAGCGTATTTAATTCTTCCATTACACGGCAATTAGAACCAATGGACTTAACCCCGCAGGCAACTGCTCTGATCGAAGCGGAAACCACTAAGCTCGCCAACGCCCAAGCGCCCGATAGCCTGCCTCTGGACAAACAAGTAGATGTAGATCTGGCTTTCGATCGAGCCTTTGTGGATGCGTTCCAGGTGCTGATGTATATCTGCGCCGGCTTGGTGGTGACTGCAGCCCTGGTGTCGCTGCTGATGATCGAGGGTAAGCCGGCCAGGGGAACGCCGATCGAAAACTAACCGAGCCAATTTGCCAGGGTGTTTAACCCTCACTACATGTGCCGCCGCCCTAGCGCAGCCCTCCCCCGGCTGCAGGCGCCGCCTCAATTGATTCCCGCAAAAGAAAGCAATGAAGACCTGCTCAATCCAAGCTTGGGAAACGCTGGGTTATAGCTTTTTCAGTTGTTCTGCCAAGCTCGCGGCTGTCGCCAGGAAGCCGGCTAACCGCCCCTTTTCTTTTTCCACCACTGCCGGCGGGGCTTTCCGCGCAAAATCACTGGCCAACAGCTTCTCCAGTCGAGTTGCCTGTTCAAGGGCAGCCGCCATTTCTTTTCCCAGCCGCTCGCGTTCCTTGGCCGGGTCCACGGACTCGGCCAGCGACAGATAGACCTCCACTGGGCCGGCCACCAGGGCGGCATGACCTTCTGGTTTCTGGTCCATGTTCGCCAGGATAGTTAACCTGGCGGCATCCAATTGGGCCAAACTGGCCAAAGCGTTCTTCTCACGCTCGAGCATTCCGGCATGTTCAGCAGAGGTCAGGATGCCGGGCAATTTCTGCCCCGGCTTTACTCCTTTTTCGGCGCGCTGGTTGCGGATGGCGCGCACCACGTCTTGAAATAAGGCGAACTCAAGCAGGGCTTTTGGCTCCCAACCCTCTTGAGGAAGCGGCTCAGGCCACGCCGCGATGATGAGCGCCGCAGGCCAGCCACCATCTGGTTGGAGCCCAGCCGAGTGCTCCTGGGCGGCAACTTTCAGGTGCCTCCATAGTTCTTCGGTGATAAAGGGTGTAAAGGGATGCAGCAAACGCAGGCAGGTATCCAGCACACTCACCAGCATTCCGCAGGTCTTATATGCCCGGTCGCCCCCCTCGCCCAGTTGCAGCTTGGCGATCTCGATATACCAGTCCGCGAATTCGGTCCAGAAGAATTCGTAGACCTGGCGCCCGGCCTCGCCATACTGGTTCGACTCGAACAGGCGCTGGCAAGCGGCCAGCACCTGCTTGGTGCGCGCCCAGATCCAGGCGTCGGCCAGGGTCGGCTCCAGCTCGCCCTGCATTGCTTTAGGCGCGCTTGGCAGGGCACCGATCACGAAGCGGCTGGCGTTCCATAGCTTGTTGGCAAAATTACGGTTGGCGGCCACCTTCTCGAGGCTCAGGTTCACATCCTGCCCGGGAGTGGAGCCGACCAGTAGCGTAAAGCGCAGAGCGTCCGTGCCAAATTCGTTCATCACGTCCAACGGGTCGATCACATTGCCCAGCGTTTTGCTCATTTTGCGACCCAGGTCATC
>JBBDXQ010000119.1:0-11480 GCA_040902265.1 Anaerolineales bacterium
AGCCTGACGTCGAGCCACTGGATGGCGCGGCGATGAGCGCTGCGGCTGCGCACTCCGGCGTAATGATCAACAGTGGCCCGCTGACTGGCACCCACGCCGATCAGGCCGTAGCGCAAACCATCCAGTATCTGGAAAAGAACCAACTGGGCAGCGGCGCAGTAGCTTACCGCATCCGCGACTGGCTGATCTCGCGGCAGCGTTACTGGGGCGCGCCTATCCCCATGGTGTATTGCCAGACCTGTGGAGTGCAGCCGGTACCCGACGAGCAGCTGCCGGTGCTGCTGCCGGATGACATCGAGTGGACGCCCACCGGCGAGAGCCCGTTGAAGCTGCACCCCAGTTGGAAGGAGACCACCTGCCCCAAGTGCAACGAGCCTGCACTGCGCGACACAGACACGATGGACACCTTCATGTGTTCTTCGTGGTATTTCCTGCGCTACCTGAGCCCGCATTACGACAAAGCGCCCTTCGACCCAAAGGAATACGACTACTGGATGCCAGTGGACGTGTATACCGGTGGCGCCGAGCATGCGGTGATGCACCTGCTCTACATGCGCTTCTTCCATAAGGCGCTGCGCGATATGGGGTTCGTGGAAGGCCACGAGCCGATGATGAAACTGCGCAACCAGGGCCAGATCCTGTCCTCTGACCACCAGCGCATGAGCAAATCGCGCGGCAATGTGGTGGACCCGGACCAATTGGTGCGCGAGTACGGCGCGGATACAGTACGCGCCTACCTGATGTTCGGCTACCGTTGGTCCGAAGGCGGGCCATGGAGCGACGGGAACATCCAGGGCGTGGTGCGTTGGTTGTTCCGCGTGTGGGGCTTGTTCCAGGGTCAAGGCGGCAGTAGAAAGGATGAAAGGGTGGGGCGCGCCTTGCGGCGAAAAGTACATCAAACCATCCAAAGTGTGACCCGCGATATGGAAGCCTTCGAGTTCAACACCATCGTCTCAGCGCTGATGGAGTTGACCAACGCCATGCAGGAAGCCAAAGACGCCGGAGCCGCCGCCGGCCCGGCCTGGGCTGAGGCGCAGGACGTCTTGCTGCGCTTGATGGCGCCCATCACTCCGCACCTTGCCGAAGAGCTTTGGCAGCGCAGCAGTAAGCCTTATTCGGTGCACCTGCAGCCTTGGCCGCAAGCTGACCAGGAAGCCGCCCGCGAGGACGAGCTCACCCTGGTGGTGCAGGTGAACGGCAAACTGCGCGACCGCATCAGCGTGCCCGCCGGCCTCAGTGAGGCCGAGACAAAGGAACGCGCCCTGGCCAGCGAGGCTGTGCGCAGGCAATTGGGAGGCAAGCAGCCCAGGCAAGTGATCGTGGTGAAGGGCAAGCTGGTGAATGTGGTGGTATAGCAAACGTATTAATTAAACAAAAAAAGGGAGAACTTACTTTCTCCCCTTTTTTTTGTGAAAAGTCGTTTTTAGTGTTTGTGCATGTGGTGCAGGGCTTCCATGACCTCCTCGGCCGAATTGTAGGTCTTATCTTGCAGGTGGGAATTGGCCATCTCGGCTTCTTCTTTGCTAAATCCCACAGCCAGGCAGGAGGTTAGAATTTGCTCCCTAGAAGCTGGGTAGTTGACATGCTCTCGGACATGCTCTTCCAGTGATTCGTGCTTCATTTCGGCGTGGTTCATTTCTTCCATGGTCTAATCCTTTCCAAATTTAGGGGATGTGGTTAAAACTTCGACACAAACGGACACCTCATTCTTACGCTTGCGAGACCCCTTTAGTGCCCGCGAAAGCTATAATTGCTATGCCCCCGCAAAACTTCGAATAGATCGCTCGGTGTTTCGACGAAGTTATGGTACACGTGGTCAGCCAAAAAAACGATCATCGCTTGATCACCTCACCTTAAGAAGATTGAAGCCAAAATGACCGACAGGGATAACGATAGCTGGGTAAATGATTTGCGAAAACCCGGACTGCAGCGGGAAGAGGCGCTGCGAGATATGCGCAGCCAGCTCGAGCGCGTCTTGCCGCGGGGTATCTCGCGTTGGCTTTCTCCAAACAACGCCGAATTTGACGATCTGGTCGAAGATGTTACCCAGGAAACACTGTTGCGGGTGTTGAGTCAGCTGGATTCGTTTGAGGGTAAGGGTAAGTTCGCCAACTGGGTATATAAGATCGCTGTGCGACTTGCCCTGAATGAACTGCGGCGTCGCAAGTGGCGCAATGTATCCCTGGATTTTCTTCAACAAGAAGCAGATGACGGAGGTGTCCCCTTCCAGTTTCCTTCCGCTGACCCCTCCCCGGAATCCATGGCAGAACGACGCGAGATTATGCACCTGGTGCAACACGCCATCAATGAGGAACTCACTGCAAAACAGCGTGCGGTGATGCAGGCTGTAGTGATCTACGGAGTTCCCATGGAGGAGGTTGCGCGGCGAATTGGCAGAGACCGGAATGCAGTTTACAAACTCTTGCACGATGCCCGCAAAAGGCTAAAAAGCCACCTCAAAAAATCAGGCTTCCCTCCGGAAGAATTGCTTGCCGTGTTTGACAAGTAAGAATATCCAATTTATTGGTGTCGAGGCAATGAAATGAAACGCTTTCTAATTTGGTTAAAGGAACGGCTCGTATCGAAAGGCAAATCCGATTCAATGCTCGCCAACCTAATGCGTATGCTTGCTGCGACTAAGGATAAGGAGTTGGCCTGCGATGACGTGTACGCCATGCTGGAGAATTTCACGGAGGCGATTTTGCGCGGTGAACCGGTGACAGGGCTGATGGCCTCCATCGAACAGCATTTGGAAGTTTGTCCCGATTGCCGTGACGAATATGAGGCTTTGTTGAAAATGATGAAACCCGCGTAGGCGTTGGGGACACAACTGCTTCTGTGTTGTTTACTACTTTATAAGTTCAGTACGGATTTTCGTTTCGCTGGTTAGCGTGCGGTGAACCGGGCAATTCTTAGATATTTCCAGCAAACGTTCCAGTTGGTCTTCATCCAGGCTGCCCAAAAAGCGGATCTGCGTTTCAATAATATCGACCTTTGCCTCCGGGTCGGATTCGCAATCTTCACAATCCCTAGCATGGATTTTATGGGTGCTCATATTAATTTCAACCCCTTCGAGCGCCTACCCTTTTCGCCGGGCATACATCTGCGTGGTGATTATTTTGCAGGCCGCCAATGACGCTAGCAACAACGCATACGGGTCCACACCCGAGTCCTCACCACCGCTCGGGATTGGCTCGTCGGCCCGAAGCGTGTGGATACCCGGTTTAATTTCAACTTTGAAATTATTTAGACTGCGCGCGGTTATGGTCATTTGAAATCCTTTTTTCCAGATACACAGATGGAACTCCTTGGCTTTTTGGCTAAGGAATGATCTCTACCCCATGCCAGAAGGCCACGTAGCCCTGGATATTTTTCGCGGCTTGACTGGGTTCGGGGTAGAACCAAGCTGCGTCGCGATTCACCTTCCCGTTTACTTGAATGTTGCCATAGCTCGCCACGCCTTTCCAATGGCAATCGGTGTGGTATCCGCTGTCTGTGAGATATTCCCGGTTGACTGTTTCTGGCGGGAAGTAGTGATTGCCCTCCACGATTATCGTGCGGTCGCTTTGGGCGATGACTTTTCCATTCCAAATTGCTTTAGGCATTGTAGTTACCTTTCTCTGTTAAATAGACACAGATAGAGCGGTCCTTCTTACCGAGTCCGTCGGGTTGGCAAAATCTACTTGTTTCGAAATGAAAGTAAGAAATCCCCATTTGCAGTTTCTTACATATCACCGCAATCAATCAAAAGGAGCAATACAATGAACATAATTGCAGCAATCATTTCGGGATTGGCAGGAACGATGGGCATGACTCTTCTAATGAGCATGGCGCCCATGTTGGGCATGCCTAACATGGATATTGTGGGCATGTTGAGCACGATGTTCGGCCAAGCTAATCGCACCCTGGGTTGGGTTTTTCATCTAATGATGGGTTCTGGTTTTGCCCTGATCTACGCCCTTCTATGGTCACTTGGCTTGGGGGCGCCTACCCTCGGATCTGCCTTGGTTTTTGGGACGGCCCATTGGCTGGTGGTCGGAATGGGCATGGCGATGATGCCGGTCATGCACGCAGGAATCAAAAACGGTCAAATGCCGGCTCCCGGCCTGTGGATGACAAAGCAGGGAGGTATGCTGAGTTTTGCAGGTGGACTGGCCGGCCACTTGCTTTATGCGGCCGTGGTGGTGCTGGTTTACAACCTGATATAAGTCGATCTTCCCGGCCAGCTTTGCCTGTGCCCGGCGGGGCTGGCTTGGGCTCCTCTAACCATCCAGGATTTTTATTGGCACCTGGGAGCTGAAAAAAGGAAATTCTTTAAGGTTGGGGAAAAGACTCCAATATACCTGTGGGGGAATTCCAATATCGGCAAGGAAAAGCTCGCCCACATACCCCTTGGCTGAATCGGCAAAAAGACCAGTTTTCGGGGCGGCCAGGGTGAGAGTGGTGGTTGCTTTTATACACGGAGAACCGGGTAGGCCCGTGCTCGCATCTAGGCCAGAGGGGATATCCAGGGAAAGGATAGGGATTCCCGAACGGTTGGCACGCTCAATCCACGCGGAAATTGGCGGCCGCGGATCCCCTTTTCCGTTGTAGCCAAGCAATGCATCGATAATCAGGGAGACTGGCGGAAGTTCCTGGCTTTCTGTGACCAGTCCCAACGTGGAAACCGTTTCCCATTGCAGTCTTGGCACGACTTTTAACGCTTCTGGGTCGGCAACCAGGCGGACTTGCACCTCAACTCCCAAATTGTGAAAATGGCGCGCCGCTGTCATTCCACCCCCGCCATTGTTTCCTTGACCACATAGTATAAAGACCCGTTTTTCGGCTATGCTACTCCCCAGCATATCAGTTGCCAGGCTGGCTAATTGCCTGCCTGCATTTTCCATCATTTGCATAAGCTGAATGCCATATGCGTTCAGCGCATGGGCGTCAACTGCGGCCATTTGTTCGGCGGTGAGCGTCAATGATAACCACTTATTCATCTAAGCCCAAGCTTACTCTCTTTTAGTCCATGCTCAAACTGGGTAAGAAAGCCTCTTAGGCGCGTGTCTAACTTTCATATGACCTTATGGAAGGTTTCATTCCTTATATGGTTTCTTTTACCAATTGCGGCATGTTCAGCTCCCGTAACCCCAAGCGTTACCTTGACCGGCCAAGCGGTTGAGACTACGCCCACCCGTCCGGTAAACCCGACAACTATTGCAGAAGTAGAGGAGTTGATCGGACCCAAGCTGCCGCCGGGGGCGGAAGAATTTTCTACAGATTACAGTTTGCACAGCGTTCCCTACAATGAGATCCTCTCTGGGGGACCGCCCAAGGATGGGATCCCCTCCATTGACGAGCCGAAGTTTATTGCGGTAAAGGAAGCTGATGAATGGCTGAGACCACTGGAGCCCGTCATCCAGATCAAGTTAGGCGACATCGCGCGGGCTTACCCTATGCAAATCTTGGTATGGCACGAAATCGTCAACGATTGGGCGGGTGAGACTCCGTTGCTGGTCACCTTCTGCCCCCTGTGCAATACGGCCATTGTCTTTGAAAGAAGAGTGAATGGGGAAGCCGTGACCTTTGGTACTACGGGAAAATTGCGTTTTAGCAATTTGATCATGTATGACCGCCAAACCGAATCCTGGTGGCAGCAGGCGACCGGCGAGGCGATCGCCGGGGAACTTACCGGGACTCGTTTGGAGAGGGTACCTGCCCTCATCGTCGCCTGGCAGGATTTTCGTGAAGCTTTCCCCGAGGGCCGTGTGCTTTCTAGGGATACGGGTTATCCCCGTTATTTTGAGCGTTATGGGTTGAATCCCTACCAGGGTTATGACGACATTAACTCGTCTCCCTTCTTGTTTTCCGGCCCACCTTCGCCTGCCGCCATGCCGCCGATGGCCCGCGTGCTCACCTTGGATCTCAATGGGGAAGCGGTGGCCTTCCCCTACGAGACTTTGAAAGTAATCGGGGTGGCCAACGAGGACGTTGGTGGCCGCCCATTCGCCATCTTCTGGCAACCCGGTGTGGCCTCGGCGCTCGACGCAGCGATTATTGCCGAAGGGAAAGATGTGGGCACGGCGGCCGCATTCTCCCGCTTCCTGGACGGACAAACTCTGGATTTTGTTTTCTTAGGTGGATTGATCCTTGATGAACAAACCGGGAGCACCTGGGACATTTTTGGCAAGGCTGTGGCTGGATCTCTGAAAGGCTCGCAATTGGAGCCAGTCGTATCTATCAACCATTTTTGGTTCTCCTGGGCGGCGTTTAAACCAGAAACCAGGATTTACGTGCCATCCCCAGAAGGAGTCAACGACTTTTAGATCCTTTTGGATTACGCAGGATCCACAAACTGAAGGCAAGTACCAGCCAGGCCAGGATCTGGTTGATCCGCCAACCTTCGAGCACTGAAGGGCCGGTTGCGTGGAAAGCCTCCAGGAAAACCCTGGATCCAGCGGTA
This sequence comes from Anaerolineales bacterium, assembly GCA_040902265.1. GTDB lineage: Bacteria > Chloroflexota > Anaerolineae > Anaerolineales > UBA11579 > JAMCZK01. The sequence goes on from JBBDXQ010000119.1 coordinate 6,446, forward strand.
AAAGCCAGGAAGACGAAAAAGAGCCGGCCATCGCCAAGCTGAAAACTTCTGCGCTGCCACCAAAGCGCGGCCAGGATGAGCGCAGCTACCAGCGTATCGTAGATTTGGCTCGGATGACGCAGGGAGCCGAATAGGTTGATCGCCCAGGGCAGTTCTGTGAGTAACCCGAAGTTGGCCCCCGATGCTAGGGAGCTAAAAAACCAGGCTGTACTTAAAACCGCCAGCAGCGGTGTAAACACATCCAGCATGAGTAAGGCGGCCAAGCCTTGGCGCTGAGAATAAATGGTGGCTGCAACGATCGCAGCTATTAATCCGATGCCCAGGTGCAGCAAACCCGGGTTCAATGAGAGCAGGTTCCAGGGATTCAGCTGGAACGCGGATGGAAAAGTCAACACGTAACCAAGCCGCGCACCAAGCGCTCCGGCCAGCAGGCTAACCAATGCGAGGTTGCTGACCACACCGAGAGGCACGGGCGGTCGTTTAGTCTCGGCCAAGAGACGTTCGCTAAAGGTCAGTCCAATCCATAAGCCGGCCAGCAAAATGAAGCCGGGAACCTGGATGGCGACAGGACCAACCTGCAGGATGGGGAACATTATTGTCCCGCTTCCAGTAGCTGTTGTACGCGAGAGGCCAACAAAGCCTCGTCCATCGGGCCACCGATCAAGACTTCTTGAATGGTGCCAAAGGCGTCCACAAAGAAGGAGGAAGGCAGACCGCGCAGGCGATAAAGCCTGGCCACATCGCCGTCCACATCCAGAAGGACTGGGAAAGTGAAGTCAAATTCATCCACAAAAGCCTGAGCGCCTGCCTGGCTGTCCTGGAGAGTCATGTTGACCGCCAGTACAATAAAGCCCTGGTCTCGGTACTCGTCATACACACGTTGGATGGCAGGCATCTCTGCGCGGCAAGGCAGGCACCATGAAGCCCACAAGTTTATGAGAATGGGATGGCCGCGTAGATCGGCCAAGGCGATAGGTTCCCCCGACAACGATGGCAACGTGAATTCTGGAGCCAGAAACCCCGCCTGAGGTACTGCTAGTGTTTCCGCCAGGTCCGAAGGCGGCAGGCGGCTGGCGGCAATCCACAAGCCACCCATCACCAGCGCCCCCACGGCCAGTAGATTAAAGTGTTTTTCAATTAAGCGAGACATCATCAGAAGGATGGATTTGGCTTGGTCATTCTTACCTTCGCTGGTCGTGCCCGCCGGCCACTCTTGCAGTCGAGATATTGCCAACTTTTTAGTGCTAAATTACACACAGAATAAACGGTTGACACTCCAGCTACTGGAAGGTATAGACTTGGGCAAAGCATAGCATGGCTTGGAGGTATTATGGAAATACGAGAGTTGGCTGAACTTACCGGGGTCCCGGCAAAAACAATTCGCTATTACGAGGAAATTGACTTATTGCCTCCACCATCACGAAAGCCTAATGGTTATCGTGAGTATTCTGAAGTTGATGTAGATCGGCTGAAGTTAGTGGCAGGTGCCAGGCATCTGGAATTTACCCTCGATGACGTTAAAGAAATCTTAGATCTGCGCGACCGGCAAATCGCTCCCTGTGGCGTTTTGCTGCACATGGTAGAAAACAAAGCCCAAGAGATAAATCAACGCATAAGCGAGTTGAAGTCTTTGGAGAAGGATTTAAAACAGTTATTTACTCTCGGGCGCACCTTTCCAACTGATGATGTGGAAGGAAAAAATTGTGTTTGCCATTTGGTCAGCGAACAAGCAAATTAGAAAGTACGTCAAAGAGGTAACCGATGGCTCAAAAGAAAAAACTTGAATTGGATATCGAGGGTGGCGGCCATGACTTTGATCTACTGGTCATTGGCGCCGGGTCAGCCGGATTTGCGGCCGCAATCAAGGCCACCGATCTGGGATTTCGAGTCGGTATGATCGGCTACGGCGCCATCGGCGGGACCTGCGTCAATGTTGGTTGTGTGCCCTCCAAGACTCTCATCCGGGCTGCCGGAGCCTGGCACAATGCGAAGCACCATCCTTTCAAAGGGGTCAATACTCGGCAAGGCAAGCTGGATTGGGACCTTGTTCGTAACCAAAAAGATGACCTGGTTTCACAGATGCGCCAGAGCAAATACGTGAACGTGCTGGCTGCCTATCCCAGAATCACCTACATCAAAGGCCCTGCCCAATTTACCAAGGATGGCAGTGTACGGGTCAGGGAAAGGATCTACAAAGCCGATCGTTACGTAATCGCCACAGGCGCACGTCCCCGCATGATCGATTTTCCGGATTCGGAGAAAGCCGAAGCGTTAAACAGCACTACTTTGATGGAATTAGACCAGTTGCCGAAATCCCTGATCGTCTTGGGAGGGCGGGCAGTGGCATTGGAATTAGGGCAAACCATGGCCCGTTTGGGAGTCGATGTTCTGATCTTGCAACGCAGCACTCGTCTGGTGCCTGATCACGAGCCGGAAATTGGTCGGGGAATACAGGACTATTTGGAGCAGGAGGGGATCGGCGTCATCACTGGCGTTGAGGTGAAACGCTTGAGCCGGGATGGAGACACTCGCATCCTGCACGCCCATGTGCTGGGGCAGGAGCGGGAGTTTAAAGCCGATCAAGTTTTGATGGCTCTTGGGCGAGAAGCCAACACAAGAGGGCTGGGGTTGGAGAACGTGGGTGTTGAATTGGACCCCAACGGTGCCATCGCTGTAGATAAATATATGCAGAGTTCCAATCCGGCAGTGTACGCTGCCGGGGATGTGACCACTTATCCAGAGTTTGTGTACGTGGCGGCCGCCGGGGGATTGGCCGCGGCTCAAAACGCTCTCACCGATACAAAAAAGCAGCTTGACCTGTCAACTGTGCCAGGCGTTATTTTTACCGACCCGCAAATTGCAACGGTTGGATTGACAGAAGCCCAGGCAAAAAGAGAGGGGTACAAAATCAAAACCAGCTCCGTCAAGCTTGAGCATGTTGCTCGAGCGCAGGCCGCTCGGGATACACGCGGCTTTATCAAGCTGGTGGCAGATGAAACCAGCGATCGGCTACTGGGTGCGCACATTATTGCTGCTGAAGCGGGCGAGGTTATCCAATCCACAACCTTGGCGATCAAGTACGGTATCAAAGTCGACGACTTAGCCGATACCCTGTTCCCGTACCTAACCCAGGTTGAAGGGCTGAAACTGGCGGCAATCGCATTTGAAAAAGATATAGCCATGCTTTCTTGCTGTGCGGTGTAAATCCATGCAAAATAACGAAGGTAACATAGACTGAATAGAGGCGGCGATTAGGCCGCCTCTTTGTTTGCCCAGAATCCGGTATTATTGCACCTCGGTCCACCCAGACTGACAAGATATGACTCTTAAAACCGCTACTCACGCCATTGAACTCCAGCATCCCGTACTGCGGCGGCGCACTTTTGCGATCATCTCGCACCCCGACGCCGGGAAGACCACGCTCTCCGAGAAACTGCTGCTCTACGCCGGCGCTATCGACCTGGCTGGCAGCGTGCGTGCTAAGCGCAACAAGCGCGCCACGATCTCCGACTGGATGGAGATCGAGAAGAAGCGCGGCATCTCCATCTCGTCCAGCGTGCTGCAGTTCGACTTCGGCGGCTACGTGATCAACCTGCTGGATACCCCTGGCCATCAGGATTTCTCCGAGGATACTTACCGCACCCTGGCAGCTGTGGACAGCGCGGTGATGGTGCTGGATGCGGCCAAAGGCATAGAGCCGCAGACGCGCAAGCTGTTCGAAGTCTGCCGGCTGCGCGGCATCCCCATCTTCACGTTCATCAACAAGATGGACCGGCCAGCCCGCGACCCGATCGCCTTGCTGGACGAGATCCAGGAAGTGCTGGGCATGGAGCCGGTGCCGATGAATTGGCCGATCGGCGACGGGGTCCAATTCCAGGGCATCTTCAACCGTCTTAGCCAACAGGTGCACTTGTTTTCGCGGACCGAGGGTAATGAGCGCAAGGCGCTCGAAACCCTGGTGCCCCTGGCTGACTTTATGGCGGAGAATAGGGACTCCTCGGTTGCCAGGAAACTGGAACAGGACATTGAACTGTTGGACGGCCTGGGCATCTTACTGGACAGCCAGGCCGTGCTGCAAGAGCGGCAGACGCCGGTATTTTTCGGCAGCGCGTTGACCAATTTCGGTGTGGAGCTCTTCCTGCAAAAATTCCTGGAACTGTCTCCACATCCCCAGGCATACAAGAGCAACGGAGAGGAGATCTCGCCCCTCGAAAGCGGCTTCTCCGGTTTCGTCTTCAAGATCCAGGCCAACATGGACCCCAAGCATCGCGACAGCGTGGCTTTCCTGCGGGTGTGCTCCGGCAGCTTCGAGCGCGGCATGAGCGTGACGCACGCAGCCAGCAAACGTGAAGTGCGCTTCCCGCGCACCTACAAGACCTTCGCCCGCGAGCGCGAAACGGTGGACAGCGCACTGCCCGGCGATATTTTGGCCTTTCCCAGCACGGGGCAGTTCTCGATCGGCGACACCTTTTATGCAGGCAAGAAAGTTGAATACGAGCGCATCCCGCGTTTCGAGGCCGAACATTTTGCAGTGCTGCTCAACAAGGATGTGCAGAAGAACAAGCAGTTCGACAAGGGGCTGCGCCAACTTGAGACGGAAGGCGCCATCCAGGTGCTGTACAACGAGAACAGCTCGCGGCGCGAGCCGATCATCGCGGCGGTCGGCCTTTTGCAGTTCGAGGTGGTGGCCGCCCGCCTGGAGAATGAATACGGTGTGCGCGCCCAGCTGGAGCCGCTGCCACATGAGCTGGCGCGCTGGATCGAGATCGGCACGGGCGTGTCCATGGAAGCGTTGGCGCGCAAGGACACCATCCTGGCGCGGGACACCAAGGACCAGTACGTGATGCTGTTCAAGCACAAGTTCATGCTGGACCTGGTGCAGGAACGCTTCCCGGGCATCAAGTTCTCGAAAATCAGCACTGTTTAAGGATAGGGGGAGGCGTGGTGGATGTGTACATGGTGTCAATCCAGTCGAAATTGTCGGTATGGCAGGTATGGCAGGGATTTGAGCAATCCGCCGCCAAAAGCACTCTTG
>JBBDXQ010000120.1:0-10980 GCA_040902265.1 Anaerolineales bacterium
AGTCAATCTTCGGTAATTGCTCTACCAAATCTCCTAATGGCAACGGCGTAGGTCCGGATACTCCTTCCTCATATTGGAATGCCACTAACCCGAAGTCGTCCTCGATGCGGCTGCGCAAGCCTTCCAAGGCTTCCTGCTGTCGGCCTAAGGCAATCTGCACCTGTGTATGAGCTCGTTCAGCTGAACTAAGCCCCTGCAGGGCCTGACCTTCATCGCTTTGTTGCTGCTCTAATTGCTTATCAAGGTCAGCCAAAACGACTTCAGCCGGTGATATCTGTGCCTGAATGGTCTCCAGCTCCTCGTCTACGTCCCCACCCTGCCTGCCTAATTCCATTTTTTCGGCTTTGAGTGCTTGCACTTGCATTTCGGCTTCCGCATTGCGTTGCTGCTGGGAAGCTAACTGAGATTCCACTCGTTGAAGCAATTGTTTGCGCTCCGAAGAGCGCCGCTGGGCTTCCTGCAGCGCGCGCTGGGCGACAGCCAAGCGCATTTCCCAATGGGCAACCTGGGCTTGCTGCTCGTCCGCCGTTTCCTCTAACTCGGCATGCAGGTGTTCCTCTAAATTATTTTTTGACTGAGCAATTTGCAAAACCAGAGTTGCTTCGGTTTCACTAAGTTTATTTGTCTGCGCTTGCGCTTCTGCACGCTCAGCATCAAGCATGCGCTGCTGGCTGCGGAACCATTCCAATTGGCGCTCCAATTGTTGGGCTTCCAATGCGACCCCCTGTGCTTCTCGCTGGATTTCAGCCAGGGAGTGTTGTGCCCGGTCTACATCAATCTGCGTTTGCTTTCGGACCTGGTCATTAGCGCTAAGGCGCTCGTCCAGTTCTTTGGTGCCTGTCTCCAATTTGGCCAATTCTCGTTCCGTATCATTCAATTGGGAGCGTAATTGGCGTTCTTCCCGTGGTCGCGCCAACGCGGTGGCTGTCTTCGCGGAACGTACTTCGATCGGTCCTGAGCGATGGAATACTTCTCCTTGCAAGGTGACCACATGCAAAGCTTCAGGTACGCTGGCCAGTAGTCTACGTGCAGCCTTACGATCCCTAACCACCAGCACGCGCCCTAATAAAAACTCAACGGCCGGGCGCATAGATTCCGCAACTTCGACAAGGTCGGCGGCCACACCGACCAATCCGTCAGCGGCGGCCGCCTGGACGCGGCCACCCAAGTGCAGCTCCTTCAACGGGAGCAAAGCGCCAGAAGCATTCTGCGCAGCCAGCATCTCCAAGGCCTTCTCAGATTCTTTTTCATCTGCGAGCAACACCGCATCCCGGAAACTACCCAAAGCAGCTGCAATAGCTGCTTCATATTCGTCTGAGACTCGGAGTTCGCTTCCCAATATTGCGGTGCCTAAGCCCAACCCTTTTGATCTGGCATCCTGCAACACTAAACGCGCGCCTTGCGCGAAGCCGGTTGCTGCTAAGTCGGCTTCCTCCAGGACTTTGATTTCAGCGTGTAAGCGCGCCTGGCGCGCCTCTAGTTCGCGGCGCTGCTGAGCCAATTGCTCCATCTCAGACAGGGTCTCCGCATGGGCCAATTCACTCAACTCTTTTTGCGCCTGCAGGTCTGCCAGAGCTTTGTCTGCCTGGTTTATAGCCTGACCCATTGAATTGGCTTGGTCCTTTAGTGACTTGGTATCGCCATCCATGCCCGTGATGGCGCGTTCCAACTCAGCTAATTCTGTTTGGTTACGTTCGATTCTTGCCACCAGCTGATCCCGCTGAGCGACCGAAGTGTTTTGCTGGCGTTCGAAGTGCGCAATTCGATCACGCAAGCCTTGGGTCGTGGCTTGCTTCTCATTCCTCACGGCCAGACGTTCACGCAGCACTCGCTGTGCTTCTCCGAGCTGTCCCTTGGCTTCATCCACTTCTGTCTGATAACGGGCCGCGTCCTGCTCAGCCTCTTGCAGCCTGGCTGACAAAGCAGCTAGTTCAATTTGCAGGCGCTGCTTTTCCTCGGCCAGCGCCTCTCGCCGTTCGGCCAGGGCGCGCTGGCGCTCATCGGCAACAGCTAAGCCTTTGGCTGCACCTTCACGGCTGGCGTGCAATTCGGAGAGCTTGCGATGCCACCCATTGAGTTGAATACGCAATTCCTGTGCGCGACTGCGCAATTCATTCAAATCCTGGCTTAGCTCGGCTTGCTTTTGGCGCGCCTGGCCGAGTTTCTCTTCGCGCGAATCAGCTTCCTGCCGCAGGGCGCCAAGTTCAGCCTGGGCACGGTTCCAATGAAAGCCATACCACTCACGTAAGGTGGCACGCAGGTCCGCTCGCAAGCGTGAATGCTCTTCAGCCCGGGCAGCCTGCTTCTCCAGGCTGCGCACGCGAGGCTTGAGCTCCGCAAGGATATCTTCCACCCGCTCCAGATTGCGCATGGTGGTATCCAAGCGTCGTTCCGACTGGTCCTTGCGCGCCCGGTAAAGACCAATACCAGCGGCTTCTTCAAACAGGCGCCGGCGCTCATCGGAGCGCAAAGTCAGCGCGGTATCCACCAACCCCTGCCCAATAACTGTATAGGTGCGCTCAGCCAAGGCAGACTTAGATAGCAATTCGGTCACATCCCTTAAGCGCACCTTTTGTTGATTGATCAAGTATTCGTTCTGGCCGTCTCGATAAGCCCGGCGAGTAATGGCTACTTCCGAAAAGTCAATCGGCAACCAGCCCTCGCTATTATCGAAGGTGATGGTTACCGACGCCATGCCGGCGCGCGGCCGCTTATCCGCGCCCGAGAAGATCATGTCTTCTGTTTTGCGACCGCGCAGCACTACGTACGATTGCTCGCCTAGCACCCAGCGTAAAGCGTCGGCAATATTGGATTTTCCTGACCCATTCGGTCCTACGATGGCCGTGATCTGCCCAGCAAAATCAAATAGCGTGCGGCTGGCAAAGGTCTTGTAGCCGTTAAGTTCCAAGGATTTTAGGCGTAAATTATTCACAATTAAGATTTACGGGGTAAGAGAAAGCAGGATCCCCGATCCTGCTCTCCAATGCCGCCGCTCACTATCTCCTGCTCTCCAAAACTTTTAATGCTTCCCGGGCTGCTATCTTACTGGCAGCCTGTTTGCTACGACCTTTACCTCGCCCTAGCGGGCGGCCAGCTACCAGCACTTCTACTTCGAAAAACTTACTATGGTCCGGGCCTGATTCTGCCACGATGCGATATAGAGGGGCTTCATCACCCTGTGCCTGCACCCATTCCTGCAATAGGCTCTTGGGATCGCGGTCGCCCTGGCCATTGCGGATTTCAGCTACACCCTGCTCCAGCAAGGGGTCCAGGAAATCTTGCACAGCATCTATTCCTGAGCCAAGGTAAACTGCCCCCACTACGGCCTCGAACGCATTGCACAACATAGCGGCGCGAGTTCGACCTCCGCTCTCTTCTTCGCCATGGCCCATGCGCAAGGCCCGTCCGATCTCGATCTGAGCGCCGAATTCACCTAGTCGTTCTGTGCTTACCAACGCCGCTCGCAGGCGGGTCATCTCGCCCTCAGACATTTCTGGAAAATGATTATATAACCAGGCGCCCACCACAAAATCCAGCACGGCGTCCCCAAGGAACTCCAAGCGCTCGTTATCCTCCAGCGCCTCGCTATGTTCGTTGAGATAGGAGCGATGGGTAAGCGCCCGTCCAACCAGGCGATAGTCTTGAACGGGCAAATTTAATCTGCGCGCAAAGCTCTGGGGGGTTTCCAGGCCCGGGCTTCCCTTGGTGACCACGGCTAAGTACCTTCCGGAACTCAGGGAACGTCAGCCACCCCTCCTCTGAGGGGTAGCTAGCGGTCCGTTAGTTCCATGCAACTATTGTAATGCTGTCAGGAATATTTGCGAACCACCAAAACGGCATTATGGCCGCCAAACCCGAAGGCGTTGGTGATGGCAATATCCAAATTAGCCTCACGTGCTTTATTCGGTACATAATCCAGGTCGCATTCGGGGTCGGGGTCCACATAATTAATTGTCGGCGGGAGGATGCTTTCACGGATAGCCAGAACGCAGAGGAGAGCTTCCAGCGTACCGGTGGCGCCCATCATGTGGCCGGTCATCGATTTAGTGGAGGAAATGGCAACGTCGTAAGCATGTTCACCGAATGCTGTTTTTATAGCTCGAGTTTCGGACATGTCGTTTAGCACCGTACCGGTACCGTGGGCGTTGATGTAGTCCACATCCTCGCGGTTAATCCCCGCCCCGTGTAAAGCATTGATGATGGCTTGCGATCCCCCGGTGCCCTCTGCATGTGGCGCAGTGATATGGTGGGCATCAGCTGAGGCAGAGTAGCCGGCCAGCTCGGCCAGGATGTTCGCTTTACGAGCTTTGGCGTGGCTTTCTGTCTCCAGGATCAAGACAGCCGACCCTTCGCCGATAACCAAGCCGTCACGGTGACTATCGAAAGGACTTGGAGTACCCTCCGTGCGCCGGGACATAGCCCCCATGCGATCGAATGCAGCTACCGCGGTCCGGGTAATGGCGGCTTCTGCAGCCCCGGCAACAGCAACGTCGATCATGCCGGTTTTCAACATCATCCAGGCGATGCCAATACCATCTTGACCTGAGGCGCAAGCCGAAGCCACCGACAGCGCGGGACCCCTAGGTCCGTGGTCAATACCCACCAATCCGGCGGCCCCATTGGGCATGAGCATTGGGATCAAGAAGGGGCTGGCCCGCCGCGGGCCTCCCTCAACGATGTCGATCACCCCTTGTTCTAATGAGCTGATCCCACCTATGGCGGCGGAGATCACAGTCCCTACCCGCGAGGCATTCTCTTCTGTTATCTCCAGGCCTGAATGTTTTATAGCCTGGGAAACCGCGGCCGCGGAGAATAATTCGTAGCGGTCACGCCGCCGGATCTCGCGAGCGTCTAAATATTGGCCGGGATCAAACCCTTTTGCTTCGCAAGCCACCTTTACTAAATAATCGCTGGTATCAAACAGTGAGAGCGGGGCGAGCCCTGAAACACCTTTGACGATATTCTCCCAGGTCTGCTCCACTGTATTGCCCAGGGCATTCACGGTTCCCAACCCGGTGATTACTATTTTTTCAGCCATAGTCTCCTCATTAAATCGACTTCAGACCTGAACCGGTTAAGATAAGCACGCAAGGTTCAGGCAGACCGTCAGCCACCACTTGCAGCGCCGACCAAACTAAAGCAGAGGTGGGCTCTACAAATAGCCCTGCGAGAGCCAAGGCGTCGCGAGCCGCTACTATTTGCTCTTCTTCGACAGCCACAAACTGCCCGCCACTGGCCTCAACTGCAGCTAACAACTCGTCTCCACGCAATGGCTGGTACACGCGCACTCCCTCAGCCACAGTTTCCCCTTCAGTGACCCAGGCCAGGCCCGCAACCCCTTGGGTGGCAAGAGCCCATAATGGCGCACATGGGCGAGCCTGAACACCCACCAATACCGGCTGATTCTGGATTATACCTGCGGCTTTAAGCGCGGAGAACCCTTGCGCAATGCCCAGCAACAAGCTGCCATGCCCAGCGGGCGCCAGCACTGCGCCAGGGGCAGCCCCTAGTTGCTCCACTATCTCGTAAGCGATCGTGGCAATGCCCGGTAAACCAAAAGGCAAGTACGCGTGGCTAGCATATATGCTGCCTGCAGAGGCTGCATCCTGCACTGCTTCCGCAGCTTTTGAACGCGGCCCATCCACGGCGAGCAGTTCCGCACCATACGCCTCGATCTGCCTGCGCTTTGGGCCAGAGGAGTAACTGGGTACAAATACACGCGCCTGTACTCCTGCTCGCGCACAGTAGGCTGCGAAAGACGCGCCGGCATTTCCCGAAGAATCTTCGACGGCTTCGCGCACGCCACGGGCGACCATCATGCTGGCCAGCGGAGCAGAGCCGCGGTCTTTAAAAGAGCCAGTAGGGTTTAGGTATTCAAGTTTAAAGAACAGCTTCTTACCAAAACCATGCCCTTCCACTAGTGGAGTATCCCCCTCGCCCAAACTAATAACTTCAGATCCATCCGGTAGACCGAAAGTATGGCGATAGCGCCATAGACCCGGCATATCTTTTTCAACGAGTTCTGGCGAAAAATGAATTCCATCCGCTATTCCAAAGACACCGCTACACGTTGGGCAGCGATAAGGAAGACCGCTTTCTGGGAATGGACGGCGGCAATTGCGGCAATTGAAGCTGGTCACAAATTTAGATCGGTTGGGTTGGGAATATATTCACCTTCCACCCATTCCTCTCCCTGGGGACTGACTTCCTTTTTCCAGATCGGCACGATCTCCTTCAGCCGATCGATTCCGTATCTCGCCGCTTCAAAAACACCCGTATCGCGATGGGCTGCGCTGCAGGCGATCAATACCGTAGGCGTGCCGGGGAGCAGCTTGCCGATGCGCTGAACGATCGAAATCCCCTCGACCTTCGGCCAGCGCTCGCGGATCTCGTCCGCCACCTGGCGCATCTTGGCTTCTGCCATAGGAACATAAGCTTCATATTCAAGAAACTCGGTTTCCTGCGCATCGCTGCCCGTTGTGATGCCGCGCACCATGCCACTAAATAGAGCAGCTGCCCCGGTTGTCGCAGATGTGATCTGCGCTACCAACTGGTCCATGTTGAGTTCATTCCGGGTTACGGAAACAATGGTCGGGAACCCTGCGCCACCACTTACCGGGGGGAACAAGGCAATTTCAGCACCAGAAGGAATCAAGTCCTGGTCGAAGGCATACTCTTTATTTATTGCCACTAAAAGGGAGGATGTAGACCTGGGAATATTGGGGAACTGCTCAAATATAATTAATTTAAGCTGAGCCACACTGCAATTATCAATCAGATCAAGCTCGGTGCTAGTTAGGCCAGCTTTTTCCTTTAACGTGGCAAAGAACAACACCTTGACCTTATTCACGGGAATTCTTCTTCGTCTTAGGTTTCTTTGCTTTGCGAGCGTCTTCGGCTTTTCGTCTGATGAGTTCCTGCAATGTGAAAATGCTTCTACCGCTGACCCGCATACCCAACTTCTCTTTTCGCAATTTCTCTTCGCGGCGTTTCCATCTCTCTTGAGGCATCAGGCTTCCTCGTAGTCACCACTCTTACCGCCGCTCTTCTTGACCAAGCGGATCTGCCCGATGCGGATGGTCTTTTCGGCGGCTTTGGCCATATCGTAAATAGTCAGGGCGGCCACGGAAACCGCGGTCAGCGCTTCCATTTCGACGCCGGTTTTTCCCACACTCCGCACAGTTGCATGGATAAGCACTCCTGGTAACTGCTCATCCAGAGTAAACTCAATCGAAAGGTGCTCCAAGGGTAGCTGATGGCAGAATGGGATCAGTTCTGCGGTGCGTTTAGCTGCCTGGATGCCTGCAATCTGAGCAACGGCCAACGCATCACCTTTTATTAACGAATTACTAGCCAAAAGTGCCAGAGTTTCAGCGCGCATACGTACTTCACCGGCAGCAATGGCAGTTCGTTCGGTAACCAGCTTATCGCCCACGTCCACCATGCGCGCTCGTCCACCAGAGTCGACGTGGCTTAGTTTCTTCTTTTCCACGAGCGGATTATAGCAATGAAGAACAATGATTAGCTAATTTTGAGATCCAGGAAAGCTATTGCTACCTGCGGATCAAAGTGCTTACCGGATTGCTTCCCCTTGAGAAAAATGCCTTTGGCCTGCCTTGTCTGAAAGCCAGACGGCTGCGGCATCCACCTGTAACTGCATGATGGTCTCTTTAAGCAGGGCTGAAAGGGTGGGCTTCAGATCCAGATTTGTGATAATCGCGCGATCGATAGCATTCAATGCCTGCAAATTTTCCAGCCTGCGTTTGGCTCCGTCAGCGCTTCTGAATAAACCAGCCAACAAAGCTCCCAATGGGACGGTAACGATGGCATTAGCCACAAGAAAATTGACGGCATAAACGATCCAGGAGTCCAGTGAGATCTTATTTAGCGCAGGAGAAAGGGATAAATTCGATGCAATCAGAGCACCGATGCCAACAAACAGGACAACGGTCATTGTGTAAAAAGCCAAGCCCCAGCCAAGACCCAACAGTAAGTTGGCCAAAGGTGGTATGGCAAACACCCAGAACAAACCAGCGCCTTTATCTCCAGTGGCAAAAAAGACAACCACTCCCACTGATAGTCCCAAAAAAACCAGTATTAAGGCGCGCAATTTATAGGGGATAGTTCTAAATAGGAATAGACCCAATAGAATTGCATAGGCGAAGATGTCGAAGAAGGCCACGACGTAAAGTTTGTGGCAATCGATAACCACACAGAAGGAATCAGGGCAATGAAACCCCCGACCAGCATAGTTAGGACCATCAAGTGATAGATACGTTCACGCCAAAAATCAGGTCCTTCGCCCTGGACGACATAAGCGGCTCGGGCTATCAGTTCAAGGACAATTTCAAGCGGGTTTTTTCTGTTCGTCAGATTTACGCTTTAGATCCGCTGCAATCTGCTACCCCGCCGACGAGGAACTTCCCGTATAGTTTTTGGCATATGCCTTGGACAAGCTTAGTTCACCCTGACAAGCTATGCTCATATTTTATTAGGAAGTCAAGTCTAGCCATATTTATATCGGAGTAAGCGCACAAGGGTAGCTATAATAATAAGTCCACTTTGAGGTAAATATGCAAGAGATCATAGATCGCCTAACCAAAGCACAAGAACGCATCCTGGCTCTTTTGGAGCGTCTTTGACCTATCCAAAAAAGAGGCTGAACTTGCCAGTTTAGAAGACGAGGCGTCTGTGCCAACGCTATGGGATAACCCACCGAAGGCGCAACTACTGATGAAGAGCATCTCCAGCCTGCGGATTGAGATCGAGGGATGGCGGGGAGTGGAAAAACGCCTGGCTGATGCTTTGGAATTGGCCACTCTTGAGGATACCAGTTTGAAGCAAGAACTGGACATCGAAGCCAAGGTCCTTGAACACGAGGTTGACCAACGCGAGCTACGTACGATGCTCTCCGGGGAGTATGACGCCGGGGACGCCTTGCTAAGTATCAACGCTGGCGCAGGCGGAACCGATTCGCAGGATTGGGCAGCCATGCTGCAGCGCATGTACCTGCGCTGGGCTGAGCGGCAGGAGTACAAGACCGAGATACTCGACCAGACTCCAGGCGAAGAGGCTGGCATCAAGAGCGTGACGATAGCGGTGAATGGCTCCTATGCGTATGGCTATTTGCGAGCAGAAAAAGGCGTTCATCGGCTGGTACGCCTTTCGCCTTTCGACTCCGCCCGGCGACGCCATACGTCATTCGCGCAAGTGGAAGTGCTGCCCCAGGTGGAAGCCGCTGATATCGACATCAATCCAAACGAGCTTAAGATCGACACCTTCCTTTCCAGCGGAGCTGGCGGCCAAAACGTGCAGAAAAACCAAACCGCCATCCGCATCACGCACCTCCCCAGCGGGTTGGTGGCCTCTTCCCAAAATGAGCGTTCGCAGACCCAAAACCGCGAAAACGCCATGAAGGTGCTCAGGGCACGCCTGCTGGATATCCAACTGGAGGAGAAGGACCGGGAGCTGGCCCAATTGCGGGGCGAATATCAAAAAGCAGAATGGGGCAGCCAGATCCGTTCTTACGTTTTGCATCCTTACCAACTGGTCAAAGACCATCGCACCGAGTATGAAAGCGGTAACACACAAGCCGTGTTGGATGGCGACCTGGATCAGCTGATTGAAGCCTACTTGCGCTCGCAGGTTGGGTTGAGATCCAGCGAATAGGGATTCATGGACAGCCCTTTGGCCCTCAGGAATCAAGAAGTCAGGCCTCGCGTGGGAATACTTAGTCGTTGCTCATGCTTATCAAATAATCACTGATCCCTCAGTCCTCTTCATTATGAACCGTTCTTTCCTTACTCGCTACGCCTGGTTGTCGCTAGTAGCCGCGTTAATCACAATCGGTCTGAAAGCGGCCGCCTACCTGGTCACCGGTTCGGTAGGCTTGTTGTCCGACGCCATGGAATCACTGGTGAACCTGGCCGGCGCGGTGATGGCCTTGGTGGTGCTCACTATCGCCGCCCAGCCTCCAGATGAAGAGCATACATACGGCCACAGCAAGGCAGAGTACTTCTCCAGCGGTGTGGAAGGCGCCCTGATCCTGCTGGCAGCAGCCAGCATCGGATTCGCGGCGGTGGAGCGGCTAGTAAACCCGCGAGACCTGGAATCCATCGGTATTGGTTTAGCCATCTCGGTGGTCGCCTCGGTGGTCAACTTTGCGACCGCGTTTGTGATCTTGCGTGCTGGCCAGCGGCACAACTCTCCGGCCCTGGAATCCAACGCCCAACACCTGTTTACTGACGTATGGACCTCAGCTGGAGTGCTGCTGGGAGTGGGCCTGGTGGCTGCCAGCGGCTGGCCCTGGTTGGACCCGGTGATTGCCCTCCTAGTGGCAGCAAACATCACCTGGACGGGGTACGGCATATTACGCCGCTCAGCGCTGGGGTTGATGGATACTTCCCTACCGGCTGAAGAAGTCAATAAGGTGAAGGCTATCTTGAAAGCCTACCAACGCGAGGAGGTGCGTTTCCACGCCTTGCGCACCCGCCAGGGCGGCGCCAGGCGCTTCGTTTCGGTTCACATCCTGGTGCCCGGCGCCTGGACAGTGCAACGCGGCCACCGCCTGCTGGAGCGTCTGGAGGCCGAGATCAGGGCGGCCTTGCCGAACGTAACTGTGCTCACCCACCTTGAATCCCTCGAGGATGCCGCCAGTTGGGAAGACCAGAGCCTGGATAGGGGATGAACTCAATTTCTAGTTGCTAGGTGGGGAGCAAAAAACCTCGACCTACTTTAAAAGAACCAGTGTCTAAACCCAAATCGCCTTTTTATCGCCTTCCCCATTTACGGCTTAGACCATCGTAGATAACACTAACGGGAGTATTTGTGTTGTTTTTTGGCTAATGTCAAGAAGGTTACAATGAAGAACGCGGGATGTGTGCTGGTAGGGATGCAGAGCTGTAGTACACGATCGCTCCGAGTTCTGAATAAGTTCAGATACATGTGAGACAGTTGGCCTAGACAAAAAAGTGCATCGGG
>JBBDXQ010000121.1:0-10860 GCA_040902265.1 Anaerolineales bacterium
AATTGCAGATTTGCATCCGGAAAATTAACACGAGGCCAACATATTACCGGAAACAAAACGAACCGCTAGGCTGCCCGTTTTTTAGGCTCTTTGCCGATCGCCTTTTCCTTTTTCCGAGATGGTTTAGCAGTGCCTGGCCGCTGGCCGCCGAAAAGACCCAGGAAGCGGCGCAATAGAGTGAAGATCAGTACGACCACCCCAACCAGGGCTCCACCGATCAACAGGATGAGTTCTAGTGTGGTCAGGCTCACACGGGCGAGCGGGTTGCGGCTGCCAACCAGCCGTTTGCGCAGGTCATTAACGAATGCTGGGCGAGCGGTTACTGGCTTAAATGCAATGGCCAGCAACTCCTCCACCGAACCAAGTTCTCGTTCAATCTTCTTCCGATTCCACGGCCAAATGATCTTCATACCTCTTCCTCAGGCCATGCTCCGAATATATCCAGTGGCGTCTGCCCCGGCCCACCCTTGGTGATCTCTTCACGCAGGGCTAATAAGGTACGGTGATAAAGGCTTTTTATGGCGCCTTCAGTGCGGTCCATGATCTGCCCAATATCGGCATTGGACATATGCTCCACGAATTTCAAGATCAGAAGCTGTTGGCGTTCCTCCGGCAGTTTGCGGATAAGGCCAAGCAGAGCGTTTTGCTCCTCGCTCTCTTCCAGCGCAGTCTCCGGATGCTCATCGCTGTCGTTGGCGCGGTAGCCATCCTCCAGCTCCACTTCCTGCCTTCGGCTGCTGTCACGGTGCCAGTTCGCCACCAGGTTATGAGCTATGCGGTATAGCCAGGCAGAAAATGGCACGCCCCGGTCTGTGTAATTGGTAATGTGCCGCATGGCACGGAAAAATACGCGGGACGTCAGGTCTTCTGCGTCCTGGTTGCTGCCCGTGCGATAGTAGATGTAGTTATAAATGCGGCCAGCGTATTTATCGTATAGCATGCCAAAGGCCTGCTTGTCCCCTCGTGTGGCTTGCCCCAGCGCCTGTTCGTCGCTTAGTTCAGGCACGCGCCACCTTGAGAGGGTGAAGTATTAAACTTAACCCTAATGCAACAGATTCGTTGCAAGCTAAAGGCACATTTTTCATAAGTGTTTTGGAGTATATCACGCAGGGATTCGCAGCAAAAAACAGCCCCTCATGGGGCCGTTTTACGTCTGCCAGATCCTACTTGGAGCGGGGACGGCGCTTTGGCGCAGTCCGCTTAGTTGTCTTTCGTTTTGGTGCAGGCAGTGGTTCTGCTAACGGCTCTTTCAAGGTCCCGAAGCGGGTGAGCCCCAGCCAAACAGTGGAGATAACAATCACCGTTCAGGACGTGAGTGAGGTCAGCTTCGATTCGGCAGGTTCGGTGGAATTATCCGGCCTGAACGGAGACACCTTGGTGGTGACCCTGCGCGGCGCGGGCCATGAGCCAGGCTGTGTAGCCTGGCTCTTTTTTATTACAAATAGGCGTCGAGAAACAACTTTGCTGTATAATTAATATAATAACCTTAGCTGACCTTGCAAACCAACGACCCCGCGATTCGTTATTAGCAGGGTGTATTCGCCTAAAAGAAAGGATGATCAACATGGCAAAGACCCTTGAAAAGAGTGTGATCACTTGTGACCTGGAAGGGCGCATCGAAACTTTTGGAGATGGCTCCGAAAGGATGTTTGGTTACTTCAAAGATGAGGTGATCGGCAAAAAGCGCGTTTCGCTGTTTTCGCCAGGGCAGGTAGTGCTGCAGTATGTGCCCCAATGGCTGGCCACTGCGTCGAAGGATGGCGAGTATGCCGGCCGCACCGTGTTCCTGCGTAAGAACGGCCAGCCATTCGCCGCGGACATCCGCATCACGCCCACCTACAAGGACGGGGTGCAATCCGGTTTTTGTGGCGTTACCGAAGAGTTGGAAGATGTAAGCCCGAAAGATGCCATGCCCGAAGTCAGCCTGATGACCAAGATCTTCACCTGGCTGGTAATCACCCGCGCCCCATTCCTGACCGCCATAGTTGTGCCCATCCTGATCGGCGCGGCCTGGGTGGCCACCTTGGGTTTAGCGACACCTTTTCCCTGGGAAAAGTTCTTGATGGTGCTCTTCGCCGGTATCGCGCTGCATGTGGCCGCCAACACATATAACGATTATTTCGACTGGAAGAGCGGCACCGACCCGGCTAATAATGATTACTTCCTGCCCTACTCAGGCGGCAGCCGCTCGATAGAGCTGGGCTTGGTGAGTGAGAAGAGCTTGTTCATAGTGGCCAGCCTTTCCCTGCTAGTCGCCTCTGGCCTGGGCTTGTTGTTGGCGCTGCAAAGCGGCTGGGTTGTGCTGGCCTTCGGCGCTATCGGCGCCTTCTGCGCATTCTTTTACACTGCACCGCCCATCCGCCTTGCCGCCCGCCGCGGCTTGGGTGAGCTGGCTGTGGGTCTCAACTTCGGCCCGTTGGCCGTGGCCGGCACTGTGTACGCGCTGACTGGCCGCGTGACCCTGGCTGACTTTCTGGCTGGTGTGCCTATCGGCCTGCTGACCATCGCGATCCTGTGGATAAACCAGTTCCCAGACGAGGCTGCCGACAAAGCCACCGGTAAACACAACCTGGTGGTAGTGCTGGGCAAAGCTCGTGCCGCCTGGGGGTATGTGGTGATCATGCTGGCGGCCTTTGGGTTCTCGGTTTATTGGACCCTGGCAAGTGGCACCTTCCCAATCGGCGCGCTGCTCATCGTGGCCGGTGTGCCATTAGCCTACCAGGCTAGCCGGGTCGTGCTGCGGGAATACAGCGAACGCAGCCTGGTGCGGGCTAACGCGGCAACCATCAAATTGCACGCCATAGCCGGCTTCCTGATGGCTGGCGGCATCCTTTGGAGCCGCGCCATAAGCAATCTGCTGGGAATTTAACCCCAGAGATAACCTTCCTTAACAAAAGCGGCCTAGCGGCCGCTTTTTATTATCGGTCCTGGTGTCCCCGCGGTCTCCAAGTCCTATCATAAACTGGCGAGGTACAGAACCTAAAGCAATTAGAATAGGAGCATGCAGAAGTTGATAGTCAAATCAGCCATCTTCTCTCTATTTGCAGCGGTTATTACTTATCTGTCTCGCACTTATTTACACACTGATCTGTTTATCGTGGACGCAAGCGGGTTGGGAGCCTTCCTCAGCGTGTTTGGGACACTGTATGGCATTCTGGCAGCCTTTGTAGTTTTTGAAGTCTGGAATCAGTACAACCATATCTCAGAGCTAATTGACCGAGAGGCTCAAGGATTGGAACAACTTTTCAGGCTAACGCTATATTTTCGGGATGACGTCCTGCTGGAAAGGATGAAGGCTGGGATTGCCGATTACGCAAGAAAGGTCATCAAAGGTAAGTTCCAGAAAGCAGGGGCTGGTCAAAGGAATGTTGAGACCGGATTGGCTATTAGGCACATATCCGAGATCATTCGTGACATTGAATTTAACGATGATCACGATTCCATTGTCTTTGACCAGATCGTAAGACATTACGGATTACTAACACAAACCCGCACGGAAAGAAATAACCAGAGTTTAGCCAGGCTTCCCATCTTATTGAAAGCCTTTATTTATTTGGCCTCGGCTTTTGCCCTGATCACGTTTGTGTTTATGCCTTTTGCCAGCGAATACTACGCCTACATGTCTGTGATGATCATTGCCTTCCTGCAGTCAATGATCTTCCATATCATCGAAGATCTGGACAACCCATTCATTGGGAACTGGAACCTTACCCCCGAACCGTTTGAACGGGCTCTGAGGCATATCGAACTGGATTACTCCAGCCCGGCTGAGTAGCAGGCGATCACTATCGGTTGCTGAACTCCTGGCGACAACCTACCTGCATGCCGTCGTCGTCCTGCAGCTAGCAACTGCTATCTGCAGGGCAACGCGATCGGGGCAAACC
Organism: Anaerolineales bacterium; assembly: GCA_040902265.1. Taxonomy (GTDB): domain Bacteria; phylum Chloroflexota; class Anaerolineae; order Anaerolineales; family UBA11579; genus JAMCZK01. Next base: position 3,885 of record JBBDXQ010000121.1, read on the forward strand.
AGCCTACACGTAAACTTGCCCACCCTTAGGTCTGTGATAACTCTATCCACCTAAAAGTAAGACTACTTAGAGTTTTGGATCACTTTCTTCCCAGATTGGGCTGCATCCGCCACATGATCCAATTGCTCGGCTGCCATAGCCCGGCCACGGTCGGTTAGTTCCTTGATCTTCTCGCGCCCCTCAGCCAACATCTTGTTCGCGTTCGTTTGCATCTGCGCAATGGCTTCATCCACCATTTCTGTAGTCCCATCGCGCAGTTCAATCCCCTTTTGTTTGATCTGATTGCGTGTAGCTTTTCCAGATTGCGGGGCCAGGAACAACATAGTCACCGCTCCGACTATTCCGCCGATGACAATTCCGGCCAGGACGCCTGCCATGTTGTTCGAAGTGTTAGATTGTTTTTCTTTATCCATATGTTCTCTCCTTTAAAGTTTGGGGGTCTGAGTGGTAGTGTTCTGTTCGCTGGTCACAGACTCGGTGACTGCGACGACAGGTCCACGCGGGCGATAAAAGGCAAGCCAGATGATTCTTTCAACCACCCAGGCGATCAACGCGTAGATCAGGATCGCGAACAAAGAATAGAGTTCCAGCACCATACTGCCGTTCGTTGGGGAGCCGATCAAACCCACAAATGGGGCCAGGAATAGATCGGTAATTCCATAGATAGCGCCTACGATCGAGCTCTCCGCGTTTGCGCCTAGGAGCTTCAGACCGATACGCAGAGCGATCATAGCCTCCAGAATGCCAAACACCAGCCAAACCCACTGAGTAGCCTTAAAGGTAAAGATGCGCTGCGAACGTTCTGGATCGCTTTGGGATGTTCTTACTTTGGATACTTTATTTTCGTTTGCCATGTCTACTTCTTTCTGAGCCAGCCAAATTGGCTGTTCATTTGAGGTCCACTGGACCGGTTTTCACGATGTGAAGCAAAATCGTGGTGGATAAAGCCAACCTATTCAATAGGTAGGTTGAATCGATTAGGCGCGACGTCCTCTGCCGCGCAAGAGTCCTACCAACGCCAACAGGATGATGGACCCAAGCAGGGTAACAAGAACAGTTGGAACTGTGATCGCGTCGTTTATCGTGCCGACATTTAAGATGGGGCTGAGGAAGTACCCAGACAGAAAAGCCCCTACGACGGCAATGACGATATTCATCAGCAGACTGGAGCGATCATGCATAATTAATGTCGCCAGCCAACCGATCACTGCTGCAACTACGAGGTAAATTACCAGGTTCATTTTTTCTCCTTTGTTGAGACAATTGAGCTGCGCAAAAATCTTTGTTCTTTTCTCTAATCCTTTTTTAGGTGGCCGTCTTATCTGAGCAATTCACTGGTAGTGGTTCGGTTTCCTTATTTCGTACCAGCCTCAAACTCATTCCACCGCTTTTCAACTTCTGCCGCCGCGTGCTCGCGGGTGTATCCATATTTTTCCTGGAGCAACCCGGTGAGAACATCGAACTTGCCTGCAGCGCGGTCCAGGTCGTCGTCGGTGAGTTTGCCCCACCAGCCTTTAGCCTTGCCCCTTATTTGTTTCCACTTTCCTTCAAAAACATCGTTATTCATGTTTCGATCCTCCATTCTTCTGATAACAAGAATTTGATAGTTCGGCCAATTTCTTCATTCTCACCGTACTACCGTTACGGAAAGACCTGCGGCAACTGCACGCAAGCGCTCTGCCACACGTTCAGCCGTTTCTCCTTTACTGATGAAAGCATCAGCCCCTAAAGAAATAGCGGCCTGCTCGCGGGCGTCCAACTGGCTGATCAGAACAATGACCAGCCCAACCGGGCATGCCTGACGTAATTCTTCAACGGCCACGGCTGGCGCTATGGGAAGTACATCCCAGTCCACTAGCAAGATATCGGCACGGCTGCTGGGCACCCGGGTCAGTGTGGTGTGCCAATCTGCAGCTTCACCCGCCAATTCCATCTCCAGATCAAGTAGTAATAGGCGAAGGGCTGAGCGTTCTTCAGATTTAGCGTCTGCAATAAATACACGTGGCACATACCTAGGATAGCAACGAACCTCCCAAGCCACATCCGTCGAGAGGGGAAGTTGCTTCTAGTCCAGTTGGGGGAGAAAGATTCAGGAAAGGATGCGAGTGCGTAAGGCAAGAGTTACAGCTTCTGTACGGCTAGCAACCCCTAGCTTCGAGAGGATATTGCTTACATGGGATTTGATGGTGGATGGGCTAACTGCCAGTTTTCCAGCAATTTGTGTATTGTTTAACCCTTCGATCATCAAAGACAGGACTTGGCGCTCACGCTCCGTTATGTCAAACCCAGGCTTGGGAGGCTGATTGGCAGCCTCCACTAGAGCTTGCGAGGCCTCGGTGGCGAGAGTGGCTTTGCCTACATTAGCCGCACGGATGGCCTGGGCAAGTTCGTCAGCCGATATGTCTTTAAGCAAGTAGCCGATAGCTCCTGCCGCTAATATATTTTTGATAAGCTCCCCTTCTTTAAAGCTGGTCAGGGCCAGAACTTGGATTTGCGGGAACTGCTGGTGGATGATTGCTGTCGTGGCAGCTCCATCCATACCCGGCATGACCAAATCCATGAGTACCACATCAGGATCAACATCACCACACAGCTTAAGGGCTGCCTCCCCGTTCGCGGCTTCCCCAACTAATAACAGGTCATCAAAGACCTTCAAAAAGGTTGCCAGGCCCAGGCGAACCATGGCGTGATCGTCGACCACCAACACGCGTATTGGTTTGCTCGTTGAGTACGCCATCAGATCTCCACAGCTGGTGTTTTTGTCCAACGGACGGTTAGTTCTGTGCCATGACCGGGTTGGCTGGCTATAGAAAAGTAGGCACCCGCGGCACTGGCGTGCTCTTGCATCATGGCTAGACCATAGTGCCCAGAGTTAATTCGCTTTGGATCAAAACCTCGGCCATCATCTTGGATGCTCAAAATTGTCGAGGTTCCTTCTTGTTTAAGGGTTACTGCCACGGTGGTGGCTGCGGCATGTTTGGCAACATTATTCAAAGCTTCCTGGCATACTCGGTAAATTGCCACGTGCACTTCAGCGGGCAAAACACTTTTCCCCGGCACAGTCACCTTGGTTGGGACATTGGTGCGCCCCATGAACGCTTTCGCCAGCTGATGCAGCAGGTCCCCCAGGTCGGTATCAGTCAAAGTCGAGGGGCGCAGCTCAGCAAGCAGAGCGCGCATTTCAGCCATTGCGCCGCGTGTCAACCTGCGTAGGTCTTCCAGTGAGCGCCTGGCCTCTTCTTGATCGCGTTCCCATAAACGCGGTAGGACTTCGGCGATAAGACCAGCGGAGAAGAGCGATTGGTTGACCGCATCATGCAGGTTGCGTGCGAGCCGTTGGCGCTCTTCCACAACAGCCAACGCTTGCGCATGCCCAAATAGCTCAGCGTTGGTACTGGTAACGGCATCTTGGAGTGTTTGCTCTGCAACGATGCGTTTGCTTACATTGCGGACAACTCCTAGAAAACATGGTCGGTCTTGATAACGAAATGCCTTTCCGCGCCATTCTGCGAAAAATGTCTGCCCATCCTGACATAATTGCAGTGTCCGGATATCCATCACCTCTTGGTTCTGAAGGTTTTGTAATTGTTGGTTAAATTGATCTTGGGCATCGGGGTGTACAAGGGCGCTTAGCTGAAACCCCAACATCTTTTCGTGTGGATAGCGGTGCATTTTACAGGCAGCAAGGTTTGCTTCAATTACAAGCCCCGTCTCCAAATCACTGATGATCAGGCCGTCGGCCGCCGCGTCAAAAATGCTCTTGTCTTGCACTTCGTTTGTTTCAGAGGATTGGCCCGGTTCTTTTTTCAAGGGGTGATCCCTTTGGCAGCCTTATTCAATTGTTTCTAAAAACTTGCGTGCCATGCCGGCGATGTCCTCTGTGGTGGAGATGCCTTCCCAAGGGTCCCCAGGCTGCACCAAGTTGACCGCCACTATATTGGCCCCGTTGAAAATGGCCGAGCGCGCTTCTTTGAGCCCTACCCCTCCGGCAGCTGAGATGCTGGCGTCGTACTTGCTGCGAATGCGATTGACATGCCGGTATTCGATCATCTTGCCACGCGTGCTTTCTTCGTCACGGCCTTTATGCAGGATGATCACATCCGGACGATGCTGCATGGGGCGTAATACGACCAATGGGTCATGTACCCCCAGCATGTCGATCATCGAGATCATGTCCAGCTCGGCGCAATGCTGCACAAAAAGGTCCAGCGTTTCGGTGGGCGAATTACCCAAGGCGGTGACGGCATCCGCGCCAGCCAGGTTAACCATATCCACTTCCCCGGCAGCCCCGTCTGCGGTTTTGATGTCGGCCACGATATGGCCCGACCACAGGCTGCGCAGTAGGCTGATGCCCCGCACTCCCTCGCGCTTGATATAAGGGGTTCCCGCCTCGATAAGAATGCGCGGATGGCGCGGCAGTGTGGGCAGCACACGCCGCACCAGGCCTTGATCATAATTAAAAGCGATCTGAAGGTAGCGGACCCGATGGTCCAGCTTCTCTCTCACTTTGCAGACTTTTTGCCGCCGGCCAGCGCGTTAACCACATCGCTCAATTCCGAGGGCAGGAACAACACAATCTTCTCGGATGGATCGGAGGCGATATCGCGGATGGTTTGCAGGGTACGCAGGTGCAAGGCCCCTGGGCTTATGGCCAACTGCTCGGCCGCCTTGCGCAGGTTCTCCGAGGCGGTCAGTTCTCCCTGGGAGTTGATCACCATCGCGCGGCGTTCGCGCTCAGCTTCGGCCTGCTTGGCCATGGCGCGTTTCATTTCGGCAGGGAGTTCCACTTCCTGGATCTTGATCGATTCCACGTCGACGCCCCAACCGCTGGTTTCAGCGTCCACGATCTTCTTGATGCTCTCGGCGATGGTTTCGCGCTCGGTGAGCACCGAATCCATCTCGCTGTTGCCGATCACATCCCGCAACGCCGCCTGAGTGTATTGGCGCACGGCAAAGATGTGGTCTTCGATCTTGATGATCACCGCCTCAGGGTCCACCACCTTAAAATAGACGACCGCGTTGACCAGCATGGGGATATTGTCCCGCGTCATCACTTCCTGGCGGGGGATATCGGCGGTCTTAATGCGCATGTCGACTTTACGCAAGGTCTGGATGATGGGGATGATCAGGGTGATGCCCGGGTTGCGGATACCGCCAAAGCGGCCCAGGGTGAAGATCACCCCACGCTCGTACTGGTAGATGATCTTGATCCCGGCAGGCAGGATCCATAAGAGCAGCAACAAACCGCCGCCCACGATGCAAGAAAGGAAAATGTCCAAGGCGTCCTCCTAATTTAGGATAATGAAGTGTGAATAGTAACTTGCCTTCTCCAAAATATTATAAAGGTGAAGATTAATTTTGGAGCTATCAACTTAGGGGAAGTGGCACGCACCTCGTATGAGCTAGCCAAGGTGTTAGCATCTATCAGGAAGCCGGTCGGGTGCGCACAGCGCCTTTACTAGGGTCCAAAAAAGCGAATGGACCTGCCAAGGGATTTTGGTTGAGTGGCTGAGCGCCATCCACTCTACCCTTGTCTATGCCTGGTTATTACATTCCACTGGGGTTGTTTATCTGCGTTCATCCACGTCCCCAAACATCAAACTGTATAGATCCTTAGCGAAGGAATCCAGGTTCTCTCCCGCGGCTGCCATCTCGGGGCTCTTCATGGCGGTCTTGAGCGCAGCTTCATCGGGGAAATACATTTCCGCCATTAAATAGTATCCCTCCCCGGCCAAGGTGCGTGTGAACCGCGTGACTTGGGTTTCCTGCAATCCAGGCAGCTTTCCGATCAATGGAAGATGAGTTTCAAAATACGCCTTATCGAAGGCTCCCTGGTCTGCGGGATGTTTATATAGCGCAATAAGTTTCATCGTTTCCTTTATTGAATTCTGATGATTGGCACTAGACCGGAACTTTGTAGAACGATGGTGATCACAAAAGCAATGATTACGCCAAGTAAAACTAACCAGGCAATTCTTCGCAGCGAGGTGGCCTTTGAAGTTCGCTCCACCACCACGGCGCCAACCCCAAGTTCCAGGGTCTGCCCCAGGAACCAGGCGAGCGCCAGGGGAATTTCGATGGTGGAAATTGAGATCAAGCCAAGCACAAAAGCGCCCCAAATGATAGCGCCCAATCTGATCCCGAACCAAAACGCAGCTTTCCAGGAAACGAGGTTAAATCGCGGCATAAGCCAGACCAACATCAACGCCAAGAGAAAAAAGCCGGAATACCCAAGGGGTATGCGGCTGAATGACTCCAGGGGTGACAGCAAAAAGGGGCTGTCATTTATATATAATCCCGCCAGCAATCCGCCGTGTAATAAGAAATCCACGCCCAGCATGGCAAACCAGGCCAACAAGATGGTTGGGAGCGGGCGTTTAATTGTATGCATTTTCTCTCCCCTATAGCGGTTTGAACTGCTCGAACGGCTCTTTGCAAACATCACAGGTGTAGATCATGCGGCAAGGTGTGGTGCCGAAACTGTTGCGCAGCGATGTGATCGTGGAGCCGCAGCGCGGGCAGGCTACCGGGTCCATAAGCACCTGGATAAGATTGCCCTGGTGGTGTGGCGGAGGCGCTAAGCCGGCTGCCTTCAGCTTCTGGCGTGCCTCCTCGGTGATCCATTCCGAAGTCCAGGCTGGCTCATGGCGCACTTTCACCTGGACCTGCTCAATACCAAGCAGCTGCAGCCGCTCGATAATGTTGGCGCCCATCACCTCATAGGCCGGGCAGGCCGCGAAGGTCGGTGTGATCGCCACCTGCAAACCGCCCTCAACCCACTCCACCTGGCGCACGATACCCAATTCGACCAGGTTGACCACCGGCATTTCAGGGTCGGGCACCTCGGCCAGCGCCGCCCAGATCTGTGCATCGTTTGGCTTGGTGACCGATCTCAAAATATCCATCACCATTGCGCCTCTGGGTCCAATTTGGCTACTTGCTGCAAATCGTTGATCATTTCATCGAAATATTCGGA
>JBBDXQ010000122.1:0-10836 GCA_040902265.1 Anaerolineales bacterium
AGCCGGGGCGGCGGATGCCGAAGCGATTGCCCGCGTCCATGTTCACAGTTGGCAAACAACATACAAAGGCCTGGTCCCCGACCTCTTCCTCGCAGACCTCTCCGTGGAGCGCCGCACTATGCAGTGGCGTGAGGCCTTGGCCCAACAGCAAACCAATTATTTATTTGTGGCCGAGACGGAAACCGAGGGGACGGTCGGTTTTGTAGCCTCAGGCCCTGAACGCGAAGGTCGCCGGGGTTATTCTGGTGAGATCTACGCTATCTACCTGCTTGAACAAAGCCAGGGACAAGGCATAGGTCGCATGCTATTCGAGACGGCTATGCTCGACCTTAAAAAGCGCGGCCACGATTCGATGCTGATCTGGGTGCTTTCGGGCAATCCAGCCAGTGGTTTCTACGAGCGGATGGGCGGTGTTTTCATCGCCGAGAAGGACATCGAGATCGGCGGGGCGGTGCTCCAGGAAATGGCGTATGGCTGGAGTAAGCTTTAGCGCTTATGCCAAATTACCTACGGATTGCGAAACCCAAAGATGCCGAGCAATTGCTGGAGATTTATGCTCCGATTGTTCTTGAAACGGCCATCTCATTCTAAATTGAACCGCCCAGCCTGGCTGAAATGCAGCAGCGCATCGAAAAAGCTTTGACCCAGTACCCCTGGCTTGTGATCGAGGAAGGCGGGAGAATCTTGGGGTACACCTATGCTACTGGGCATCGCGACCGGATGGCTTATCAGTGGTCTGCGGATGTGTCCGTCTATGTGCACCAGCAGGCGCGCCGGCGCGGAATAGCCCGACGGTTGTACACCGCTCTCTTGAGGATATTGCGCCAATCAGGCTATTTCAACGCCTATGCAGGTATCGCCTTGCCCAATCAGGGCAGCGTCAGCTTACATGAAGCCATGGGGTTTACCCAGGTAGCAGTCTACGAGCAGGTTGGGTATAAGCACGGGGTCTGGCGGGACGTGGGCTGGTGGCACCTCTCTCTCGGGGAACACCTCACGTCCCCAGATGTGCCGCGCAGGTTTTCTGAACTGCGAGAGGAAATCAAGATTGAAGACTAATCCCCGCTTTTTTCAACACGCACTATTTTCTTGAACAAGCTGCGGTCAAAGCCGGCAAGGTTGCCCGGCCCCAGCTTGCCGGCCGCAACCACCGCCGCGGTTACATCGCCACGTAGTTGGGCGATGTGCACACCGCGACACACTTCCGGCCATGGCCGCAACCACTTTTTGCAGCGTTCGAACATCTTGGCCATGCCGATAAAGTTGTTGCGTTCGATCTGCAAATAAACCACGCCGGCTTGCAGAATACCCTGGTATAGGTAACGTGCCGGGCCGCGTTCATCCTTCCAGGCGGCTTCCAGAGACTCGTGCGCTTCCCAGTATTGCCCGTTGTTAAAAAGCTCAACGCCCTTGAGCGCCAAGGGATGCAATTCGCCGGCGCAGGCACCTGGCAACTGCTCGGGTGTGACAAAGATCTCGTCGGGGTTGCGAACAACCATAAGCGGATATCTTATTCGATAAAGATCTCTACGTGGTCGTCGCCTTCCTCGTCGATCACGTCGATCACCTTGCCGGTCATGCCGCTACGGATCGCTTCCATTAAGTCGACTTCGTCCACCCCAGGCACGTATTTGGAAGCAATCCCTATGCCGGCGCTGACCAGGGTGAGCGGTAGGTTCACGCTGACTTTGTTGCGTCCGCTTACCAGGTCGGTGACGCGCACCCGCAGGTAGCGGCCGTCATCGGAGCGCGGGGCAGACGGGCGGCCCGCGCCGCGGTTCAAGGCTTCCAACAGCTTAGCGCCGTCCGCTGCGCTGATCTTGCCATCCTGGATCATTTCAAGGATCTTTATTCGTTCTTCACTGCTAGCCATAATTCCTCCAGGCTCTAACTGAGACTTATGTCGACGGCGTCGTCGCCATCATCGCTATCGGCTCGAATGTGGATGGGTTCACCACCCTTAACTGCTTCTTCCAGAGCATTCATCAGGTTATCCATGTCCTCTTTATCCAGACCTGGAATGCGGTCTCCCACAAAATGCAAGGCTGAGCCGGCAACACCGATAGGCACTGGCAGGTCCAAATTGAATTTCACGCGTTCGCCCTGGTGGGATTTAACACGCAGATGCGCCCAAGGTCCTCTGCTGGCGAACCAGCCGAGGAGCAAGAGAAGCACCCCGAGCGCCAAGGGAAACCAGGCGCAGAAAAAGCCAATACCTATGCCGCCATCGCGCAGGTCGGCGCTCATCCATAGACCTGCCAGAACGGCAAGCAGCGCGCCTAACCCGATGGGCATCAGCCACCAATTCGAGCTGGGCTTTTCTCTTTTGGTTTTGCCTGGGATGACTTCCACCGTAGCAGCCGCTTTGGCGCGTTCTTGCGGTTTAGCTTGGGCTGGCTCGGATAGGCGGCGAGCAGCTTCTTCCGGGTTGATCTCGCCGCGCTCCAATTGCTCCAGCACGCCCATCGGTGTTTGAGGCAGGGTGGTTGCGCCCTCTTCAACGGAAAGCAGGCCGGCAGCCTCCTCCGGAGAAATTTCACCTTTTTCCAATCGATTTAAAATGTTTAGGCGTTCGGAACGGTTGGGCATCTTATTCTTCCTTATCGTCTGGCGCTACCGCCGGAATGGGTGGTACGGCAGGTACCGCCGGAACTGGAGGCACGGGGGGAATTGGCGACTGTGAGGTACGGCCTTCCAGGGTGTTCAGCAGTATTTCCGCTTCGTCCACATTGATCTTTTTATCCTGCACCATCTGCAAGATCAAGCCACGTTCCTTCGAACTTACCGGCTCACTTACCTTAGCGCCATGTGCCAAGGTCACCCCGCGCCCGCGGCGCGTGGTGACCCCGCGCCCTTGCAGCTTGCGTTCCAGCCGGCGTTGAGCCGCTTCCACCCGGCGTTGGGCGCGGGCGGCGGCCTGCGACCCGGAATGTTTGAAGCGCTCGCCGAGCGCCTGTAACTTCTCGTTAAGTGCTTCCAGTTGGTCTTCCACCTGGGCAGTCACCTGCCCGGTGATCTCGTCGGCCAGGCCGGTGATGTCATCCACAAAATCCATGTCTGGCAGCAGTTCCTCACCCAGGTCACGGCAGCGGAAGTCGATATGACCCCCAGCGGTAAGCTCGACAATCGCGCCGCCGTCGCCTAAAGTGAATTCATGCTTTCTGCTCTGCAATACCTGGTTGCTTTCTTCTTCGGTGTAGATGTGGATCTGCTGGGCTCCGCTGCTCAGCATGACGTCCGCGTCGGTGGAAGATTCCAGGTGGCAAAAGACGTTGCCCCCGGCCTTGATGCGGCATTCGGCGTCGGTTTCAAGCTCCAGGCGCAGATCGGCGTTCCCGCCGCTTTTGGCTTCGATGTTGCCTTCCACGTTGCGCAAGCTGAAGTTGGCAGACACGTTGTTGGCAGTTACATCGCCTTCGATGTCGCGCAAGGACATATTTCCTGAGACTTCGTCTGCGCTGAGCGACCCTTCCACGTTGCGCGCGGTGAGGTTTCCGGAGATGCGGCCCAGGGTGGAAGCGCCTACGTTCTTAAGGGTCAGCGAACCACCGACTCGCTCCACATACACTTCGCCTTCGATGTTGATCACGAAAGCATCCCCGCCGACAGACTCGATATGAACTTCGCTCTCTTCAGGGGCACGTACCAGACAATCACTGGCGCAGGAAAGCTCCAGGGTGTTGTCCTCGAAACTGTAATCAAGGTGGTCCTCGCGCTGCACCTCGATGCGTATGCTGTCTTCGCCCCAACTCTTAAGCTGCAGGCTGCCTCCGATCTTGCTGATCCTGAGCATGGGTGAACCCCCGGATGGAAGTTGTATTCGTGGCATCTTAGTTTCCTTCTTTTTGTTGGATAAGTCGCAATGCCTCTTCATAATTGATCGCGCCGCGGTTCAGATCGTCGAGGATGCGTTTACGTTCTTCGTCGCTGAGCCCAGCGAATTCATCTTCGCCAGGTTCGAAACCCATGGCGCGGATAATGTCCATTAGGCGGTTACGGATGGTGGGGTAGGAAAGCCCCAGATCGGCTTCCATGCGGGTGATCTTGCCCTCGTTGCGAACGAAGAGTTCAACGAAGGCTAGTTGCTCTTCGGAAAGCTGGCTGAATGCGCCGCTTTGAAAGCGGCCTTCGATGCGCGTTTCGCATTCGCGGCAGGCCAAACTGGTCACTAGCAGTTCAGTGCTGCACACCGGGCAGACGTGTGGGGTGGGATGCATATCAGCGACCCTGCCAGGCGGTGGTTGGGCGCGGAGAGAGACGTTTTTCTGGCTGAGGTTTGAGGCGCGTGCCGAGGGCGATCAGTGCTTCTCCAGCCCAGACCCGAGCCTGCTCAGTAAGCCTTACCTGCGGCAGCCCCACGAAGCGCTGCGGAACATAACCGTACTCTAAGGGCAAGGAACGTAGCCGGGTATCATCGCCATAATATGTATTTTGGTACATAGCAGCCTCCTAAAACTGAAACATGTACTTAAATTTCATTATCTTTCAACCGTATCTAAGCAGAATTATATAACTAATCTTGAAAATGTCAAGTACTAATTTGAATTATTCAAAGTAAACTTCAAGAAACGCAATTTTCCCCTCACGGTTGCTTAACTTATTTGGTGCTTTGGAAGAATGAACAGCTAATTTACGGTGGCTAGAATCGATCGTCGGTTTTGTAGGATCTCTAGCATGGTGTCGGACTCGTCATAAGGGCGGCGCAGGACCGCCAGTGCTAAAACTCCAAACCTTGGGGATAGTGCGGTCGAAGTGATCTTCCCGATTGGCTTGCCCTCGGCGTGAACGACCGCGCCGGATTCCAGGGTTTCGGTCGCCCGCAGAAGGGTTAGCTTGCGAACGATTTTGTCATAGGTCACTTGCCTGGCCAGCACCTCTTGGCCGGTATAGCAGCCTTTATTTGCAGACACCAATCGGTCCAGACCTACTTCAAAAGGGGTGTACTCGCCATTGAATTCAGGGTCGCCAGCCACCCTGGCTTCAACTCGCAGGATGCGCCGGGTTGCCAGATCAAGTTCTTCGAGATTCGCCAATAACTGGACTAGTTGCTGGCTGGCGCCGGTTGGGGCAAGCACCCGGATTTTGAGGGGCTGACCAAAGCCTTCTTCGCCAATGGCGCGCAAAGGTTGTCCCTGCCACGTAGTTTCCAACCCTTCATCCAGTGCAGGCGCCTTGGCAAACCCAAGCTTGCTAAGCGCCTCTGCTGCACGCGGGCCATGCAATTCCATCTGCATCCAGGCTGAGCCCTCGTCTTTTATATCGACTTGGTCGTTGAAGAATCTATGTTTTTGGAAGTAAGCCGCCAGGCCAGATCCGTGGCCTGGCTGGGATATCAAGCCCAATTGTTCGTCCTCTGCGAGCAGAGTGAAGACTTCGAGAATACGCCCGGTCGCTGTTGGCAGCAGGGTGGGTAAGGCTCGATTCGGAACCAACTGGCTAAGGTCGTTGCTGGTCTGGCGTTGTAGGTAGTCCCGGCGCGTATCCCCCGAGATCAGCAAATAGCCAGGAGCTGGAACGATATAGTATGCTGCTTGCTCTATAGCGGCGTGATAAGCCTTGTTTCTGTTCATCCGAATCGCGCATGAATTCTAGCATGTGGGCAAAAGGAACTATCTGCTCATGGAATAGAAGTAATAAAGCGGGATACTGAACTAATTACATCGGAGGTGCTGCAGAAAAATATTACTGTGGGAGTGCAGGGCATGCCGCCGCGAGCTTTATCTGCTGGGATCCTCTAAGATAATGAATTAGACTTGTTCAGCTACCCGACACCTTCAGCTAGATACGCTATAAAGCGCCTCCAATTTGACGTAATTTATTATCATTGAACAGCGTCTATGGAACAGAGTAACAGATCGGAAGGACCTTATGCAGATCAAGACCAATACCACAAAAGCTCCACTTGAGACCGAGCACGTTAAGAACCTGATCCTCGGTTCCGGCCCGGCCGGCTTGGGCGCGGCGCTATATACCTCCCGTGCCCAGCTTGAACCCGTGGTGCTGGCTGGCCCGGAATACGGAGGCCAGGTCTCCATCACCCATATCGTGGAGAATTATCCCGGCTTCCCGGAGGGAGTCGGTGGCGCCGAGCTCACCGAGTTATTCAAAAAACAAGCCGAGCGTTTTGGCACGCGGGTCATCTTTGATACAGCCGCGGAGGTCGACCTGACCAAGCGACCTTTCCGCGTGAAGGCTTACCAGAAGGAATACTTAGCTGATACGCTGATCATCGCCACCGGCGCGACACCGCGCCACCTGGCTATCCCCGGCGAAACGGAGTTCACCGGCCGCGGGGTCTCCTATTGCGGAACCTGCGATGGCTTTTTCTTTAAGAACAAGGAAGTTGTGGTGGTCGGGGGCGGCGACAGCGCATTGGAAGAAGGTGTGTTCCTCACGCGCTTCGCCACCAAAGTGACTGTAGTGCACCGCCGTGATGAACTGCGCGCCAGCGCTATCCTGCAGGAGCGTGCTACCCAAAATCCCAAGATGTCCTTCATCTGGGACACGGTGCTTAACAACATACACGGGAACGGAGCTGTAAAGCAGGTGGAATTGGAAAACTTAAAGACTGGTAACAAGGATATATTCAAAACCGATGGAGTCTTCATTTTCATTGGGCATACACCTAATACCCAGCTTTTCAAAGGCAAGGTGGAAATGGATGCAGCCGGTTACCTGGTTGCCAACCACCACATGGAAACCAGCGTGCCGGGTGTCTTCGCCGCAGGCGAAGTGGCCGACCCTCACTTCCGCCAGGTGATTACCTCAGCAGGCATGGGCGCAGCCGCTGCCATCCAGGCCACCAGATTCCTGGAAGACCATCCCTAAACTTGCAGAGGTAGTTAAACGAGGGGATTTCAGTTACAATTATTTAACACGTATGCCGAGTGAAGTTTAGATTACCCTCCGGAGATTAAATGGCAAAAATTTCCATTGTTGGTGCAGGTATGACGGGCGCAACCGCCGCGCACTGGCTTGCTGAACGTGAACTGGCAGACATAACCCTGGTCGATGTAATCGAGGGCATGCCGCAAGGCAAAGCCCTCGATTTATTACAAGCCATGCCAGTCATCGGCAAGGATGCTTATATCGAAGGCAGCAACGACTATGCCGCTACTGCGGGATCAGACCTTGTAGTGATCACGGCCGGCATTCCGCGCAAGCCCGGGATGAGCCGCGAGGACCTGGTAAATACCAACACCGATATCGTTAAAAAGGCCACTGAAGAGACGCTCAAACACTCTCCCAATGCCATCTATATCATCCTAACCAATCCGCTGGATTCCATGTGTTATGTGGCAATGAAGAGCGGCGGATTGCCTCGAAACCGGGTGATCGGCCAAGCCGGCATTCTGGATTCGGCGCGCATGCGCGCCTTTGTAGCCATGGAATTGGGCGTGAGCGTGGAAAACGTGGCCTGCTATGTGCTAGGCGGCCACGGCGATAGCATGGTTCCCCTCACTCGCCACTCCAATGTGGCAGGGGTGCCGCTCGACAAGTGCCTTGCAGCCGATAAGCTTGCCGCCATAGTGGATCGTACTCGCAAAGGAGGCGGCGAGATCGTTGCGTTGCTCAAACAGGGCAGCGCCTTTTATGCGCCTTCCGCGGCCATCGCCCAGATGGCAGAAGCGATCTTGAAGGACAAGAATCTGATTGTTCCCTGTTCCATCTACATGCAGGGCGAGTATGGTTTAAAGGACATCTTTTTCGGGGTGCCAGCCCAATTAGGCGCTGGCGGCCTGGTAAAGGTCATTGAATACGATCTGAACGCCGAAGAAAAAGCCACTCTGGATAAATCGGCGGAAGAAGTAAAAGAAAGCACCGCAGCCCTGAAGCTCTAGGGAACCGAGTACTAAAGGAGTCAGCCCATGGCTAAAGAAAAAGTTAGCAGTTCCGGGAACGGCAAAACAGCTGAAAAAGCAAAAGACTCTCTCACAATTATTGATAACCGCACCGGCCAGAAATATGATTTGCCTATTTGGGAAGGAACCATAAGGGCAATGGACCTGCGGCAGATCAAGACTAAGCCCGACGATTTCGGCATTATGAGCTACGACCCTGCCTTTATGAACACGGCCAGCACCAAGAGCAAGATTACCTACTTGGACGGAGAGGCTGGCATCCTTCGCTATGGTGGTTATCCGATAGAACAATTGGCGGAGAAGTGCAGCTACCTTGAAGTAGCCTACCTTACACTTTTTGGGGAGTTACCCAACAAGACCCAAATGGACCAATGGACCTTCGATATCACCCACCACACCATCATCCATGAAAATATTAAAAGTTTTATGCAACACTTCCGCTACGACGCCCACCCAATGGGCATGTTCATCGCCACCGTAGCGGCGCTTTCCACCTTTTACCCTGAAGCCAACCAGATCAGCGACGAGATGGTGCGTACCATCCAGATCCAGCGCCTGATCGCAAAGGTGCCGACAATCGCGGCTTTCTCCTACCGCCATAGCCGCGGCTTGCCGTTCATCTACCCCGACAACGATCTGAGTTATCCTGGAAATTTCCTCAACATGATGTTCCGCATGACGGAACCCAGATACCAACCCGATCCTGTGTTGGAGCACGCCCTGGATGTGCTTTTCATCCTGCACGCGGACCATGAGCAGAACTGCAGCACCAACGCAATGCGCGCCATTGGCTCCAGCAAAGTGGATCCATACTCTGCCATGGCAGGAGCCGCAGCTGCTCTGTATGGCCCGCTGCATGGCGGCGCCAACGAAGCTGTGCTGCGCATGCTGGGCCAGATCGGCGACGTCAAAAATGTACCCGCGTTCATCGATAAAGTTAAAAAAGGGGAAGGGCGCTTGATGGGTTTTGGGCACCGCGTCTATAAGAATTATGACCCGCGTGCCAAGATCATCAAACGCGTAGCCGAGGAAGTCTTCCAGGTCACTGGCCGCAATCCCTTGCTGGATATCGCCTTGGAACTGGAACGCATTGCTTTGGAAGACGATTACTTCGTCTCGCGCAAGCTCTACCCCAATGTTGATTTTTATTCAGGGATCATCTACCAGGCCATGCAGTTGCCTACCAGCTTCTTCCCGGTGATGTTTGCCATCCCGCGCACAGTGGGCTGGTTGGCGCAGTGGCAGGAAATGCTTGGCGACGAAGAGCAGAAGATCGCCCGCCCGCGCCAGGTTTACCTTGGCAAGGATGTGCGCGACTTTGTGCCTATGACGAAGAGGGGATGAACAGATAGTAAAAATATTTTGTGATCGTTAAGTAGATTCTGAAAAGGACCTCCGCAATCCAGAGGTCCTTATTAATATGTAATGCAATTGTCCTGAGGTTTACTGAGCAGGCGTGGCTGATGCAGCTGCAGGTGCACCGCTGCCAGACCAGGAAAACACCCGCTTCTCGCTGGCCGGGCCGCTGTTAATGAAAACGGGTAGCCCTTCCACATCCACGCCAATTTGCGCTACGGGCACCACCGACCAGGCGAAGATATGCGGGCGGCCATCAGTGGGGCGAAATGAAGTGGGAACGATAAAGCTGGTGTCCTTTACTTCGTCCAGGATGCGTCGGTTTTGGCCCCCGGTAATGTCAACGATATTGATCTGGTAATACTCATTCGGGCGCAGCGCTGCTACTGAAGACCATTGCAGCGTGATGGTATCGTTCGACGATTCGAATGCCTCACCGTCGGCAGGCAGCAGCGGCTCAGCGGCCGGGTAATCCGGAGCGATTGTGGGCGTGACCGTGGCACCGGCTACAAAAATGCGCTCACATAGAGGGATCGATAGCCGCTGTCCTTCGAAGGCAACATCAGTGGTCAGGTTGTTCCATTCCAGGATGGCTTCCATCGGCACGCCGAAAGTTACTGCGATCAGGCTCATGCTTTCGCCGGCCTGCACTACGTGGTCTTGGGTCTTGCAGGCCGAGATGGTGGCCTCTAGTTCGCTGAGCGTGGCAGTAGCAGCTGGAGTGGGGGTGAAAGTTGGTTGTGGGATACGCAATACCTGGTTGATGCTCAGGCCGCAGTTAGCATTGAGGGAATTGGCCAGGATGATGTCTTGCGGAGAAATATTAAATGCAAAAGCGATCCCGCTGCAGGTATCTTGACCCTGCACTGTATAGGATAGAGGCGTGAGTGTTGGCAGCATGGTGGGTGTAACTGTTGGTGTCTCGGGAGTGGGTGAGAGCGTGGCGGTTGGCGATACTGAGGGGCTGACTACCTGCGCGCCGGCACCCAGAGCACCGGTTTGTCCAAGGGCTATGTACGTTAAGCTGCCGCCAACGATCAGGAATAGAGCTAACAGGCCAAGGGCAATAGGGATGCTTAGACGCACTTCGGGTAGCTTGCTGCCGCCTACCAGGGGTGCGTTGATCGAGGTAATTCCGGCTCCTCCCGTAAATTGATGCCCGCACACCAGGCAGCGCGGCGATCTCTCGCTCACGCGTGTGCCGCACGATGGACATACCTTGGTCGGAGTGGAACGTGGCTTTTCGGAAGTCATGAAACGAGGGATTATACCAAGCGGCTGTCAACGCGTCTTACGATGCGAAGCAACGCATCGCACGGGTATACTGAATCTGTGCAACCCATCAGCTTATATTTGCATATCCCATTCTGCAAGCACCGCTGCGGGTATTGCGATTTCAACACCTACGCTGGCCTCGATTCCCTAATACCAGCTTACGTCGACGCTCTTATTGCGGAGAGCCAGATGCTAGCCCAAGCCTTTGGAGACCTGCTGCCAGTACACACCATCTTCTTCGGTGGTGGGACGCCATCGCTATTACCAGCCGCGGATATTGGCAAGATCATAGCTTCATTGCGGATAGCCTTTTCCGTAAGCGAGGATGCCGAGATCAGCCTGG
>JBBDXQ010000123.1:0-10722 GCA_040902265.1 Anaerolineales bacterium
AAGCCCAGGGCTTGCTACTGGCGAAGATCGCTGACGCTCCTGGAAGTTTACGCACTGATCTGATCGCTTCGTATGAAGGCAATGAGGCTGCCTGGGAGTTTGGCTCCCTACTTAAACCGCGCTTTATTCTGGAAGGTGGGTCAAAAATATTGGAACTGAGGATTACTGGGACGGTCCAAGTGCCCCAGCCTATTGCTGTGGAATTGAAATTGAAGCCGCGTACGGCTTACATTTTGGAGGTCGAACTCAGGTCACCGGCTTCTTTCGACTTGGTCCGATTCCCCGACCTAAATATTCCAGATTCGTATCCCGATAGCTGGAACAAGGATCTGGCGTGGAGCCATTACAAAGTTGCCTTTATTACCCCAGATTGGCTCGAGGGTGAAAAAGTAGTAACCATGGAATTGGCCAGAGTGTACGACAAGGATTTCATCAGGTTCCGCGCGTTGAATTTAGTTGAGTTGGCAGCGGGCGAGGTGGCGCCATGACATCTTCCAAAAACCGCCCTGGTTTTCCAAAGGTTGCACCCCTCCTTGTATTGGTGGTCGTGGTATTTCTTGGCTTGCTGTTGAGGTCGGCTTTCCTTCAAGGGCCAGTGTTCGACCAGAGCTTGCAGATCTCGATCAGCGCTTGGGAGCTGTATCGCCCTGCTGTGGAGAGCAGCCAGCCGGACAGCGGCTTTGGTGCGCAGGCGGTGGAATTCCTAAGGGAAGTCGCCTCAATGCCCGGTGAATTCCGCCCCCTAGCAGTTGTATTAGGACTTCTCTACGTTGTATTCGGAGTATCTGATCTTGTCAGCCTGCTCGTGCCCCTTCTAGCCTTTGCATCGACCGTTGTGCTAGTTTGTTTGCTGGCACGGACCTGGTTTGGGCAAGCCACCGGAATTCTTGCAACCCTGTTGTGGTCGGTTTTGCCTATTGGTATTTTGCTTTCTGTCAGTCTGCTGCCTGCCCTGCCTTTGACCGCGGGCTCTCTATTTGCCATCTACCTGTTTGCTACTGCTGAGCAAAGAGCTTCTAATCGCTTGGTTCTTGCCTCATTTTTCGTTTTATTAATTGGTCTTTTCACGGCCTGGATGTACTTTTTACCCACCGCAGTGCTCCTGGTTTCTTGGGTGGCGTGGAAAAAACCCGGCCAGGTTCCCATCCCCATGTACAGGTTGTTCGGTTTCCTGATCCTTGGGTTTTTATTTATTCCTGGGATTGCCTCACAAGCTGTGGATGTTTTCTATTTGATCCTGTTGTACTTTGAAAACCTGCTGTTGCTTCCGTTACTCGCCCTGGTTCTGGTAGTCGCAGCCAAAGGTAAGCAGAATTCCCCAGTGCAGTTCCTCCTGCTTTGGATCGGGGTAAAAGCGACCTTTATGGTTTTGAGCGCTCCCTGGCTAGTTCAGCATAGCCAGTTTGAAACGATTGGGATGAGCGGCTATTGGCTGGACTTGATCCTTCCCGGCATCATTCTGATCGCCTGGCAATTCACCAGGCGGGTGGGAGAGGAGCAAGTGCTAAGGTCCTCGCTCATTGCCAGCTTCGTAGTAATCGCTGGACTTATCGTACTGAATCTAGGCGTTTCGATGAATTCAGATCTCCTGTTAACCATCTCGCGGGTGTCCGTAGGCGCGGCGATCTTGCTGATATTTGTGTATATCGCGTTCTGGAACATAAATCATCGCGGAGCCCTCACCGGGCTATTGACCGCGATCTTGATCACCTTCGTCTTCGCCTCCCCATCGATCGTAGAAAGCTATGTAGAAAGTTACCGGGGAAAGGCAAATGGCGTGACGCAGGTCAGTATGATGTTTGAGACTGTGCCCGACGATAAGGTTGCGTTTATTGCGGGTGATGCGCTGTATCAGCGTTTCCTATATTTAAACAAGTACCAATCAACATTTAGGGATGGCTCGCAGTCCCTGTCAGTTTATCTTCTCAACCAGAATCAGCTAGGCGCAGTTTCAGTAGGCAGTTACGTGGTCATAAGCATAGAGGTACTTCAATTCGACTTGGGCGTAGTTCCCAGTAACTGGATGAACGTGATGGAAACGAGCAATGGGGAGCGCCTGCTTGTTTATCGGATTGTTGTTACTTCTGAATAGGTCGATGATTTCTGTTTGGGAAATTATCCGTCAGGGAAATAGCACATTGGATTTAACTGTACTTTTGTTATAATTCCGGCCTACGGCCCCGTAGCTCAATGGTAGAGCAGTTGACTCTTAATCAATTGGTTGAGGGTTCGAGTCCCCCCGGGGTCACACAGATACTACGCACAATCCCCAGTGATTGGGGATTTTGCATTAAATGGAGAAGCTTGTGGAAGAGGCTATTCGTCAACGATTTAATGAGGGCATCTTGGCCAGGGCGCGGGAGCGATATGGCATTTCCCCTGAGGATATCAAGCTGTTGGCAGGGTTCGAGAGCTTCATGTATGAATTTTCGAAGAACGGCGGGGATTACATCCTGCGTTTGGGCCACAGCCGCCGGCGCACGCCAGAGCTGATCCATGGCGAAGTAGATTGGATCAACTACCTGGCTGACGGCGGGGCGGGAGTTGCCCGGGCCATCTTATCTGAACGCGGGGAGCTAGTGGAGCCGATCGATGATGGCCGCGGTGGGCAATTCCTGGCAACTGCGTTCGTAAAAGCGAAAGGAGATTGGGCCCGGCGCGCCGGCTGTTGGGATGAGCGTTTGTTTCTAGCCTATGGTCGCTTGTTGGGCAGAATCCACCGGTTAAGTAAAGAGTATCGACCTACCAACGCTGCCTGGAAGCGACCCGCTTGGGACGACCCCATTATGCAATATGCTGAGCGTTATATTCCGAAGGACCAGGAGCTTGTATTGGCAGCTTTCCGGGAGTTATTGGCTTATTTGCAAAGCCTGCCCCAGGAGCGCGAAGGCTTTGGCATGATCCATCAGGATGCCCATGCTGGTAACTTCTTTGTGGATGAAAACTATAACCTGACGCTCTTCGATTTCGACGACTGCGTGTTCGGCCACTTTGATTACGATTTGGCCATGGTTGTTTTTTATGCAGTCACCAACGCGCCAGACCCGGCGGCCGTGGCCGCCACCTTATGGCCGCATTTCATCAAGGGATATCGGGAGGAAAATGATCTGGGTAGCTGGTGGCTGGCCAGCCTGCCTCACTTTATGAAACTGCGCGAGATCGATCTGTATGCTCAATTGCTGAATGTATTTGGTGAAGCAGAGTCAGGCGGTATATGGATAGACAGTTTTATGGAAGGCCGGCGCCAGCGGATCGAAGCGGGCACTCCTTATTTGGCGTTTGATTTTTGCGAGTAGCTAACAGTTTTCGGTTTCACAGTAGCATGCTTGCTGTTATCGCGGTCTCATCTTGGGATCGCCATGACCGTTGAATTTGCCGGGGATCCATCTTTATGCCTTGTGTGGACCAATTCATCGCTGACAACATACCCTGACCTGTCAAGTAGCTCAAAAAAGTCTTCGCGTCTCAGAAGTCGTTGCGGGGAGATGGTGTGCAGCAAGGCAAAAAGTATAGGCGTTACTTTGCCATCTGCTTTTAAGGTTTCGGTGCTCGAAAAATAAGTTTCACTGATATAGAGAGGGATGGCGGGGAAATTACTTCGATAGAGGTTTAGAAATTCGCCTACGATCTTCAGACCGCCCGCCCTGTCCTTTCCGCTTCCGGCAATATCGTGCAGGATATAGTTGATGAAGGCGATGTCCGGTCGCTCTTGCTGCGCAATGCGAGCTAAGTCCTCTGCATTCAACAAGCTTCCCAGGTAGATCTTCCCATCGGCTCCGAAACTCTCAAACAAGCCGAGCGAACTGCTGACCGCCTTAGTGCTTATATCCAAACCCACCACCCTCCTGCCTTCCTTTGCCATCGCCAGTAGAAAATACCCGCCCCCGCTGCCAAAATCCAGCACTGTGCGCACGTTTTCGTTCAAGGATTCTCTGGCAAGGCGCCCAACAATGTTCGAGATGAGCTTGTTCGACGCTTGGGCATTCTCGGGTTGCATGCGATCTATTTGTTTGCCCTGGCCGGCAAGGCTCGGGTCAAGCAGCAAGTCGCCCAGGTTCAGGAAGTATGGAAAATAGGAATAGGCCAGTTGGGTGTAACCACCCAGGGCGGTATTCCGCAAAAGGAGTTTGCCTGTATGGCTAAGTTTTCCCTGTTCAATTGCCCGTGTCTCTTCGAGGAAGGCCAGCGTTTGAGGATATCTGCCCGTAGCTATTTGGTCGGTTAGATAACTGATACTGCGGATGCCAAATAATTCAGCTTCCGTTTGGATTGCCCCCAGTGCTGGGATCAGCAAGCCGCCCCACAACAAGGATGGGGTCTTGTCCAAGTCAAGTTCAATTTCCTCCTCGATCTTGCTTAACACGCTTCTTCCGCTATGGCTGCTTTGCATCTCCCCGCGGATTACGAATAAACGCGTCATTCGTGAAAGAGTGAGCTTGGCTGCTTGGACCACGTCCGGTTCCGGTGTTTTGTTTTCGGTCAGTTCGGGAAAATAATCGCTTGCCGCCGATAAAAAATCCCCAATCCCTCCAGATACGCGTGTCGCTTCTGAGCGCATCCATTCATCAGAAACCGCAAGGATGGAACACAGGGGCAGGCTTAATAAATATTCGGTTGCCTTCAATTGCCTTTGGCTAACTATCTTGGTCTTCCTTTCATTGCCTGGCAGGGATTATTGGGAAATTGCGGCAAGCAGTCGTCGTGCCAATGAATAGGCTGCAAGCATACTTTAAACTGGCTATCCCTTTCCAGATTCTCGTCGAACAAGGTGTTATAGAAAAGCAAGCCGGATTGGGCGATGGGTGAGCTGCGAAAACAACAGGCGCGGCTTTATTGATGCGACCAGCCTGGCCGGCGATCCAGACCACGTAGAAACCAAGCAAAAAAGGCTGCGACGGCAGTAGGGGGAAGTGTTCGCATAAGTTATCAAGGCAGCACGCCTGCGATTCACTAATTATAAATGTTTGGGGTGATCCAATCATAAGGGTCGCCTGCAGGAAAGAGAGGCATAATTCGCCGGTCTCGTTTGGTTCTGCTTGCCGGCCTATTCTGTTTTGGATGAAGTTGATTGGTTGGTTTCTGCTAGGTAATTGACCTTGGCTGATTCCAAATCAGAAGGAGATCTCAAAGCCTGCATCACTAGCTGTTGCAATCTTTGAACTGCGGCGGGTAAAGCCTCCTGTACTGCGGGGCTCAACTGGCTGCCCATCTCCACAGTTCCTGTTTCGATCGCCAGCAGGCTGATCTGGCCAGGCAGCTTGTCGCCATACAGGTTTTCACCCAGCGCCAACGTCTCAGCCACACCCCAGCCATGGGCGGATTGCGCATCGCTGCCAAAGCTAGCCAGGTCCGCCTGGTTAAGCACATGCAGAGTCCCGGCCGGAGCACCGCTGCTCATCGCATCCACCAGGATGGCGGCATCCACGCATTCCAGGAAGCTGAGCAGGCTCAGCCCTGGCAGGGGCGCAAGTTCTACGACCACCTGCGCATCATTGGCGGTTTCGGGATGCCCGGCCTGCCAGCGCTTCACGATCTCCAGCCCTGCAGCATCGTCGCCGCGCAGGGCCTGGCCGATGCCGATCACCAAAAGCCTAGCCTTCGGCATCGTAGACTTTTAACTTCAGGAAGTGCGTGGCGCAGGAAATGCAGGGGTCATAAGCCCGCAGCAGGTGTTCTGCGGTCAGCGTGGCTTCTTCATGCGGCATAGCCAGCAATTGCGGTGCCATTAGCCACAAGTCGGCTTCCATGCGCCCCAGGTTCTGGGCGGTGGGTGGCACGATCTTGGCCACCTCGACCAGCCCGTTGGCATCCAGTTGGTAACGATGATAAAGCAGCCCACGCGGCGCTTCGCTGCCTGCTGCACCGCTGCCTGCTTTCAAGGTCAGGTCCAGGGTGCTGAGGCCGGTAGGGGCGTATGCGCCGATCAGGCGGATGGCTCGCTCGAAGACTTCCACGGTCTCGATGGCGCGCGCCAGCAGGCTTTTGTATGGGTTTCGCAACGGAAGCTGGATGCCGGCCTCTTTCAAAGCGCGGCTGGCTAGCTCACCCAAAGTGGCGTGGTTAAGGTTCAGCCGCGCCAGCGGACCTACCAGGTAGGGCTTGCCTTCGGCCGTGTAACTGTGCAACGCGTTCGAACGCTGTACATGCTGCTCGAGGTAATGTGTCTCGAAATCAGCTTCGGGCAGCACTCCCTGTCGCGAGGAGAGAATATCTCCATCCAGGATGGCATACTCGTCGGTTCGATGCATGGCTACGAATTCGTAGTCAACTTCCAGCTCAGGGTAAGGTAAATCCTTAGCCCAGGCCACTGCTTTAATGGCTTCTGCCAGCCCCCATTCCAATTCAGGGATCAGGGCGCGCAATTCCGTCGCGTCCGGCCAGCTATAGAAACCGCCCACGCAGGTGTTCACCGGGTGGACAGACCGCCCGCCGATGACCTTGAGCAGTTGATTGCCGATCTTCTTCATGCGCAACGCGGTTTTCACCACATCGGGCGCCACCGCCGCCAGGCTCAGCGCGCTTTCATGGCCGGTCAGGTCCGGCCCTTGCAGCATGAAGATATGCAGTACATGGCTTTCGATCCACTCGCCGCAATAAAATAAGTTGCGCAATTCGCGCACCTCGCGGCTTGTGCTTACTCCCAGCGCATTTTCCAAGGCGCGCACCGCGCTCATCTGGTAAGCTACAGGGCAGATACCGCAAATACGGGCGGTGATATCAGGCACGTCTTGCAAAAAGCGACCGCGTAGAAAGCCTTCAAAGAAGCGCGGTGGTTCGTAAATATCTACCCGGATCTCTTTAACCGAGCCGTCTTTTACGCCGATATATAGACCACCTTCGCCCTCGACGCGGGCCAGGGCGGGTACATGGATGGTCTCAGACATGGTTCTCCTCTTCGCTCATCACCAGCTTGGCAGCCTGCTCAAAGCCGGGGGCTGCGCCACTGATGGTGCGCAGCAGCCTCACGGTCTCTCCAGGATAACGTTCGTGGGTTTTTAACACCGGGATCATAGACTTGGGGTCTAGGTTTTCAAGAGGTCCAAAGCAGCCATAGCAGCCACGGTTGTATGCCGGGCAGATCGCTCCGCAGCCCGCCTGGGTGATCGGGCCCAGGCAGGGGATGCCGCCGGCCACGATGACGCAGGAGCTGCCGCGCAATTTGCACTCCAGGCAGACCGAGTACTGGGGCAGGGCAGGTTTGCGCTGCTGCAGCAGGGCTGCGATCACTTCCAGCAATTGGTACTTGTTGATCGGGCAGCCCCATAACTCCAGGTCCACCTTGACATGCGCGGACATGGGCGTGGAGGTGGCCAATGTCTCCAAGTATTCAGGATGGGCATACACCGCTTGGGCATATTCCTGTACATCCGCAAAATTGCGCAAGGCTTGCACGCCGCCCGCCGTGGCGCAAGTACCGATGGTGATCAGGGTCTTGCAATCCCGGCGGATCTGCTGGATGCGCTCAGCTTCTTCCGGGGTGGTCACCGACCCCTCGACTAGCCCTATTGCGTAGGGCGGGGGTAGGACCTGCCGGCGTGCCTCCAGGAAGTAGGCGAGCTCGACAGTACCGGCCAGTTCGATCAGCTCATCTTCCAGGTTCAGCAGCTGAAGTTGGCAGCCGTCGCATGAGGAGAATTTATATACGGCTACTTTCGGTTTTTGGTTCATTAGAAATTCTCCACGTTGAAGAAGCCGGCCAATTGCTTAAAATTGAACACCGGGCCTTCCTTGCAAATAAAGTAGGGGCCGAGCTGGCAATGGCCGCAAAAGCCCTGGCCGCATTTCATGTTCCTCTCCATGGAAAGGAAAATGCGTTCCTCGGGGATCCTGCGTGCCAGCCCCTCGAACACCACGAAACGCATCATGATCTCAGGTCCACAGGTGAGCAGCACTGTTCGTTCTGCCTGCAAGCGGAAGCGGTAGAAGAGGATCGGCACTACGCCCACCTGGCCCGTCCAGGCGCTGTCGGCCCGGTCTACGGTGACCATGACTTCCGCATCCTTCGCACGCCACGCGTCATATTCGCGCGGGTAGAGCATATCGGCTGGTGTGCGCGCTCCGTAGATGATGGACACATTTCCATAATCGGTGCGGTGGTCGAGGATGTGATAGATCGCTGGGCGCAGCGGCGCCAGGCCAATGCCGCCGGCGGCGATGACTATATCTTTGCCCTTATAGTCATTGATCGGCCAGGGTGTGCCGAACGGGCCGCGCAAGCCCAGGTTGGTGCCTCGGGTCAGGCGGCTGATGGCGTGGGTCACATTGCCCACAAAGCGGATGGTGTGGCCGATGATTTCCGGCTTCTCCGGATGTGAGCTGATCGAGATGGCCGCTTCGCCATAGCCGGGCAGGTAAACCATATTAAATTGCCCGGGTGCAAATCGGTATTTGTCGCGCACTGACTTATCGGTGAATTCCATCCAGAAAGTAGAAACGCCTTCGGCCTCCGGTGTGATCTCGACGATCTTTGCCCACCAGGGCGCCAGCAGCACTTCGCTCCCTTTGGGGGCGGTGGCAACGGCCATGTCGTTCATTCCTTAGCCTCCACGCGGATCGCCTTGATCTCTTCGGTAATGTCGATCCCGGCTGGGCACCAGGTGATGCAGCGCCCGCAACCTACACAGCCTGAAACGCCGAACTGCTGAACCCAGCTGCCCATCTTATGTGTCAGCCACTGGCGGTAGCGCGAGGTCGTGTTCGGCCGGATATTGCCGCCGGCTTGGGATGAGAAGGCAGGGTTGAAGCAGGAGTCCCATAAACGAATGCGCCGGCTATTGGCCCCATCCAGGGTTGTGACATCCTCTACATCCCAACAGAAACAGGTGGGGCATACCAGGGTGCAGTTGGTGCAGCTCAAGCAACGAGCGCCCACATCATTCCATTGCGGATGGTCAAGGTGTTTGAGCAGTAAAGTCGGAATGCTTTCCACATCGGGCAGCGCACGGCCCATGCTCTGCACCGCCAGCGCCAGGCTGGCAGTCGCATCCTCCTGCCATTTGAGTGCCAGGGATTCGACGGAAAGATCTTGCATGGCATTCAGTCCCGCTTCGCTGCCCACCTCGAGTAGAAAGACCTCGTCGAGTTCGGTCAGCTTCAAATCAAAGCCGCGCTTGGCCGTAGGCCCGGTGCCCATTGAAGCGCAGAAGCAGGTTCCGCCAGGGTGCAGACAATCGATCACCAGGATGAATGTATTTTCGCGGCGCTTCTGATAAATAGGGTCGGTGTAATCAGGGCGCATGAAAACTCGGTCTTGCACCTCGATGGCGGCTAATTCGCATGGCCTGACCCCAATGAAGGCGTAACGTGGCACGTCCTGATGTATTAGTTCTTCCCGCCAGTGGCCGTTTTCTTTCATCATTGCGAACAGTTCGCTGCGCGGCGGGAATAAGAATTGTTTCCAACTCTGCGCACCTGGAGTGAAATCAAAATAGCGCTCGTTACCCGATGGCTTGAGTTGATATTGCCCGGCTTCCTGCACGCTTATAAAACCTTTGGGCAGGTCTTTCAGGTTTTCAATCGGCGCGTAGACCACCGCCACGCCTTGGATGCGCGGGCCGACGGTTTGATAACCAGCTTTCACCAGGTTGTCCAGCAACCGATCGAACTCTGGTTTTCGGATCGCAACCTGGGACCCCAGGTGCAGTTTGATCTCAGGCATGCGTCACCTGCTCCCCGGGATTGGCGAACAAGTCGAGCAATTGCAGGCGGGTCATCAGCAGGCGCTGCGCCACCACGTTGGCGATCCGGCGCATCACAATGCAGCCAAGGGCGCAGTCTCCTTCACACAGCTGGCGCAGAAATACCGCGTCCATGGCGATCAGGCGGCTATCCAGCACGGCTCGCGCACTGGCTGTCCTCTGCCGCACCACCGGCGTCACACTGGACCACCCTACGACATCCATGGGTTCAGCCGTGTAGATGGAAATCCTTCCCCTGCCCGGGGCGATTATCTCGATCGAGACGCGGCCGTTGATCACTATATAAAGAAAATCTTCGGATTCGCCTTCCTTGAACAGGTCTTTGCCTTGCGGCACTTCCACCAAATGTGAAAAACTTGCCAGCAAATTCAAGTGATCCTGGGACAACTGCTGGAACCAAGGGATGGATTCAAGGATGTTTATAAGGGTCTGTTCGTTGCTCACGCAAACCTCGCTTTGTTTGTGAAATCGTTCACTAAATTCTAATTGCCAGTTACGATTTAGGGGGTGGTGGATGCCCCTAGAATCACGGGATATTTGTAGCTTGTTCGGATTGAAGCCTTTAGCAGATCCTGGGGAGCATTTCTCCCATCAACTCATCCACCACCCGGTGGCTGCCGATCAAGGTCTTCATTAGCACGCGCCCAGCTGGCTCTGCAACAACTTCACCGATGATGGCGGCTTCCTCGCCATACGCATGGGTGCGCATGGCCTCCAGCACTTTGCTGGCT
This sequence comes from Anaerolineales bacterium, assembly GCA_040902265.1. Classification (GTDB taxonomy): domain Bacteria; phylum Chloroflexota; class Anaerolineae; order Anaerolineales; family UBA11579; genus JAMCZK01. The sequence goes on from JBBDXQ010000123.1 coordinate 10,430, forward strand.
TCCTCTCGGGCTACCACAGCCACCACTTTGCCCTCGTTAGCGATATATAGCGGGTCAAAGCCCAACAGCTCGCAGGCTGCATCCACGGCCGCTTTCACGGGTAGGGAGCCTTCCTGCAACACAATGCCAGCCTTCGATTGTCGGGCGATCTCGTTCAGCGTGGTGGCCAGGCCGCCGCGAGTCGGGTCGCGCAGTACGTGGATCCCTCGGCTGGCTGCCAGCATCTCTGCGATCAGCCCATTCAGCGGGGCAACGTCACTGACCAGGTCGGTCTCAAATCCTAGTTCGCCGCG
>JBBDXQ010000124.1:0-10644 GCA_040902265.1 Anaerolineales bacterium
TCACATCAAGAAGGATCAGGTCATTAAGGTTTTGGCGCAGTTTATCAATGGCTTGCTTAACGGTGAAGGCCTCGATCACAAGGAATCCGTCCTGTTCCAGGTTTAGGCGGATGAAGCGCACGATACGTTCTTCGTCGTCCACCACCAGGATGCGTTTGTTAGCAAAGGGTTGGTCAGACATAATTAGGGCCGTGATGGGGTTAACCGGTTATCGAAATGGTTTATTCGCGCACGAAGCCGATGATCTCGTCTTCGCCACCGCTGGGCAGCACCTCGATGAAACTGATGCGGCTCCAGGGAAAGATCACCGTAGTTATATCGCTTTGAAGGTAGGGAACGTCTTTACCATCCCGCTTGCGCGGGTTTTGAATGCGGATATTGCTGTCTGCCAGGGCGGGGAGTTCTTCCACCTCGCCGACGATGGGTTCTTCATTCAGGATGTGGATAAGCAGGGTATAAGCCATTTTCTTTAATCCTGGCCCACCAGGGCTTGAATACTTAATCGCCCCAAACGCACCACATCCTTGTTGCTTAACGGATAATCCTGGTGGGGGGTTAGCTTCTCGTTATTCACCTGGGTGCCATTAGCCGAGCCCAGATCCGTGATCCACATGACCCGTTGCTCGACACGGATGCGGGCATGTAAGCGAGAAACACCGGATTTGAATGCTTGGAAGGGTTCCAAGTCCACATCCGGAAGAATGGATTGGCCTTCGCTAACCCTGCCGACAATATATTCACCCACCCCGCCTACCGGCAGGATCTCCCCCGTGCGCACGATGTGCAAATTAAGCAGCGAGCCGGGCAGCGGTTTCGCCGGCAATTGGGTTGGTTCGTCGAGGCGGGCGGTAACCGTTCCTCCAGATGCGAATGACATGGTAGGCGATCCGCCGCTGTCTCCCAGCAACTTAGACCCGCAGTTACTGCAGGTGATGTTCTCCAGATTTTGTTCAAGGCTGCACTGGGGACATGTCGTGTTCAATGCCTGCTGCGCCTCCGGCTGCTGGGATTGCCTTGCTGGTTGGAAGTGCCAAAATTATCGATCAAAGCCCGTGTTCCGTATTTTATCTGCTTTCCTGATTTCTCATCCAGAATACCGCTGTTCTTTAGATCCTCAGCTGCCAACAATACAGTGCGCGCCAGGCCTTTTTCTCCGGAAGATAAAAGTCGGGTAGCAAGCATACGCAGGCGCTTGGCCGCGCCATTGAGGTCGCCAGCCTCCAGTTCTTCGCGGGCGCGCTCCTGCATGCGGTAGAGCGAGAGCTTGCCGATGGCGTTGATCAGCGCCTGGGGAGGCGCCTCGGGCTTGGAAGCGGACCTCACCGGCCGGCTGAATTGGAAGCGAGCGCTAGCGGCCGGCATCGTGCGGCTGGGAATTTCCAGGCGAAGCTCCCCCTCCGCCAGGAAGATCTCCCCATCTCGGGCGCGGGTGGCATTCACATCGAATTCCAGCAGCACGCTCAGGCTGCCTTCCATGGGCACTGAACCCAGGAAGATGGGGGACTCGGCAGACAACATGCCCAGATCAGGCGCCAAGCGAAACGCGTAGATCAGCTTGTTGTGGCTGCCGGCTTCGTAGTGGATCTTGACGTTATTGGCAAAGCTTTGGTTCAACCCGGTAAACCTGCGTTCCAACAGGGACTGGATCTCGACATTTCGATCAGCATATAGGCTGCTGCCACCGGCTTTGGCGACTAATTGGTCAATGAAATCCTCGTTCCATTGCTCGCCAATACCCACCGCGGAGAGAGGCACGCCGAGGTTAGCAGCCTGGGCAGCCAACAGCAGGCAGGCCTCCTCGTCGCCGTAGGTGCGGCCATCCGTGATGAGGACAATGTGCGAGATCGAGTTGGGGTGCATATTGCGCTGCACTTCGTTGAACCCGGCCTGGAGCCCGTGAAAAATCTCAGTACCGCCGCGGGTCTGTATAGTGCTGATGCGCGAACGCAGGCGGGCCAGATCCCGGCCGCGTTGCGCTGGGATCACGACCTCGGCGCGATCATTGAAGGCCACGACAGAGAGCAGGTCTTGCGGCTCCAACTGCTCCATGAACTGTGTGGCGGCCTTAATCACCTGACCGAGTCGAGCGCCTGCCATGGATGTGGAAGTATCCAGCACCAGGCAGACGTTTAGAGGTGGCTTATTGTGGCGTTGCGCCTCGGCGGCCATCAAGTCCAGCAACACATAGATAACTTGCTCCGGCTCTCCCGGGGTGATCTGGGGACGGCTGTAGAGCGTATTGACCATAAGGGCGGGCGGATCGTCGAGTTCGGCAGGCAGGGTGGAGTCGTAGACCCGGCGCTGTTCGGCATCGGATAGGACGTTGTAGGCTTCCTGCACCAGCAGGAATAATTCGCTGGCCCCGTTGTTTTGGTTAGTGTCGGGATGGAATTTGCGCGCAGCCAGGCGGTAGGCTGTTTGGATCTCTTCTTCAGCCGCTGTTTTACGAACGCCGAGCCGGGCGTAGAAGTTATCCAGGTGATGTGTGGCCATACTCCCCTAAGAGACCGCTCGCACCAGCACCACCGAAATATTATCCGGGCCTCCGGCGGCGTTGGCGGCTTCCACCAAGTGTTGGCAGGCCAAGTAAGGAGACGAAGTGGCGTTGACGATGCGCTGGATATCATCCTCAGAGACGACACCCCACAGGCCATCGGAACAGATCAGCAGGTAGCCCGGGGTAGGCAGGGAGGACGTAAAAATATCGGCCTGGACCGTGGCGCCCTGGCCCAGAGCGCGGTAAAGCACCGATTTCTGGGGGTGCACCGCGGCTTCTTCTTCTGTAAGCTGCCCCATCTCTTGCAGACGCTTGACCAGGGAATGATCTTTGGTTAGCACCTCGATGCGCCCATCGCGATAAACAGCGTAAGCCCGGCTGTCTCCCAAATGGGCGATGGCCATCTGGCTGCCCACGATCAGGGCTGCTGTCAGGGTGCATCCCCCGCCGGGGGCAGCCTTCTTTACGGCGCGGTGAGCTTCGTGGACGGCGGTTTCCATGAGTTCCTGCAGGGTTTCCTGCGCGGGGTGTGGTTCGGGGCCGTATAGCGGTTTATAAAGCTTGCTCATTAAATAAGACCCCACGGCGCGCACGGCCATTTCGCTGGCCAACTCCCCGTTCCGGTGGCCGCCCATGCCATCGGCGATGGCAAACAGTCCGAAGGGCAGGGCATCGGCGCCGCCCAGAGCGGCGTTGACGCACAAGACAGCGTCCTCATTATTTTCACGCCTTTGGCCGGGGTCCAGCGCACTGCCGACGATGAGGTGGGCGAACTTGCCCTGGTCTTTGTGCTCGAGCAGATCCCAGACCTTGTCTTCGCTCAATGGCGCGGTGGCCGCGTTACTGATGGCGGGCTCGGAGCTGATAGCAGGTTTTTTCAACAGGCGGCGGAGAAAATTTTTCATCGGGTGCGGTCGTCCTTAAGCCAGGAATGCATAGATCTTTTTGTCGCTGGAGCCGATAAATACAACGTCTTCATGGGCTACCGGGGTCCCGGTAATAGGCCCTTGGGTTTGGAAGCGCCAGCGCAAACGCCCGCTGGTCGCATCCAGGCAGTAGAGATTGCCATCCACCGAGCCGCAATACAACGCGTCACGGTGCAAGATGGGTGAGCCGGTCACCTGATGGTCGGTGGTATAGCGCCACATCTCCTTGGTCGAACGCGTGTCGATGCAGTAGATGATGTGGTCTGCTGCTCCGGTATACAGCAGGGAGCCGGCCAGGGCCGGCGTGGAGATGGATCCTTTGCCCAGGCGGAAACGCCAGACCGCCCAGCCGGAATTGGCGTCCAGGGCGTAGAGCGTGCTATCCATTGAAGCAAAGTACACCACGCCATCCGCCACGACTGGGGAGGAGGTGATGGCGCGCTTGGCTTTGAATCGCCAACGCACATCTCCGCGGAAATCGACGCAGGCAAAATCGCCAGATTCCGAGCCGAAATAAACATATTCGCTGCTAACGAAAGGCGTCGAGCGTACCGGGGAGCCAGCTTCAGCTTTCCAGGCCAGGCGGCCATTGGCGCTGTTGACGGCATGTAAATAGCCATCGTCGGAACCCACAAAGACATGGCCTTCGGCTATGCGTGGCGAAGAGCGCACAGGCCCATCGGTGTAATGGCTCCAGACCACTTTGCCGGAGCGGGTGGACACCACATGGAGGCGTTTATCTTCAGAGCCAAAATACACATTACCATCGAAGATGGCCGGCTTGCCGGGTATGCCCCCATCTGTGGCGTATTTCCATTTGAATTGGCCGTTGGCTGCATCCAAGGCGTATAAGTTGTTGTCGTAGCAGCCGATATAGAGGTTGCCATCGTGGTAGGTGGCCGCGCCGCGCAGTTCATCTTCACACTCGAAGGTCCACAACGGCTTAATGGTGACCCCGCGGATGGCGCTACTGCTGGTGGGCACGCTGAGGTTGAGCAGGGTGCCGGTTTTTCGCGCCACGTTGATCAGCGCTTCTTTCATCTCCGCCGCGCTTTCGTAACGGTCCTCGGGTTTATACTCCAGGGCGCGCTCAACCACCGCGGCGAATTCCTTGGTGACATTCTGATTGATCTCGTTAATAGGGCGTTCCCCGTAGGAGAAAGGCGCTTCCAACTGAGGGTCACGCAAGGTGAGCATGTGATGCAGGGTGGCGCCTAACGCGTAGATGTCCACCTTTGGTGTAGCCTCCCCGCGGTATTGGTCGGGCGGGGAATATCCCTGAGTGCCGACCATGGTGTTCTTTGAACCCGACTCGAACACCTTGGCGATGCCAAAATCCACCAAGGCGATGTGGTTCTGCAAGGTGTTCATGATGTTGGAGGGCTTCACATCGCGGAAGATGATGGGTTCTGGCTTGTGTGAATGGAGATAGTCCAGCACATCGCAGAGTTCGATCGCCCAGGTGAGCACCTGTTCTTCGGGAAAGAAGTCCTGCGTTTCGCTGAGAAGCTGCTCCAGGTTCTTGCCATGAATGAATTCGAGCACCAGGTAGGCGCGCTCGGCGATAGTGAAGTAATCGTAAATACGGGGGATGGTGGGATGGCGCAGGGTGGCCAGGATGTTGGCTTCGCGCTCAAAGATCTGGAAGATATTGCGGCGGATGGCCACATCGGTGACCTGGCTCATCATTTCTTTGACCGCCACCAGGCGGATAGCCTTGAAGTTCGTGTCACGCGCGCGATAAACGGCGCCCATGCCACCCATACCAACGATTTCCTGGATCTCGTAGCGATCCAGCAAGGTGTCACCCTTCTTGAGTTGGGTGTACTTGGTGCCACCTTCTTTAAAATCCAAGTTTCGGGTGGACTGGTCGTCGCTCAGAGGGAGCTCCCACGGTTATGCATATGCCTAAGAAACGATTATAGCCTCCAGATGGGATGCACGCAAAGCTTGTCGGTCAGTGGATGGATGAGGCGGTAGAAAGTTGCATATCGCTGGGGGACAACGCATGTCAAGGCAACGAAATTTTTGGGGAGGGTCGCATCTCTACTCGCAACGACGACTCATACTAAGGGGTTAGCAGACCGATCCTTCAGAGTCGTTGGTCGCCCGCAGCATGCTTTCCACGACCTGGAAGTCGATCTTTTCGGGTTTGGGGAAGCGAATGGCTCCTTTCCCGACACTGATCCCCTTGAGCAGAGACCGGTGAATTTCCATTACGTCCGTGCGCAGGATGTATACGTTTATGCTTCGTTTCTGGCTAGCGAATCCTACTTCCACTACCCCATTGCGTGAATAGCAAGGTCCCCCATACGCCATTGATTCTTCGAAGCCCTTCAGATGCTTGAGGATTAAGGCGCGCAACTTAGCCAGGGCTTCCTGTCTTTCTTTTGGGACTTCTTTCAGGTAACGGTCACGTCTTTGGCAGCGGATTGCATTTCACTATTCTCCCTACTCATCTAAAAGAAAAAGTAGAGGCAACGCATGCGTCACCCAGCTTTGTTAGTTAAATTTCGAAATTAGCGGTTTTCCTCGGCAATGCGCACGTATTCGCGAGCTTCGGTTTCGGTGGTGGAAACGCCCAAAAATTCGACCAACTCCAGGACCAGGATGGACTTGAGGTCGGCGTCCTTGCGGCTCCAGGTGCGGCTCTTGACTTCGATGAAGTAGCCCAGGTCGGGCTTGTCCATGCGGTCCAGGTTTACATAGAACTCGGTGTCCTTGAAACGCACCAGCCAGCGCACACGGTCTTTGACCACCTGGATCTCCTCGCTGGGTTGGAAATATTCGCGATAGAAGCGCAAGCTTTGGTTTGCAGGCGCCAGGTAGCGGCTGCGGGAAAGCATCACGTCGCTGGGGAATTCGCGCTCGTGAGGCTCGCCCATCAGGGTCAGGCGGTAACGGATCTGATCTACGCCGCCATCCTTATCGATGAATTCATCCTCGCGGTAGCGCAAGATGCTCTGCTCTCCCACGAATTTGAAATAGGTATCGTATTCGCGATAGTGGCGCTCATAGATGATCTGGATTTCGGAGGTCTTCAGCGCCTTCAGGATCGAAGCGGGGTCTGAGATCTTCACCTTGACCTGGACTTCGAAGCTTTCTTCCTGGGTGGCGCTGCCGATGGCTACCAGCTTGGAAAGCACAGAGGATTCACGGGTAATGAGGAAGGTGTCTACTTCTTTGGCTAAACTGGCGGCTTGCTCCAACATTTCGGCTTCGTTGAGGGTGAGCAATTGATGGTCGCGCATCAGCCAGGCGCCGTTGACCATCACGTCACTCACATCCGTCGATTTGGTGGCGTAGACGATCTGAGCGTAGACGCTTTTCGGGTCACGGCGGAAGTGGGGCATGTTGTGAGTCTGGTGGATATCCACCAGGATCACGTCGGCGCGTTTGCCGGGCTCCAGAGAGCCGGTGAGGTGGCCGATGTGCATGGCCTGCGCGCCCAGGCGAGTGGCCATTAGCAGGGCGGTGTAGGCCGGCAGGGAGGTTGGATCGTTGGTGTGGAACTTGGAGAGGAAAGCCGCCAGGCGGATCTCCTCGAACATATCGAGGTCGTTGTTAGAAGCCGGTCCATCGGTGCCGATGCCGACATTAAGCCCGGCTTTGAGCATTTCGGCGACCGGGGCCGCGCCGGAGGCCAGCTTGAGGTTGGACGAGGGATTGTGGGCAATGCCGGCTTTGTGGTGCTTGAGAGTGTTGATCTCGCCGACGTCGACATGCACGCAATGGGCTGCCAGCACTTTTGCATCAAAGATGGACTGCTTTTTCACATAGGGCACCACCGGCATGCCCCAATCCTGGCGGGCGTTCTTAACTTCGTAGGCGGTTTCGGCGAGGTGGGTGTGCAGCGGCACATCAAATTCAACCGCCAGGGCCGCGGTGGCGCGCAGGATCTCTTCAGTGCAGCTATAGGGTGCGTGGGGTGAGACCGCCGGGACGATCAGCGGGTGGTTTAGCCATTGCTCAATAAAGACGCGGGTGAGGGCCAGCGAGTCTTCGTAGGAGGCTGCATCGGGAGTGGGGAAGCGCATCACGGTTTGCCCGCACACGGCGCGCAAGCCGGCAGCGGCGGTGGCTTCAGCCACTGAGGACTCGAAATAGTACATATCCGCAAAAGAGGTGATGCCGGAGCGGATGAATTCAGCGCAGCCAATGGAAGCGCCCAGGCGCACGAATTCGGGGTTGACGAATTGGCGCTCGACAGGCATTACGTAGCCCAGCAGCCATACATCCAGGCGCAGATCGTCGGCCAGGCCGCGCAGCAGGGTCATGGGTACGTGAGTGTGTGCGTTGACCAAGCCGGGCATGAGCACATTGCCGTGGCAATCGATGGTCTCCGCGGCGGAATATTCCTTGCGCAGCTCCGCTTCGGGACCCACGGCCAGGATGCTGTCACCCCGTACGGCTAAGGCGCCGCTTTCGAATTGGGTTAACCCCTCATCCATTGTTAGGACCTGGGCATTGGTGAATAAAACGTCTGCTTTTTGTGCCAAGTGAGATCCTTTCGGGATAGCCTTAGTTTACTTTGTTGCGCCCTTGGATTCAAGCGGGCGATGACTACTCATAAGTTCGCGGCGCAGCATGCTGAGGGCAAGGTTTACGGCCCAGTCAATTGCCTGTTGGCTAGAGCCGCCATAAGAGAGTGAAGAGGAGACTGTGTGTCCCAGTCCTACGAGGACCAACTCTACCTGCTGAGAAGTTTGATGGCTGTGTAGCTCGACTGCTAGGACAAGATCGGCAGGCAGTTCTTTTGCGTAACGGGCGGCTTCATCGCTGAGCGATATGCCAGGGCTTTCCGTTTGGAGTAGCTCCCCGCCTACAAAAGCAGACCCCTGGCCGGTGAGTGATTGGATGAGCGTGCTTTCCAGCCCTTTTTCGATGACAGCCAGGGTCAGGTTTTGGGTGGCCAGCTGGGCTAGCACGGCGCTAGCCAAGGTTTCACCGTCAGCGCCAAAGATCCAATCGCCGAGGCGCTGCCGCACCTGAGCTTCCAGCTCGGCCAACATGACAGCAGCCTGCGCGGGGCTGGGAGCCTTGGCGGTGAGGCGCACGTCCACCGTACCGGCATGGGCGGCCAGGCCCACGGTGGGATTGGCCTGGCGCTCCAGGTCGGCGATCTTCTCATCGATCAGAGATTCGCCGATGCCAGCGATATGCAGGATGCGCGTACGGATAACGGCGCCCTTGCCAAAACGGTCATGAATATAGGGAAGGATGCCGTGCTCGAGGATATACCTCATTTCGCTGGGCACACCGGGCATGGCAGCCACGACACCATCGCCGTGCTCTACCAGGAAACCGGGGGCGGTGCCCACCGCGTTGGGGATGGCGATAGCGCCTTGGGGCAGCTCGGCCTGGCGTCTGTTGTTCTCGCTAGGTTTGCGTTTGAAGCGAGCGAAACGCTCCTGGATTTGTATCCAGAGCTCTTGGTGGAAGACTAATTCGAGCCCCAAGGCGCGGGCGATGCCTTCTCGGTGACGTCATCGACAGTGGGTCCCAGGCCGCCGGTGCACAGCAGGATCTGTGAGCGGCTGAGCGCGTAGCGCACGGCGGTTGCGATGCGGGCTTCGTTATCGCCCACGGTGCCGGTATAGAAGAGGTCAACGCCGGCTTCGCGCAACTGCCGCGCCAGGAACTGGGTGTTGGTATCCACGATCTCGCCGAGGAGCAACTCGGTGCCTATGGTGAGGATCTCGGCGTTGGGCATGTGGCGATTTTAACAGAGCTTGCGTTGGCAAACGAGAGCGTGGGTGCATGGGCGCGGGGGAGCCTGGGAGTTTGCCTTGGCGAAGAGCCTGGAAGAGACAAACAAAAAAAAGCGAGCCAAAGGTTCGCTTTCTTTTACAGCTTGGTTATGCGATCAATCTACCCGGACACTGGGATTAGGCTACCTTCTTATTTCTGACGCTCATTGGCAGCCATGGCCGTCTTGACTGCATCTGCGGCTGATTTTACCGGGCCGGCATGCAGGATGGCGTAGAACTTTCGCTCGGTGCTTTTCTTTTTAGGTGTAGACCAGGCGTAAGCCAGTTTGGGCTTATGGAAAGGACCCACATTTTGCGGGTGAGAGGTCTGCAAAGCTTTCCTGATCTTCAGGCCACGGTCCTCGGCAGCTTTCAAGGCGGTGGCGCTGGGACCGGGGAGCCGCCATTCGGCAATCTCTTCTTTGGTAGCCGAATCGTGTTTGTTGTCGTACACCAACTCGAAGACAAAAACGTCACCTTCCCAAGACGAACCGTTTGGCAGGGTTTCCTGTACGGCAATTTTCTCTTTGTATTTGGCTTTCGCCTTGTGAAGACCTTCGATCGCCTTCTGCAGTTCGCTTATCGTAGCTTCTTTCATTTACAAGTCCCTCGAACCCCTAGACCCCGTTCAACCCCTATGGTTGGCGAATTGGAAACAAGGTTAAGGATACCACTTGAGAGGGGAATTGGTAAATAGTAAAAGGTAACTAGAAAATTTTCATTCCAGACAAACTAGACAACGTTATATTCGGTGATTTGCCCATGATTGCTAAATCGATCCAACGTTAGCATAGATACGTCCACGGTGTGCGACTGGCCATCCAGAATGATCTCGGATATCAGCTTGCCGGCAACCGGCCCATGCATGAACCCGTGCCCGGAAAAGCCAGCCACGACATAGAAACCGGCTACGGGCGTGATGCCAAAAATCGGGTGCGAATCCGGAGTCACCTCATAAAGGCCAGCCCAATGGGAGACGATCCCAGCCCGTTCCAGCAAAGGCAGGCGCTGGATGTGCCCGCTTCATGGCTGCGATATTTTCGCTCATGGGCAAAGATTGCCGGACTTCTGCGGCGCTCAGAATGAGCATTGGCGGATTGTAGTGGAATAACAGCCTGGAACTGAGAGACAGGTAGTCAAACGCTCCAAATGGAAAATCGCGCCATAGCGGGCGCTATTTTTATTCGGGGCGTGTAAAAGCATAGCAACATTGGCTGTCAATCCATGCCAAGGTAGGCCTTTTGCACCATCTTGTTCTTGGCCAGCTTGGCGGCCGTCTCGCTCAGCACGATTTGGCCGGTCTGCAGCACGTAGCCGCGGTGCCCCACGGAGAGGGCCATAGATGCATTCTGCTCGACCAAAAGGATGGTAGTGCCTTCCTTGTTGATGTCCTTGATGGTCTGGAAAATGCTCTCCACTAGGAGGGGGGCCAACCCCATGGATGGCTCATCCATGAGCAGCAGCTTGGGGC